>NZ_VJWO01000048.1:0-47420 GCF_014889455.1 Pseudomonas sp. K8
AGAACGAGGTCGGCAGCCTCGCGTTTGAATTCAGGGGAAAAGGTACGGCGTTGTTTGGTCATCTGACACCTCGTTCTGGCGAGCATTCTCGCCTAAATGGGTGTCCGGTTTCATTAGACCACTACACTGTCTCCCTACAATTCCCTATATAATGTGCGACTTTAGCCATCCTGACCTTTAAGGAGCTTTAGTGAGCACGTTGCCACCCTGCCCGAAATGCAATTCCGAATTCACCTACGAAGACGGCGCCCAACTGATCTGCCCGGAATGCGCCCATGAGTGGTCCGCCACTGGCGAGGCCGAAGTGGCCAGCGATGAAACCGTGAAGAAAGACTCTGTAGGCAACGTCCTGCAGGACGGCGACACCATCACCGTGATCAAAGACCTCAAGGTCAAGGGCACCTCCCTGGTGGTCAAGGTCGGCACCAAGGTCAAGAACATCCGCTTGTGCGACGGCGACCACGATATCGACTGCAAGATCGACGGTATCGGCCCGATGAAACTCAAGTCCGAGTTCGTCCGCAAGGTCTGATCCTGCTGCTTCCATCCCGCGCCCGCCGCGGGATGGCGTTTCGCCCTGGCTGTTGATCCCTCGCACGACCCACGCAGAAAAATCCGCAAACCGCCAATAGGCACTTGCTATTCTACGAATAAGAATTATTCTCATTGAAACCCATCAAGGAGAACGACATGACTTATTTGATAGATGCCTGGCTGGACCGCCCACACCCTTACCTGCGCATCCTCCATCGGGAAACCGGGGAAGTCTGTGCGGTGCTGGAGGAAGAAGCGCTGAACGAACTGCAGGACCAGGGCGACCTGGACGTGAATGGCCTGAGTTCCAGTGAACCCGGTGTACTGAAGGAAGTGGTGCGCAACCTGTTTCTGTTCTGCTATGCCCGAGCATTGCGCCCGGCGACGGAACTCAATGGCAAGTTTCACCCATGAGCGACCGCGCAAACCCCTGTAGGAGCGAGCTTGCTCGCGAAGAACGCACAAGCAACGCGTTCATCCAGGATGCTCGCGTCATCGTTGACGTTTGTCGCGAGCAAGCTCGTTCCTACAGGTAATCAAAAGCAGGTCTTACAGAACGTCGAGCAACTCGACGTCGAATACCAGAACGCTGTGCGGCGGAATGCTGCCAACGCCTTGAGCGCCGTAAGCCAGTTCGCTTGGCACGAACAGGCGCCATTTGCTGCCGGCATTCATCAGTTGCAGGGCTTCGGTCCAGCCGGCGATCACGCCGCCAACCGGGAATTCTGCAGGCTGGCCGCGCTCGTAGGAGCTGTCGAACACCGTGCCGTCGATCAGGGTGCCGTGGTAGTGAGTACGCACTTGGTCTTCACGGGTCGGCTTGGCGCCTTCACCGGCAGTCAGCACTTCGAATTGCAGGCCGGAAGCCAGAGTGGTGATGCCGTCACGCTTGGCGTTTTCCGCCAGGAACGCCAGGCCCTCGCCTGCAGCCGCTTCCGCCTTGGCAGCCGCTTCGGCTTGCATGATTTCGCGGATGACCTTGAAGCTCGCGGCCATTTGCTCTTGATCAACACGGCTTGGCTTGCCGGCGAACGCGTCGGTCAGGCCGGCCAGGATTGCGTCCAGGCTCACGCCCGGTGGCGGGTTGTCGCGCAGTTGGTCGCCCAACTGACGGCCGATACCGTAGCTGACGCGGGTTTCGTCGGTGGACAGATTAACTTCGGACATGAAGAGGCTCCGCTGTAGGGCAGCGCTGAAAACACGGTTTTCCCGCACCGCCCAGAACTAAAAGGGCCAGCAGACTAGCACAGAATGTGCGTGCGGGATGAGCGCCGCCCACGTCATGCCTGCCTGGCGCCGGTAGTCGGTGATGCAGGGCTCCGTGCATCGCGCAGGCTAATTAATCGTTTCAGTTTCCCCTGTGCCCGCCGATATGGCCTAAACACCTTGGCTGGCTCAAACAACAACACCGTCCAGCAGACAAACATCATTTTTGCGGAGCACTCGATGAACAGCTGGTTCGGTAACATCAGCGTCAACCTCAAACTGGGCCTGGGCTTCGGCCTGGTGCTTGTCCTCACCTCGATCCTGGCGCTGACCGGCTGGACCAGCCTCGGCGGCCTGATCGACCGTAGCAACTGGATGAGCGACATCACCCAGCTCAACGCCTCCCTGACCAAGCTGCGCATCGTGCGCCTGCAATACATGCTGGCCAACGGCGATGAAAGCGTGGCGCAGAACGTACAAACCAGCCTGGATGCCTTCGTCGCCCAGCAGCAAAAACTCCTGGACAGCTTCAAGAGCCCGGACAACGTCAAGCTGCTCAACGAGCAGAAAGCCGTCATCACGGCGTATCAGCAATCGCTGAACAAAATGCGTGAGGCCTACCGTGCCGGCAATGCTGCGCGCCAGGTCATGGGCGATAAGGCCGACATCGCCAACGCCCAGATCGACGCACTGGACAGCAGTGTGCAGCAGACGCCCGACAACCCCGAGCGCTTCACCCAGTACCAGGCCGTGACTCATGCCAAACAAGAGTTCCAGTTGGCCCGCTACGAAGTGCGCGGCTACACCGGCAACGTCAACGCCGACACCGAAGCCCGCGCCGCCGCCCAGATCGAAAAAGCCATCAACGGCTTGAAAGGCCTCGGCGCGGCGTTCGGCGGCAGCCAACAGGTCGCGCTCAGCGCCCTGGAAAGCGCGCTCGGCGCCTATCGCAGTGCGGTGCAGAACTACAAGGCGGCTAACGCCAATATCGTCGCCGCGCGCGCCGAAATGACCACCCAAGGGGCGGATATCGTCACCATCAGCGACAAGCTCTACGACATCCAGCTCACCCGCCGCGACGCCGAAAGCGCCCAAGCCCGCAGCCTGCAATTGATCAGCACGCTGCTCGCGTTACTGGTCGGCATCGTCGCGGCACTGGTGATCACCCGCCAGATCACACGCCCGATCCAGGAAACCCTGGCCGGGGTCGAACGCATTGCCTCCGGCGACCTGAGCCACAATATCCAGGTCACCCGCCGCGATGAACTGGGCGTACTGCAACAAGGCATCCAGCGCATGGGCACGACCCTGCGCGAGTTGATCAGCGGCATTCGTGACGGCGTGACCCAGATCGCCAGCGCCGCCGAAGAGTTGTCGGCCGTGACCGAACAGACCAGTGCCGGGGTGAACAGCCAGAAGATCGAGACCGATCAAGTCGCCACCGCCATGCACGAAATGACCGCCACCGTGCAGGAAGTCGCACGCAACGCCGAGCAAGCCTCCCAGGCCGCTGCCGATGCCGATGGCCAAGCCCGTGCAGGCGACAAGGTAGTGGCCGAAGCCATCGCCCAGATCGAACGCCTGGCCGCCGAAGTGGCGCGCTCCACCGACGCCATGAGCCATCTGCAACAAGAGAGCAACAAGATCGGCAGCGTAATGGACGTGATCAAGGCCGTGGCTGAACAGACCAACTTGCTCGCGCTCAATGCCGCGATTGAAGCAGCGCGTGCCGGTGAAGCCGGTCGCGGCTTTGCCGTCGTCGCCGACGAAGTGCGTGGCCTGGCCCAGCGCACGCAGAAATCCACCGAAGAAATCGAAGGCCTGGTGGCCGGCTTGCAGAACGGCACCCAGCAGGTGGCCGCGGTGATGAACAACAGCCGCAGCCTCACCGACAGCAGTGTCGAGCTGACGCGCAAGGCCGGCGTATCCCTGGAAAACATCACCCGCACGGTGTCGAATATCCAGTCGATGAACCAGCAGATTGCAGCGGCAGCCGAAGAGCAAAGCGCCGTGGCCGAAGAAATCAGCCGCAGCATCATCAACGTGCGTGACGTGTCGGAACAGACCGCCACCGCGAGTGATGAGACGGCCAAATCGAGCGTGGAACTAGCGCGCTTGGGCAGCCAGTTGCAGCAGATGGTCAGCCACTTCCGGGTGTAAAAACCAAAAAGCCGCCTCGGTCTGCACCGGGGCGGCTCCACTTCTCAGACCTTAGCGGTCATCGAAGCTGTCTCGCAGGAATGTCCATACGTGATAAACACGCAGGGCATTCATGACGAGGTTCCACTCACGTCGTGCAAACTTAGACATACTCGGCCCTCCATGAGTTGGGCCTTACCTCCAGCGCACTTACCGGAACATGTGAGCCTTTGGACGCACGTCAGTGCTCCTGTGAGGCGGCTGGGTTTATGGTCCTCTTGCATGAATCCGGCACGGATTACTAGCCCGTGGCAGTCGGTCCAAAATTTGCGCGCGAACCCAGCCAACCTACCTCACGATGAACGCAGAACGAGGGCGATACTAGCTCAGTCCCCTACGCCAAGGTGTGACAAGCAACGGCCAATTCCGCTTCAAAGTTGTTGCTGTTTTTTGCGGGGCTCAAGTAAAAGACCACCTATCGTCAGGCCTTGCATAAAGCCCCGAAGCGGCAGTAGTATCGCCAACACGTCAGTGCTTCCTGTGAGATCGCAACCCCAGCCGCAAACCGGGTTTGCACAAAAAAACCGCCCTACTAAGGCGGTTTTTTATTGCCTGCAATTTCCCCCTCAGCCCTCGCCTTCCTCGACAAACACCAGCCGATTGCCAAACGGATCGTGGATGCTCATCTCCCGCGAACCCCAGGGCATTTCTTCAACGCCTGGCTTGGCAAAACGATAGTCCTTGCCCTGCAATTGCTGCTGATAGGCGTCTACACCCTGCGCCTGAATCCGCACCGCCGCACCCGGCGATGCATCGCCATGGTGCTCGGACAAATGCAGCACGCACTCACCCAACGACACCTGCAGGTACAACGGAAAATTCGCCTCGAAGCGATGTTGCCAATCGACCTTGAACCCAAGGAAGTCGACATAAAACTCCAACGCCTTGGCCTCGTCGAAAATCCGCAGGATGGGGGTGACTTTTCCTAAGTGCATGGCAACCGCTCCGTGTGTAAGAGCGCCCACTATAGAGTCGAAAACCCACCCCGCAAATCCCCACTGCGCGCCAGGAACCGCCCCGGCCGCTGACCATTCGGCTGCCCGTCGCTGTAGCTCAACACGCCGTTGACCCACACGCCATCAATCCCTTCCGCCGCCTGCTGCGGCGCCTTGAAATCCGCCACATCGCGCACGCGCAGCGGATCGAACAGCACCAAGTCGGCCCAGTGCCCTACACGGATTTCGCCCCGCTCCGACAAGCCGAACCGTGCCGCCGACAAGCCGGTCATCTTATGCACCGCCGTGTGCAGCGGGAACAGCCCGACGTCCCGACTGAAGTGGCCCAACACCCGCGGAAACGCGCCCCACAAGCGCGGATGCGGGAACGGATCTTCGGGCAACCCATCCGACCCGACCATCGACAGCGGATGCGCAAGGATACGGCGCACATCCGCTTCGTCCATGCCGTAATACACCGCCCCCGCCGGTTGCAGCCGACGGGCCGCGTCCATCAGCGAAACATCCCACTCGGCGGCGATCGCCTGCAAGTCGCGCCCGCTCATTTCCGGGTGCGCTGTCGACCAGGTGATGGTGATGCGAAACGCATCGGTGACTTGCTTGAGATCCAGGGTCGAAGAACTCGCCGCATAGGGGTAACAATCACACCCCACCGGATGGGTTTTCGCCGCCTGCTCCAGCGCCGCCAACAGCTGCGGACTACGCCCCCAGTTACCCGCGCCGGCACATTTGAGGTGGGAAATGATCACCGGCACCTGAGCATGCCGACCGATCAGAAACGCCTCGTCCATGGCCGCCAGCACCGGCTCGAACTCACTGCGCAGATGGGTGGTGTACACCGCGCCGAACGCCGTCAGTTCTTCGCTCAGTTGCAGCACTTCATCGGTCTCGGCATTGAACGCGCTGGCGTAGGCCAGGCCGGTGGATAAGCCAAGGGCGCCATCCTCCAGGCTTTCGCGCAACTGCGCGCGCATCGCGGCGATTTCATCGAAAGTGGCACTGCGATGCAGGTCGTCCATATGGTTGCTGCGCAGCGCCGTGTGGCCGATCAGCGCCGCGACGTTGACCGCCGGCTGGGCGCGTTCCACGGCGGCGCGGTAATCGGCAAAACGCGGATAGGTGAACGCTTCACGCGGGCCCAGCAGGTTCATCGGGTCCGGCGGCTCAGCGCGCAAACTCACCGGCGAGGCGCTGATACCGCAGTTGCCGACAATCACCGTGGTCACCCCCTGGCTGAGCTTGGGCAGCATCTGCGGCTGACGGATCACCACCGTGTCATCGTGGGTGTGTACATCGATAAACCCCGGCGCCAACACCCGGCCGCGGGCGTCGATCACCTGCGTGGCCAGCGCGGCCGACAAGTCGCCGATCGCCTCGATACGCCCGTCGCGCAGCCCCACATCGGCGACATACCCAGGCGTGTTGCGGCCATCCATGATCAGCGCCTGGCGGATCAGCGTGTCGTACTGCATATCAGTCTCCCAGCGGCAGGCTGTCGGGCCCGCCGCGATAGTCGTCGAGGGCCAGCTTGATGCGGCGCAGGCGTTCCTGGTTGTCGTCCGGCATGGCCAGCGCCAGCTCGGTGGCGAGCAGGTCGATGGCCAGCAGCATGCCGTAGCGCGCCGCCGTGGGTTTGTAGATGAAGCTGGTTTCGGCCGGTTGCAGCGCCAGCACCACATCCGCCAGCCCGGCCAAGGGTGAACCGGCCAGGGTGATGGCGACGATGGGCGTGTCGTAGTTGCGCGCCAGGGCCACCACGTCCAGCAACTCCGGGGTGAGGCCGCTGAGCGAACAGACGATCAGCGCCTGCTCGGGCCCCAGCGTCGCCGCCGTGACGCGCATCATCACCGGGTCATGGCAGGCGGCAATCGGATAGCCCAGGCGCACCAGACGCACTTGCAACTCCTCGCTGCACAGGCTCGACGGGCCGCCCATGCCGAACGCGTGGATCATCCGCGCCTTGCCCAGCAGGCTGACCGCATCGACGAAGCCGGCCTGATCGAACCCCGACAGGTGCTGGCGCAACGTCGCCTCGATATCACCGAGAATCTGCCGATGAAACCCCGACTGCTCAGGCTTGCCCGCCGGGTCGAGGAAGCGGCTGCCCACGCCACTGGCCTGGGCCAGTTGCAGGCGCAAGTCGCGCAAATCCCGGCACCCGACGCTGCGCGCAAACCGCGACAACGTGGCGGTGCTGACCTCGGCGCGTTGGGACAACGCCTCCAGGCTGGCCGACGCGGCAAAGCCCACGTCATCGAGCATCAGCTTGGCGATACGCCCTTCGCCGGCACTGAAAGACGCCTGGCGGGCGCGGATCTGGTAGAGGATGTCCATAGAGGCTCCGGGTTACAGGACGCAGGACAGACCATACGTCAGACCGAAGGCGACCAGCGAAATCAGGGTCTCCAACACGGTCCAGGTCTTGAAGGTCTGGATCACAGTCATATTGAAGTATTCCTTGATCAGCCAGAAGCCGCCGTCGTTGACGTGGGAAAAGATCACCGAACCCGCCCCGGTCGCCAGCACCAGCAATTCAGGGTGTGGATAACCCAGGCCCAGCGCAACCGGCGCAACCACCCCGGAAGCGGTGGTCATGGCCACGGTGGCCGAGCCGGTGGCGATACGCATCAACGCGGCGAACAACCAGCCCATCACCAGCGGCGACAGGTTGAACGCATGGGCCAGGCCAAGGATTTCGTTGGTCACGCCGGCGTCCACCAGAATCCGGTTCAACCCGCCGCCCGCGCCCACCAGCAAGGTGATACTCGCGGTCGGCGCCAGGCATTCGTTGGTGAACTTGAGGATCGACTCGCGGTTGAAACCCTGCGCCAGGCCGAGGGTCCAGAAACTCACCAGGGTCGCCACCAGCAGCGCGATCACCGAGTTGCCGATAAACAACAGGAACTGGTTGAAACCGCTGCCGGGCGTGGAAATCAGATTGGCCCAGCCGCCGATCATCATCAGCACCACCGGCAACAGAATGGTGCCCATGGTCAGGGCGAAACTCGGCAAACGGCTGCGTGGCTCGCGCTCGATGAACTGGCGCTCCAGCGGGTTTTCCGCCGGCAGGTGAATGCGCGGCACGATGAACTTGGCGTACAGCGGGCCAGCGATGATCGCCGTGGGAATGCCGATCAAAATCGCATAGAGCACGGTCTGCCCGACCGAGGCGTTATACGCCAGCACCGCCATCATCGCCGCCGGGTGCGGCGGCACCAGCGCATGCACCACCGACAGGCCGGCGACCATCGGCAAGCCGACCATCAGGATCGACACCCCCACACGCCGCGCCACGGTAAAGGCGATCGGCACCAGCAACACAAAACCGACCTCGAAAAACAGCGGCAGCCCCACCAGAAAGGCAATGCACACCATCGCCCAATGGGCATTGCGCTCGCCGAACCGGTTGATCAACGTGCGTGCCACCTGCTCGGCGCCGCCGGATTCAGCCATCATCTTGCCGAGCATGGTGCCCAGCGCAACCACCAGGGCGATATGCCCCAGGGTTTTGCCGACGCCCGCTTCGTAGGAGCCCATGATGGTGTCCGCCGGCATCCCGGCCATCAGCGCGAGGCCGATGGACACCAGGGTGATGACGATAAACGGGTTGAGTCGGTAACGTGCAATCAGCACGATCAAAGCAATGATGGCGATGGCGGCGTATGCCAATAGCCCGAAGCCCGGTGATGCGGCCATGCGGTACTCCTCGGAAAGGGTCACGTCGAATTGGTTGTGAAACTCATAAATCATTACCGAGGAGCATTTTCAATTTTTATGAAAGTAATTTTCGCCCACAGATAAGCGCTGTCGCGTTGGGACATGCCCAACGGCCGTGCATGAAAATTCGGGGGGTGTTCTTACATCAAATTCAGAAAAGACCGGAAACTCAACGCGCACGCTTGAGTCTTAAAATGCGCCCCCACGAACATCCAGGACACTCGATCATGACCCGCACCTCTCTCACCGCCTGCGCCCTGCTGCTCGCCCTGTGCGGGAGCGCGTCGGCCGCCAACAACGCCGCACTGAAGAAATGCATGGACAGCGCCAACACGACCGTGGACATGGTCAAGTGCAACACCCAGCAGGCCAAGGTGCAGGACAAACGCCTGAACACTGCCTACCAGACCGCCCTCGCCGCCCAGGAAGGCGCGCGCAAGCAGCAATTGCAGGACGTGCAGCGCCTGTGGATCAAATACCGCGACGCCAATTGCGCCTTTGCCGGCAGTGCCACCGGCGGCAGCATCGATCAGGTCAACGGCTCCGCCTGTGTGCTGGACATGACCCAGACCCGCGCCCAGGAACTGGAAGACCTGGTCGGGCCGTAATGAATGAAAACCCTCGCCCTCCCGTAGGAGCGCGCTTGCTCGCGAAAATCGTCAACGATGACGCGTGTTGTCTGGATAGACGTGGCGCTCTCGGGTTTTTCGCGAGCAAGCTCGCTCCTACAGGGGTTGCGGTCAGTCGTGATGGACCTTGGCGCGCTTGAGCAGCTTCTTGCAGCGCTCGGACAAATGCAGCACGCGCAGATGCTTGCCGGCCTTGCTGTAACGCTCGCGCAAGGTCATCAGCGCGGCAATCGCGGAGTAGTCGACAACGCTCAGGTGGCGGCAATCCAGCGTCACCGCGGCCGGGTCGTTGGCCGGGTCGAATTGATTCAAAAACGGCGTGGTCGAGGCAAAGAACAACGTGCCATGCACGCGGTAGAGTTTGCTGCCGTCCGCTTCCAGATATTCATCGGCGTACAGTTCACGCGCCTGTTGCCAGGCAAAGTTCAGCGCCGCGATTACGATACCGCAGAGCACCGCCGTGGCCAGGTCGGTGAACACAGTGATCACGGTCACCGCAATGATCACCAGCACGTCATTGAGCGGCACCTTGTTGATCACCCGCAGCGACGCCCAGGCGAAGGTCTGCTGCGACACCACGAACATCACCCCGACCAGCGCCGCCAGCGGAATGCGCTCGATCAGCGGTGACAGAAACAGAATGAACAACAGGATCATCACCCCAGCCAAGACCCCGGACAAACGTCCGCGTCCGCCGGAGCTGAGGTTGATCACGGTTTGCCCGATCATCGCGCAGCCGCCCATGCCGCCGAACAGGCCCGAGACCATATTCGCCGCGCCCAGGGCCATGCTTTCGCGGTCGGGGTAGCCGCGGCTCTCGGTGATTTCGTCGGTGAGGTTGAGGGTCAACAGGGTTTCCAGCAGGCCGACCATCGCCATCAGAAACGCGTAGGGCGCGATGATGCCGAGGGTATCCAGGCTCCAGGGGATCTGCGGCAGTGCGAAGCTCGGCAGGCCACCGGCGATGTGGGCCATGTCGCCCAGCGTGCGCGTCGGCAAGCCCAGCAGGTACACCGCCAGCCCCACGCCGAGGATCGCCACCAGGGCGGGCGGCACGGCACGGGTCAGGCGCGGCAACAGGTAGACAATGGCCATGGTCACCAGCACCAGGCCGCTCATCACATACAGCGGCGTGCCGCTGAGCCAGGTATCACCGCTCTTGAAATGCTCCAACTGCGCCAGGGCGATGATGATCGCCAGGCCGTTGACGAACCCCAGCATCACCGGGTGCGGCACCATCCGCACCAGCTTGCCCAGGCGCAGCAGGCCGAAGACCAGCATGATCAGCCCGCCCAGCAGCACCGTCGCGAGCAAATACTCCACGCCGTGTTGCACCACCAGCGCGACGATCACCACCGCCATCGACCCTGCGGCGCCAGAGACCATCCCTGGCCGCCCGCCGAACAATGCCGTGAGGGTGCAGATGATGAACGCGCCGTAGAGCCCCATCAGCGGGTTGAGGTGTGCCACCAGGGCAAAGGCGATGCACTCGGGCAGCAAGGCAAAAGACGTGGTGAGGCCGGCCAGGGCGTCGGCGCGAAGACGGGTGAGGTTCATGAGGTACCGGGCATTGCGGGGAATAAGGCGGGGAATGGTACGGAAATGCGGTCGGTGGTGCCAGTGAAGCGTCAGGGCAGATTGACCGGGATGCCCCGTTCGCGGGCAAGCCCACTCCCATGGTTTGATCGGTACACCCGTTATCGAGGTGTGAACACCGTCAAATGTGGGAGTGGGCTTGCCCGCGAAGGGTGCACCACGGTCTCACGCCGACATCAGACCATTTCGCGGCGAATCCACTCCACCACCGATGTGCGCTTGGGCGCCCACCCCAACAATTCACGGGCATGCTTGCCGCGCACCCGGCTGTTGGAACCCAGGCCGTAGTTGGCCATTTCATAGCCCCATTCGGCTTCTGCGTCGGCCAACGGCCAGTCCTGCGGCTTGCCCAGGTTCAGGGCTTCGGCGATGGCGGTGGTCATGTCGATGAACGCCGCTTCACCGCTTTCCACGAAGTAGAACGTGCCCGGCACATTCTTCTCCAGCGCCAGCAGATAGAGCGCGACCACATCCTCGATATGCACATTGGACCAGATGTTCTGCCCCGTGCCGACATGGCGCACCACTCCGCTCTTGCGCGCCTGCTTGAGCAAGCGCGGCAGTTGCACGCTGTCGCGCTTCACGCCCAGGCTGTGGCCGTAGATCAGGGTGTTGCAGATCACCGCCGAGTTCACCCCGTCTTGGGCGGCTGCCAGGATCAGGTTGTCGATGGCGACACGTGCGGCCTTGTCGACGGTCGGTTCCGGCAGGTGGTCCTCGAAGTAGATGATATCGCTGGCCTTGCCGCCCGATGCATCGCCGACGATGCTCGAACCGCTGGTGTGCAGGAACGGTTTGTTCGAACCTTTCAAGGCGGCCAACAGCGTTTCCACCGCCGCGCGATGGTCGCTGCTGGCGGCGTTGATCACCGCGTCGGCCTGCCGGGCCTGTTCGGTCAACACCGCACGGTCATCCAGGGTGCCGATGACCGGGGTGATGCCCAGGGCCGTCATCTCGGCGGCTTGCTCGGCGCTGCGCACCAGGCCCGTCACATGGTGGCCGGCCTTGACCAGGCCGGTGGCGATGGAGCCGCCGATAAATCCGGCGGCGCCGGTAACGAATACGTTCATGGAGGTCTCTCCTGACTGAGTAAGTAATGGGCCCAGTATCAAGCCCCCATCCCTGGCGAATAAGACCGTGTTGCCCAATTCAATCTTGCGCGCAGGTCACGAATCAGCAGGCGTACCGCGCCAGCTTGGCCTGGATAAAGTCCAGGAAGCATTGGATGCGCAAGGCCAGTTGCGAGTTGCGGTAAAACACCGCGTGGATCGGCTGGCGATAACCGCTGTTGAAGGCTTCCAGCAGCGGCACCAGGCGCCCGGCATTGATGTCGTCGCTGGTCATGAAGTTCGACAGGCAGCCAATGCCCTGCCCTTCGAGCGCCAGCTGGCGCACGGTTTCACCGCTGGACGCAGCAATGCCGGGCTCGATCAGCCAGCGGTCGCCCGCCACGTGGCGCAACGGCCAGTGGTTGAGCGTCTCGGTCTGGGTGAAACCGAGCAAGGTGTGCTCGGCCAACTCGGCGACCGTCGTCGGCGTACCGTACTGCTTGAGGTAAGCGGGGCTGGCGAGGATATGCAGCGGGGTGCAGCCCAGGGACCGCGCATGCAGGGTGGAATCGGCCAGCGCGCCGATACGAATCGCAATGTCGGTGCTCTGCTCCAACAGGTCGATGATCAAGTCATCACTGTTCAGTTCCAGTTGGATCTCAGGGTACAGCCCGCGAAACTCGGCGATGTACGGCACGATCCCATGCAGCATGAACGGCACGGCGGCGTTGATGCGCAAGCGCCCCGCCGGTTTTTTCTGGCGCGACGACAAGCGCTCCTCCAGATCATCCATCTGCGCCAGGATCACCTTGGCCTGTTCGAAGAAGTACTTGCCCTCCTCGGTCAGGTCCATGCGCCGCGTGGTGCGGTTGATCAGCGTGGTGTCGAGCTTGGCTTCCAGGCGCGACAAGGTGCGGCTGACCGCCGATGGTGTCTGCCCGACCTGCTCCGCCGCTGCCGAAATCGAGCCGCACTCAATCACGTTGACGAAGATCTGTAGCTCATCGGATCGGGCTTTCACAGGCTGTCCTCTTTCTCGGTTCAGCGCAGCTTACACCGAGAGGTCGAACACCTGCGCCAGATGCTGCTCGTAGCGCGCCACATCGGCGTCGATGGCCGGGCGCTTCATGACGTCCACGCAGAGGAACGTCGGCAAGGCCGTCATGCCGAGGAACTCATTGGCCTTGTGAAACGCGAAGTACACCGCGTCCACGCCTTTGCCCTCAAAGAAATCGCTCGGGTCGTCGAAGGCTTGCTGCGGGGCGTTCCAGGTCAGCGACAACATGTATTGCTTGCCGTGGATCAGGCCGCCGCTGCCGTATTTCTGCGAGGCGTCGGAACGGGTACGGCCATCGCTGGCGTAGAGGCTGCCGTGGCCTTCGGTGAAGACTTCGTCGATGTACTTCTTCACGATCCATGGCGCGCCCATCCACCAGCCGGGCATCTGGTAGATGATCACGTCGGCCCAGAGGAATTTGGCGACTTCTTCGGCGACGTCGTAGCCTTCATCGATATGCGTGACCTTGACGTCGATACCGCCACGGTCGAGCACAGCCACGGCAGCGTCATGCAGGGTGCTGTTGTAGCGACCGTCGGAGTGGGCGAATTTTTTACCGCCGTTGAGCAGCAGGACTTTTTTCATGGGGGAGCGCCTTGAGATTAAAAATGTCTGAAGGCAGGGTATCGATGTGCCTTGCGCGGAATAAGCCTTGGCGCGGCAAAATACATTTGACTAAAAGTCACGAATAAAACTCTATTGTTGCCTTTATCCACTGATCAACAGATGCGCGCCCAACAGCGCCATGCCGATAAAAAACACCCGCTTGAACAACACGGCACTGATCCGTTGGCGCAACGCCTGCCCCAGCCACATGCCCAACAAGGCCGGCGCCAGCGCCAACAACGAGGCATTGATCTCGCCGCCGCCGAGACTGCCGCGCCAGGCCAACCCAGCCGCCAGCGCCAGTGTCGATACACTGAACGACAGCCCCAATGCCTGCACCAACTGATCGCGATTCAACCCCAGCGCCTGCAGATACGGCACCGCCGGAATCACGAAGACGCCGGTGGCCGAGGTGATCAGGCCGGTGACCAGCCCACACACCGGCGCCAACCAACGCTCGGTCGCGGGCTTCACCTTGAATGCGGGCAGGAACAGCCCACTCAACGCATACACCAGCAAGGCCGCGCCCAATGCGCGCACCACCCCGGCGCCACTGCCCATTCCCAGCCACCGCGTGCCCAACCCGGTGCCGAGGACAATCAGCAGCAACAGCGGCCACAAGCGCTTGAGCAACACGCTCAAGTGGTCGCCGAAGGCCAGCTGCCAAAGGTTGGTCACCGTCGAAGGGATGAGCAGCAACGCCGCAGCCTGCGCCGGCAACATAGCCAGGCCGAGCAAGCCCATGGCGACGGTGGGCAGGCCCAGGCCAATCACACCTTTGACGGTGCCGGCCAGCAGGAAGGTGCCGATCACCAGCAGGGTCAGGGCGGGGCCGAGGTTTTGGTAGAACGCGAGGAATGTCTGCATGGCGGGATTGTGAGGGCTTTCGCCGGGGTTGGAAATTCGCCATATACTGAGGCAGCCTCTTGTTTTGCATGAGGCTGATGCCGCCATCGCGGGCAAGCCCCCTCCCACTGTTGAAATGCATTCCAAGTGTGGGAGCGGGCTTGCTCGCGATGGCGCCAGTCCAGCGAAAGGAAATCTTCCAGCCATGCACTTTGACCTGATCGACCTGCGCCTCTACCTGCACGTCCTCGATGCCGGCAACATCACCGCCGGCGCCAGCCGCAGCCACTTGTCCCTGGCCGCCGCCAGCGCGCGCATCCGAGCGATGGAAGCTGCGCTCGGGGTTGAATGCCTTGAACGCGGCCGCCGTGGCGTCACGCCGACGGCTGCGGGCCAGGCCTTGGCGCGTCATGCCCGGCTGTTGCTGCAACAGGCCGAGCACCTGCAACAGGACCTGGCGGAATACGCCAACGGCGTCAAAGGCCAGGTGCGCCTGCTGTGCAACACCACCGCCCTCAGCGAATACCTGCCGGAACTGCTCGCGGATTTCCTGCGCGACCACCCCAACCTGGACATCGACCTGCAGGAACTGCCCAGCCTGCGCATCACCCAGGCCTTGCGCCAGGGCACCGCAGACCTCGGGATCATCTCCGACGCGGTGGACACCCACGGCTTGCAGACCCTGGCGTTTCGCGACGATCCGCTGGTGCTGGTCATGCCGCTGGAGCATCCGTTGGCGGCAAGTACGGTGAGTTTTATCGACAGCCTGCATTACGACTATGTGGGCCTGGCCGCCCACAGCGCGCTGGCGGTGTACCTGGAAGAACAGGCGTTGCACGCGGGGTTTCGCTTGCACACGCGGATCCGCGCCGAGGGTTTTGACGGCGTGCTGCGCATGGTCGCACGCGGTGCGGGCCTGGGGATCGTGCCCCAGGCGGCGCTGGCGCGCTGGCCGTTGGCGCAGCGCGTCAAGGCCCAGCCGTTGCGAGAAGCTTGGGCCTGTCGAACGCTGCTGTTATGCGCGCGCTCGTTCGAACACCTGCCGGGTTATGCCAGGGCCTTGCTCGACGCCTTGGCCCTGCCCTTGCGGAAAAATCCGTAATACACCGCCGACAGAATCAGCAGGAACGGCACGCCGAACACCAAGGTCATCTTGAACGCATCGGTGAAATACGTAGTGATCATCACCGCGCCCATCAGCACCAGGCCCAGCAGCGTGCTGTAGGGAAACAGGCGCAGTTGGAACGACAACTTCGCCCCGCCATGACGCTTGCGATAACGGCGGAAGAACAGGTGCGTCAGGAAGATCATGAACCAGGTGAAGATCGCGCCGAACATCGAGATCGCCATCATCAGCGTGAACGAGCTTTCCGGGTAGACCACGTTAAGCAAGGTCGCCAGGCCGATGCCCGAGCTGGACAGCAACAAGGCGTTCAGCGGGATGCCGCTCTTGCTCAACGCGCCCATGGACGTGGGCGCAAAGCCGGCGCGGGACAGGCTGAACATCATGCGCGTGGTGATGTAGAGCTGGCTGTTCATCGCTGACAGCGCCGCGATCAGGATCACGAAATTCATCACCCCGGTGGCGCCGGGAATGCCGAGGGTCTGCATCACCGTGACGAACGGGCTCTGCGTCTGCCCGGCCTGGTTCCACGGCACGATGGCCAGCATCAGCGCCAGGGTCAGCAGGTAAAACACCACCAGGAGCGCGATGGTCGCGCGAAAGGCTTTCTTCACCGCCTGCTCCGGGTCGGCCGCTTCACCGGCGGCGACGGCGATCATCTCTACGCTCAAGTAGCTGAAGATCGAGACGATCACTGCGATCCACATACCGCTCAAGCCATGCGGGAAAAAGCCGTCGTGGGCCGTGTAGTTCTGCACCCCGTACTGCGGGTTACCGGAGCCGAACACCACGTACACCGCGAGGAGGATGAAACCGACGATGGCGCTGATCTTGATCGTCGAAAACCAGTATTCGAAGTTGCCGAAGGTTTTCACGCTGATGGCATTGAGCAGGATCAGCACGCTGGAGAACGACACGATCCACACCCACTCCGGCACGTTGGCGAACCAGTACTTCATGTACATCGCCACCGCCGTGACCTCGGCGCCCACCGCCAGCACAATCGCCGCCCAATAGGCGTAGCGCACCAGGAACCCGGCCAGCGGGCTGATGTAGAACTCGGCGTAGGCCCCGAAGGAGCCGGAGGTGGAATGGGCCACCGTCATCTCCGCCAGGCAGCCCATCAGCAGCAAGGTGATCAACGCTCCAATGGCGTAACTCAGCAGCACGCTGGGCCCGGCATAGCCGATGGCATAGGCGCTGCCCATGAACAGCCCGGTGCCAATGGCGCCACCGATGGCGATCATGCTCATCTGGCCGGAAGTGAGCTGGCGCCTCAGGCCCAGTTCGCGGTGGGTGATTTCTGCAAAGCCGTCGTTTGGCGTGGTCACGTGGTGTGCCCCTTATTGTTGTGATTGCACGATTTGTCTGTTGCCGCAGATCCCTGTGGGAGGGGGCTTGCTGGTGATAGCAGTCGTTCAGTCGATACCTAGGTGACTGATCCGCCGCCATCGGGGGCAAGCCCCCTCCCACATTGAGCCTGCGTCAGGCACTCAATAGATGAACACCGCAGACCCCATATAGCAGTCTTTCAGTTGATACCTAGGTGACTGATCCGCCGCCATCGGGGGCAAGCCCCCTCCCACATTGAGCCTGCGTCAGGCACTCAATGGATGAACACCGCAGCCCCCATATAGCAGTCTTTCAGCCGATACCTAGGTGACTGATCCGCCGCCATCGGGGGCAAGCCCCCTCCCACATTGAGCCTGCGTCAGGCACTCAATGGATGAACACCGCAGACCCCATATAGCAGTCTTTCAGTCGATACCTAGGTGACTGACCCGCCGCCATCGGGGGCAAGCCCCCTCCCACATTGAGCCTGCGTCAGGCACTCAATGGATGAACACCGCAGCCCCCCATGTGGGAGGGGGCTTGCCCCCGATGGCGGTGTGTCGGTCGCCGGATTCGCACGCTGATACAGCGCTATCGGGAGCAAGCTCCCTCCCCCCATTGTTGTCTGTGTTTGTTCAGGTGACGCTGTTACGGACCTTGAATTGCGCCTGGTCCCAGGTGCGGTTGTCGAGGATCTCACCGAGGATTTCCACGGCGTCCCACACTTCGGTAAAGCAGGTGTACAGCGGCGTAAAACCAAAGCGCATGATGCGCGGCTCGCGGTAGTCGCCAATCACTCCACGGGCAATCAGTGCCTGGATCACCGCATAACCTTCAGGGTGTTCGAAACTCACATGGCTGCCGCGTCTGGCGTGTTCACGCGGGGTGATCAACACCAGGCCATGGGCGGCGCAACGGGCCTCGACCAGTGCGATAAACAGGTCGGTCAAGGCCAGGGATTTACCGCGCAGGCTGGCCATGTCGGTCTGTTCGAAAATCTCCAGGCCGCATTCCACCATGGCCAGCGAGGTGATCGGCTGGGTGCCGCACAGGTAACGGGCGATGCCGGCACTCGGTGCATAACGCGTCTCCATGGCGAACTGCCGGGTATGCCCGAACCAGCCCGACAACGGCTGGCGCACCACGTCCACCAGCGCCGGGTTGACCCACACGAACGCCTGGGAACCAGGGCCGCCATTGAGGTATTTGTAGGTGCAACCGATCGCATAATCAGCGCCGGCCCGATGCAGGTCGATGGGCACCGCACCTGCCGAATGCGCCAGGTCCCAGAGGCTCAGCGCGCCGCACTCGTGGCTCAACGCGGTGAGCGCGTGCATGTCGTACATGTAGCCGGTCTTGTAGTTGACGTGGGTGAGCATCACCACCGCCACGTCCGGGTCGATGGCCTGGGGCAGTTCGTCCGGGCTGTTGACCAGGCGCAGCGAATAGCCCTGTTGCAGCAGTTCGGCGAGGCCTTCGGCGATGTACAGGTCGGTGGGGAAGTTGCTCGCTTCGCTGACGATCACCTTGCGCTGCGGCGCGCGTTGGCGCTGCACGCTCAAGGCGGCGCTGAGCACCTTGAACAGGTTGATGGAAGTGGTATCGGTGATCACCACTTCGCCCTCCCCCGCGCCGATCAACGGTGCCAGGCGATTGCCCAGGCGCTGGGACAAGTCCGCCCAACCCGCGCTGTTCCAGCTGCGAATCAAGCCATTGCCCCACTCCTCGGCGATCACCTGCTGCGCCCGCGCAAGCGCGGCCACCGGACGTGCGCCGAGGGAGTTGCCGTCAAGGTAGATCACCCCCTGCGGCAAGGCGAACTGGTGGCGCAGCGGCGCCAACCGGTCCTGGTCGTCAAGGGCTTGGCAATGGCTTCGAGTGATCATGGGCTGTCCTGGTTTTTATAAGTGAAGATGCCGTAAATAATGAGCGAAGTTTTAGAGAATTTTCGTGCAAAGTTGTGGGCAACAGGCTAATTAAGCTGTAGGAAATTCGAAGTTCAACCGAAAACACGCGGATTTATTCTAAGCATGATTCTCGACGCCACCGACCTGCGCCTCCTGCATTTCCTGCAACAGGACGGCCGTATCAGCAACCAGGAACTCGCAGAAAAAGTCGCGCTGTCGCCCTCCGCCTGCCTGCGCCGTCTGCGCCTGTTGGAAAGCGAAGGCATCATCAGCGGCTATCGGGCGGTGTTGAATGCCGAGCGGTTGGGGATCGAACTCGAGGCCATCGTCCACCTGTCGGTGCGCCAGGACGTGGAGGACTGGCACGAGACGTTTATCCAGAAGGTGCAAGGCTGGCCGGAAGTGGCCAGCGCCTATGTGATCACCGGCGCCAGCAACTACGTGCTGCGGGTGCAGGCGCGCAACCTCAAGCACTTTTCGGACTTTATCGTGAACCACCTGAACCGCACGGCGGGAGTGATGGATATCCGTTCGGAGATCGTGTTGCAGAAGATCAAGGATCGCGATGAAGTGTTGGACCTGGTGTTGCGCAAATAGTCAGCCACGCCACAAAACAATGTGGGAGGGTGGCTTGCCCCCGATAGCCGTGTGTCAGTCACTTAAATGTTTACTGATCCGCCGCTATCGGGAGCAAGCTCCCTCCCACATTTTTTGACCGTGCTGATCAATCTTCCAATGCACGAACCCGCTGCATGCGCTTTTGCTCCAGCGGCGCATCGGCAAGCTGCACCTCGAAGTCAAAATCGATCTGCGCAAAGCGCCCTTCCACACCCAGCTCCCGCGCCAGCTGCTGATCGTCGCTGAAACGAATTTCGGCAATCAATTCATCCCGTGTCGCGTAGGCAAAATCATCGTGCAGGTACGGGTCGTCCGACAGGTTGATCTGCGTGGTCAGGTGCCGATGCCCCGGCGCCGAGATGAAGAAGTGAATATGCGCCGGCCGCTGCCCGTGGCGTCCCAACTGATTGAGCAACTGCTGGGTCGGCCCGGTCGGCGGGCAGCCATAACCCGACGGCACGATGCTGCGAAAGCGGAAGTTGCCCTGGGCATCGGTCTCGATGCGGCGGCGCAGGTTGAATTCCGACTGCGCGGTGTCGAACCAGGAGTAAGTGCCGCCGGTATTGGCCTGCCACACATCGACAATCGCCCCGGCCAACGGTTTGCCCTGCGTGTCCCGTACCTGGCCGCGCATGAACAGCGGCACGCCCGGGTCCTGGCCGTCGTCCAGGCGCGCTTCGTATTTCGACAGCGGCGCCCCCGCCACATACAGCGGGCCTTCGATGGTGCGCGGGGTACCGCCGGTTTTGCCGGTTTCTTCGTCGGCGGCGTCCATCAACAGGTCCAGGTAATGCTCCAGGCCGAGCCCGGCGGCGAGCAAACCGGCTTCCTGGTGTTGGCCCAATTCGTTGAGGTAGTTGACCGCCGCCCAGAACTCTTCGGGGGTGACTTCCAGGTCTTCGATGATGTTCACCGTGTCCCGCAGGATCCGGTAAATCAGCGTCTTGGTGCGCGGGTTGCCGCTTTCGCTGCGGTGGCCGCTGGCTTCTTCGAGAAACTGTTGGGCATGGGCAGTCTGGGACAGTCGGATGGACATGGTGCAATCCTCATCTTGTAATTATTGGGGATAAAACAGGCTCAGCGGTCGTCCGCGTGGATCGACGACGGGTGCCGGCACAGCGCATTCACTTCGATGGCCATGTAGGGATAAAGCGGCAGTTGCATCAGCAGGTCGTGCAGTTCCTGCACGCTGTCGACATCGAACACGCTGTAGTTGGCGTAAAGCCCGGCGATGCGCCACAGATGGCGCCATTTGCCCTCTTGCTGCAGGCGCTGCGCCAGGGCTTTTTCGTCGGCCTTGAGGCTGGCGGCACGTTCGGGGTTCATGTCGACGGGCAGGTGTACGCTCATTTTTACGTGGAACAACATGGCAGGCGCCTCTTAGTGGTTGTCACGACGGAAGAACGCCAGGCGCTCTTCATCGATGGCCAGGCCCAGGCCCGGTGCGGTGCTGACATGCAGCTGGAAATCGCGGTACACCAGCGGCTCGGTGAGGATGTCTTCGGTGAGCAGCAGTGGGCCGAACAGCTCGGTGCCCCACGCCAGTGTGTCCAGGGTGAGAAACGCATGGGCCGAGGCCAGGGTGCCGAGGCCGCCTTCGAGCATGGTGCCGCCGTACAGGCCGATCCCGGCCGCTTCGGCAATCGCGGCCGTGCGCAACACCGCGCGCGGGCCGCCGTTCTTGGCGATCTTGAGGGCGAACACCGAAGCCGCGCCTTCGCGGGCCAGGTTGAAGGCGTCCTCGACACATTCGATGGATTCGTCGGCCATGATCGGCGCCGGGCTCGACAGCTGAAGCCGGGCCATGCCAGCGCGGTTGTTGCGCGAGATCGGCTGTTCGATCAGGTCGATAGCGTTGTCGCCGAGCACCTTGCAGGCGCGCAGGGCGACGGCTTCATCCCAGGCCTGGTTGACATCGACGCGCACACTGGCGCGCTCGCCCAGGGCTTTTTTGATCGCGATCACATGGGCCAGGTCGGCACTGACCTCACCGGCGCCGATCTTCAATTTGAAGACGCGGTGACGGCGCAGGTCGAGCATCTTCTCGGCTTCGGCAATGTCCTGCTCGGTGTTGCCGCTGGCCAGGGTCCAGGCCACCGGCAACGCATCGCGCACACGGCCGCCGAGCAGTTCGCTGACCGGCAGGTGCAGGCGTTTGCCCAGCGCATCGAGCAAGGCGCTTTCGACGGCGGACTTGGCGAAGGTGTTGCCGCGAATGCTGCGCGCCAGGCGCAACATGGCGGCATTGATGTTGTTCGCGTCCTGGCCGATCAGCAGCGGGGCGAAGTGGCGGTCGATGTTGATCTTGATGCTGTCGGGGCTTTCGTTGCCGTAGCTCAGGCCGCCGATGGTGGTGGCTTCGCCGAGGCCTTCGACGCCGTCGGCGCAACGCAGGCGGACGATCACCAGGGTCTGGTTCTGCATCGTGTGCATCGCCAGCTTGTGCGGGCGGATAGTGGGGAGGTCGACGATGATGGTTTCGATCGACTCGATGGCACAAATCGGCATGGCTATACCCGTTGGGTTCTTTATAGATTTGAGCCGATTCTGTGCCGCATTTTTCGTGGCTTCCAATATAGAATTGGTCTCGCACAATACCTTCAAGGTATCAAAGGAGCTGTCATGGAACTGCGACATCTGCGCTATTTCCAGGTGCTGGGCGAAACCCTCAACTTCACCCGCGCCGCCGAACGCCTGCACATCGCCCAGCCGCCGTTGAGCCGGCAGATCCAGCAATTGGAGGATGAATTGGGCGTGATACTGCTCGAGCGCGGCCGACCGCTGCGGCTGACCGAGGCCGGACGGTTTTTCTATGAACACGCCACTGTGCTGCTGGAGCAGTTGGGCAAGGTCTGCGACACCACCCGGCGTATCGGCCAGGGCGAGAAGACCTGGCTGGGCATCGGCTTTGCGCCGTCGACCTTGTATGGCGTGCTGCCCGAGCTGATTCGGCGGCTGCGCAACCACGACGCGCTGGAACTGGAACTGGGGCTGTCGGAAATGACCACCTTGCAGCAGGTCGAAGCGCTCAAGGCCGGGCGGATCGACGTGGGCTTCGGGCGGATTCGCATCGATGACCCGGCCATCGTCCAGCGGGTGCTGGTCGAGGACCGCCTGGTTGCGGTGTTGCCCGCCGGCCACGCCTTGCTGGGCGCGCCCGCCACCCTCGCCCAATTGGCCGCCGAGCCGTTTGTGCTGTACCCCGGCAACCCGCGGCCCAGTTATGCCGACCATGTGATCGCGCTGTTCGACGCCCATGGTTTGAGCCTCAAGGTGGCGCAGTGGACCAACGAGTTGCAGACCGCCATCGGCCTGGTCGGCGCGGGCATGGGCGTGACGCTGGTGCCGGCGTCGGTGCAGGTGCTGCATCGCGCGGACATCGCCTACACGCCGGTGGTGGAAGCCACCGCGACCTCGCCGATTATTCTCAGCCGGCGGGTGAATGATCAGTCGCCGGGGCTGAATCATTGTTTGCAGTTGGTTGAAGAACTGATCTGAAATCTCCCAGGCACTGCAAATCTAATGTAGGAGGGGGCTTGCCCCCGATGGCGGTGTGTCAGTCAGTATATGTGTTGGCTGTCACACCGCTATCGGGGGCAAGCCCCCTCCTACATTTGATCTGCGGTGTTTTTTAGACAGTGCGCAGGCGCTTGCGCTGCAGGGTTTGGCTCGGTGACTCATCGAACAGCTTGCGATACTCCGCCGAGAACCGCCCCAGGTGGGTGAAGCCCCAGCCCAGAGCAATCTCGGAGATGGTGCGAGTGGAGCCGTGTTCGAGGATCTCCTGGCGCACCGCCCCCAGCCGATACTTTTTCAGGTAAGCCATCGGCGACAGCGCGAAGTATTTGCGAAACGCATCGAACAGCTTGAACCGCGAGACCCCGGCGGCGGCTTCCAGGTCTTCCAGATGCACCGCTTCGCGGGCGTTGTCGTGAATGTGCTGGCGGGCGCGGATCAAGTAGTGCGGCAGCTTCACGCCAAGTACGTCGCGCAGTTCCTCTGAGTAATTATTCGGCTGGGCAAGGATCAGGCCCTTGATCAACGAGCTTTCCAGGTCGCGGGTAAACGCCGCCTGCTCGTACAACTCGCTGCTGCGCGCAAGCTCTGCGATGAAGTAACGCGCCATGCGCCACCACGAGGCCGGGGCGCCGTCCACCGCGTCCATCACCGGTTCGAAACGCAGCGGCGCCTCGATCGGCCGTTGCAGCAACCCTTCCAGCGACTCGCTCATCGCCGCCCGCGTAATCACCACCTGCAACTTGCGGCAATCGCCGGAAATCGCCAGCACCTGGTGCTCGTTGGGCGAGATGATCACGCCTTGATCGCGGTTGGAACTCAGGCGCTCGCCGTTCTTGCTCAACTCCTGCTCGCCTACCAGAGGCAGGCTCAGGCTGTAGCTGCTGAAGTGTTCGGCGTCCTCGATGTCGATGGTCACGTCGGTGCCGTATTCGATCACGCCCAGGGTGGTGGCGCGGGACTTGAACACGTTGGCGCTGTGATGGAAACGCAGGCGCTCGGGCGTGGCCGTCGCCAGGCGGTGCGGCCCGCAGATGCCGGACATCCAGCTGCAGGCGCCCTCCAGGTCGAAGCGTTGGATACGGATATCGCGTGTCTGGCTATTCATCAGGCTGCACCCACGGCGGTTAGGCGGTTGCGCGCTCTGGCGGCGCGTCGTGACAAATCGACAGCAAGTTCTGCGCCACGGCGGCAGTCTCGCTGCTGGGTGGATAACAACGCTCGACTATGTGGATAAACCACCGACTTCTGCGCGCACCGCCCTGCATGACAGTAGCGCATT
Source organism: Pseudomonas sp. K8 (assembly GCF_014889455.1). NCBI lineage: Bacteria > Pseudomonadati > Pseudomonadota > Gammaproteobacteria > Pseudomonadales > Pseudomonadaceae > Pseudomonas > Pseudomonas sp. K8. The sequence goes on from NZ_VJWO01000048.1 coordinate 24,174, forward strand.
GCGTCACCGCCCTGCACCGGCGTGGGTATTTCATGCCCAACTATCCGGCCCGCCTTCGCCCATTAAGCGGATAGCCCGCCGTCTCGGCGCAGTCGCTTAATGGCTGACCCGTTCAGCCATTATCAAAAGGTGCGTCCCATGAGTGGTGCAAGAAGCGTCGAGCAATGGAAAAGCTTCATCGACAGCTGCCTGGATTTCCGCCCCGCCGATGAAGTGTTCCGCATCGCCCGCGACATGTTCACCGAGCCGCAACTGTTCGACCTGGAGATGGAACTGATCTTCGAGAAGAACTGGATCTACGCCTGCCACGAAAGCGAACTGGCGAATAACCACGATTTCGTGACGATGCGCGCCGGGCGCCAGCCGATGATCATCACCCGCGACGGCGACGGCCAGCTCAACGCGCTGGTCAACGCCTGCCAACATCGCGGCACCACCCTCACCCGCGTCGGCAAGGGCAACCAGTCGACCTTCACCTGCCCGTTCCACGCCTGGTGCTACAAGAGCGATGGCCGGCTGGTGAAGGTCAAGGCCCCGGGGGAATACCCGGAAGGTTTCGACAAGGCCACGCGCGGCCTGAAAAAGGCGCGCATCGACAGCTACAAAGGCTTTGTGTTCATCAGCCTGGACGTGAACGGCACCGACAGCCTGGAAGACTTCCTCGGCGACGCCAAAGTGTTTTTCGACATGATGGTCGCCCAGTCCGCCACCGGTGAGCTGGAGGTGCTGCCGGGCAAGTCCGCCTACACCTACGACGGTAACTGGAAGCTGCAGAACGAAAACGGCCTGGACGGTTATCACGTCAGCACTGTCCACTACAACTACGTGGCCACGGTGCAGCACCGCCAGCAGGTCAATACCGCGAACGGCACCGCGGCCGGCACGACGCTGGACTACAGCAAACTCGGCGCCGGCGACGCGAATACCGACGACGGCTGGTTCGCCTTCAACAATGGCCACAGCCTGTTGTTCAGCGACATGCCCAACCCCACGGTACGCTCCGGCTACGCAACCATCATGCCGCGCCTGGTGGCAGAACACGGCCAGCCAAAAGCCGAGTGGATGATGCATCGCCTGCGCAACCTGAACATCTACCCGAGCCTGTTCTTCCTCGACCAGATCAGCTCGCAGTTGCGCATCATCCGCCCGTTGGCGTGGAACAAGACCGAGATCATCAGCCAGTGCCTGGGGGTGAAGCACGAGTCCGACGCCGACCGGGAAAACCGCATCCGCCAATTCGAGGACTTCTTCAACGTCTCGGGCATGGGTACGCCGGACGATCTGGTGGAGTTTCGCGAGGCCCAGCGCGGTTTCCAGGGCCGCCTGGAGCGCTGGAGCGATATCTCACGCGGCAGCCACCGCTGGGCCACCGGGCCGACGCCGAACAGCGAAGCCCTCGGCATCCAGCCCGCCATGACCGGCACCGAATTCACCCACGAAGGCTTGTACGTCAACCAGCACCGCAACTGGCAGCAGTTCCTGCTCAACGGCCTCGACCAACGCGCGCTGAAGCTGCGGGAGGTGGAATGATGAATGCGCCATTGCAGTACCGGATCGAGCAATTTTTCTATCGCAAATCCGAGCTGTGCGACGCCCAGGACTGGGACGCCTACGTGCAGCTGTTCGACCCGCAGAGCGAATTCCACCTGCCGCAATGGGACTCCGAACACGTCTACACCCGCGACCCCAAGCGCGAAATGTCGCTGATCTATTACGCCAACCGCTCGGGCCTGGAAGACCGCGTGTTCCGCCTGCGCACCGGCAAGGCGGCGTCGGCCACGCCCATGCCGCGCACCTTGCACCTGATCCACAACGTGCGTATCGCCGAGCAGGCGGACGGCACGCTGGAGGTGCGCTTGAACTGGCACACGCTGTTCTATCGCCTGGCCACGTCGGAGCAGTTCTACGGCCACGCGACCTATCGCCTCAAGCCCCATGGCGACAGCTGGCTGATCACCCGCAAGCACGCGTTGTTGCTCAACGACACCATCAACTCGGTGCTGGATTTCTATCACCTGTAACGCTGGCGAACGCCCCTTGTAGGAGCGAGCTTGCTCGCGAAGGACGTCAACGATGACGCGGGCATCCTGAATGTACGCGGCGTCCTTGAGTTTTTCGCGAGCAAGCTCGCTCCTACAAGGGTTCACACATGAACCCACGGAGTACTGGGGATGAATCACAAAGTGGCCTTCAGTTTTGCCGACGGCAAGACGCTGTTTTTCCCGGTGGGCGCGCATGAGATCCTGCTGGATGCGGCCCTGCGCAATGGCATCAAGATTCCGCTGGATTGCCGCGAAGGCGTGTGCGGCACCTGCCAGGGCCGCTGCGAGAGCGGTGAATACAGCCAGGACTATGTGGACGAGGACGCCCTCTCCAGCCGCGACCTGCAACAGCGCAAGATGCTCAGTTGCCAGACCCGGGTGAAGTCGGATGCGACGTTCTACTTCGACTTCGATTCCAGCCTGTGCAACGCACCGGGGCCGGTGCAGGTGCGCGGCACGGTGAGCGAGGTGCGGCAGGTCTCGACCGGCACGGCGATCCTGCAAGTGCAGCTGGACCAGGCGCTGGACTTTCTGCCGGGCCAATACGCCCGCCTGGCGGTTCCGGGCACCGACAGCTGGCGCGCATATTCCTTCGCCAACCGGCCGGGCAATCAGCTGCGGTTTCTGATCCGCCTGCTGCCCGACGGGGTGATGAGCAACTACCTGCGCGAACGTTGCCAGGTCGGCGATCCGCTGCTGATGGAGGCGCCGCTGGGTGCGTTCTACCTGCGCCATGTCAGCCGACCGCTGGTGCTGGTCGCCGGCGGCACCGGGTTGTCGGCGTTGCTGGGCATGCTCGATGAACTGGCGGCCAACGCCTGCGAACGGCCGGTCCACCTGTACTACGGCGTGCGCGGCGCCGAGGACCTGTGCGAAGCGGCGCGCATCGAGGGTTACGCGTCCACCCTCGCGGATTTTCGCTACACCGAAGTACTGAGCGACCCGCCGCCCGCATGGCCCGGCAAGCGTGGCTACCTCACCGAGCATTTCGACCTGGCCGAATGGCGGGACAGTTCGGCCGATATGTACGTGTGCGGGCCTCCTCCGATGGTCGAATCCATCCAACAATGGCTGGTGGATCAGGCACTTGATGGCGTTCAGTTGTATTACGAAAAGTTCACGCAGAGTAATATCTGACCCCTCAGCACTTCTGAGGGGTTGGGCGCGGCGTGCAATCAACCCCAAGAAAAACAAGTAGAAGGGAATGTTAATGGCGGATGACATGGTTAACCCGGTAGGCCTCAAGCGTGGCCTGAAGAACCGGCATATTCAGCTGATTGCCTTGGGCGGCGCGATCGGTACGGGGCTGTTCCTCGGCTCGGCCGGCGTGCTCAAGTCGGCGGGGCCGTCGATGATCCTCGGCTACGCGATTGCCGGTTTTATCGCGTTCCTGATCATGCGCCAGCTCGGCGAGATGATCGTCGAAGAGCCGGTGGCCGGTTCGTTCAGCCACTTTGCCCACAAATACTGGGGCGGTTACGCGGGCTTCCTGGCGGGCTGGAACTACTGGGTACTCTACGTGCTGGTGGGCATGGCCGAACTGACGGCCGTGGGCAAGTACATCCAGTTCTGGTGGCCGGAGATTCCGACCTGGGTCAGCGCACTGGTGTTCTTTGTCGCGGTGAACCTGATCAACACCCTGAACGTGAAGTTCTTCGGTGAGACCGAGTTCTGGTTCGCGATCATCAAGGTGGTGGCGATTGTCGGCATGATCGTGCTCGGCTGCTACCTGTTGTTCAGCGGCACCGGCGGCCCGCAAGCGTCGATCAGCAACCTGTGGAGCCACGGCGGTTTCTTCCCCAACGGCGGCATGGGGTTGTTGATGTCCATGGCGTTCATCATGTTCTCGTTCGGTGGCCTGGAGCTGGTGGGCATCACCGCCGCCGAGGCCAGCGAGCCGCGTAAAGTGATCCCGAAAGCGATCAACCAGGTGGTGTACCGCATCCTGATTTTCTACGTCGGCGCGCTGACCGTGCTGCTCTCGCTGTACCCGTGGGATCAACTGCTGCAAACCCTCGGCGCGTCGGGCGATGCCTACAGCGGCAGCCCGTTTGTGCAGATCTTCTCGCTGATCGGTAACGACACCGCCGCGCACATCCTCAACTTCGTGGTGCTGACCGCGGCGCTGTCGGTGTACAACAGCGGCGTGTACTGCAACAGCCGCATGCTGTTCGGCCTGGCCGAGCAAGGCGACGCACCGAAAGCGCTAATGAAACTCAACAAACAAGGCGTGCCGCTGCGGGCCCTGGCGATTTCGGCGCTGGTGACGCTGCTGTGCGTGGTGGTCAACTACGTCGCGCCGCACAGCGCGCTGGAGTTGCTGTTCGCGCTGGTGGTCGCCTCGCTGATGATCAACTGGGCGCTGATCAGCCTGACCCACATCAAGTTCCGCAAGGCCATGGCCGAGCAAGGCGTGGTGCCGTCGTTCAAGACCTTCTGGTTCCCGTTCAGCAACTACCTGTGCCTGGCGTTCATGCTGATGATCATCAGCGTGATGCTGGCGATTCCGGGCGTTCGCGATTCGGTGTATGCGATGCCGGTTTGGGTGGGGGTTATCTACATTGCCTACCGCTTGCGCGTCAAAAACGCGAAAGCGGTAGCCGCCGCGCAGTAATACTCCTGTAGGAGGGAGCTTGCTCCCGATAGCGGTGTGTCAGTCACTGATATGTCTACTGACCCACCGCTATCGGGAGCAAGCTCCCTCCCACATTTGGTTGCATTCCAAATGAAAAGCCCCGGTGATCCGGGGCTTTTTGTTTAGAGCGTGGAACGTACTCGCCACAGCTCGGGGAACAGCACCGTGTCGAGCATCTTGCGCAGGTAACCCACGCCCTCGGTGCCGCCGGTGCCGGGCTGGAAGCCGATGATCCGTTCCACCGTGGTCACATGGCGAAAGCGCCATTGGCGGAAGGAGTCTTCCAGGTCGATAAACTTTTCGGCCAACTGGTACAGGTCCCAATAACGGCTCGGGTCGCGGTAGACCTCGCGCCACGCCGCTTCCACGGAGGCATCGTGAACCGTCGCCGCCGTCGGGTCGCGTTCGGCGCGTTGCGGGTCGATCGTCAGGCCGGCCTTGACCATCAGGTTGATCGCCTCGTCGTACAGCGACGGCGTGGCAATCGCCACCTGCAGTTCTTGCAACAATTGCGGGCGATGGGCGTGAGGCCGCAACAGCGCTGGGCTTTTGTTGCCGAGGATGAATTCGATCTCACGGTACTGGAACGATTGGAACCCGGACGATTGGCCGAGGAACGGGCGAATCGCCTTGTACTCCGACGGGGTCATGGTCGCCAGCACCGCCCAGGCGTGTACCAGTTGATCGAAGATCCGCGAGACCCGCGCCAGCATCTTGAACGCCGGCGGCAACTCGCCCAGGCGCAGGTGTTCGCGGGCGGCCTTGAGCTCGTGGAGCATCAGTTTCATCCACAGCTCGGAGGTCTGGTGCTGGATGATAAAGAGCATCTCGTTGTGGTCCGGCGACAGCGGGTGCTGGGCGCTGAGGACTTTGCCCAGGTCCAGGTAGTCGCCGTAGCTCATGGACTCGGAAAAATTCAACTCGGCGTTATGCCATTCTTCCGGCGGTTGCTGATCGGCATGCTTATAGTCTGGAGAGAAGGGACATTGGCTCATCGTGCGGGCTCCACAAGCGGGCGCAGGATTGCGCGGACAGGGCTGGCATCGAGGTGGGCAAACCGCAGCGGCAGGGCGATCAGTTCATAGTCGCCCTCCGGCACGTCATTGAGCACGATGCCTTCGAGTATCGCCATGCCATGACGGGCCACGGCATTGTGAGATTCCATGGTCTTGGACTGTTGCGGGTCCAGGGACGGCGTGTCGATACCAATCAGGCGCACGCCCAGGCTGGCGAGCAACTCGATGGTCTGCGGGGCGATGGCGGTGAAGTTCGCATCCCATTCGGTCAGCGGCGCCTGTGGATAAGTGCGCAGCAACACACGTTCCGGCAAGTTATCCACACGCCCTTGCAACTGCTGCGGCTGCACCAGCGCGCCGCTGTCCAGGCAATGCAACACACGGCACGGGCCCATGTACACGTCCAGCGACACCTCGCCGATCGGCGCGCCGTCCGCGCTGTAATGCAGCGGCGCATCGACATGGGCGCCGGTGTGCGGCGACAAGGTAACGCGCCCGACATTCACCGGGCACTCCGGGCCGAACTGCCACACGCGCTCTTCCTGGAACGGCGTATCCCCCGGCCAGGTCGGGGTCGCCGTACTCAAGGGCGGGCTGATGTCCCACCACGTTGTTATTGGGTTCATATCAAGGCTCTCGGTCGTGACTGAAGTGAATGATACGAGGGCCAGCCGTGAATTTTCTTGCGAATTCCTGCGACAAGCGGGAAATCTTTCGCACTTAATGCGAGGAAAGGGCTTATCTACGCTCGAAAGTGTCGCCGAGCCACAGTGACGCTGCCACCGAGGGTCAATGTGGGAGGGGGCTTGCCCCCGATAGCAGTGTGTCAGTTGACACATGTGCTAGCTGATCCGCAGCCATCGGGGGCAAGCCCCCTCCCACATGAACTTCGCGGTTCCCGGACAATCGCAGTCCCTGCGCTTCTGGGCATCCCGATGTCGAGTTCAGACCATTGACCCTGCCTGCGACGCTATAGGGTTCGACTCTCGTTCACTTGCCTCGGAGTCATCATGTCCAAGCCCATCACCGTACTGCGCGACACCCACCCCTTGCCGGTCCTGGATGCCTGCAAATGGGAAAAGCTCGAAGGCGACCCGCACACCGTCAACCTCAACGCCTACACCAGCGAAGACGGCAGCAAGATCATGGGCACCTGGATCTGCACACCGGGCAAGTGGTACGTGGAATACGTGAAGTGGGAATACTGCCATTTCCAGGAAGGCTACTGCGTGATCACCCCAGAAGGCCTGGAGCCGATCCATTTGCGCGCGGGGGATATTTTTGTGGTGGAGCCGGGGATGAAGGGGACGTGGGAAGTGGTCGAGACGGTGCGTAAGTATTTTGTGTTTGCCTGAACCGCAATAAATAGTGGCGAGGGAGCAAGCGCCCTCGCCACAGGCGGTATCTATTTGGGCTTGCGGTAGCTGTTGATGATCGCCGAGAAGTCCTTGCCCCCTTCCCCGCGCTGGCTCATCGATTGATACAACTGCTGGGCCACAGCGCCGAGGATCACCGGCTGGTGCGCCTGGCGCGCAGCTTCGGTGGCCAGCCCCAGGTCCTTGAGCATCAGGTCGGCACCGAAACCACCGGTATAACCCCGCGATGACGGCGCGGTTTCGATCACGCCCGGCCACGGGTTGTACGTGTCGGAACTCCAGCAGCGCCCGGTGGAGCTGTTGATGATGCCAGCCAGCACCTGGGTGTCGATGCCCAGCGCATCGCCCAGGGCCATCGCTTCGCTGACGCCGACCATGCTGATGCCCAGCAGCAGGTTGTTGCAGATCTTGGCGATCTGGCCGGTGCCGACGTCGCCGCAACGCACAATGTTGCGGCCCATCTGCGCCAGCACCGGTTGCAGGGTGGCGAACAAGTCCGCGCTGGCGCCGACCATGAAGGTCAGCGTCCCGGCTTGCGCGCCGCCAGTGCCGCCGGAGACCGGTGCATCGGCGACGGCCACGCCTTGCTTGGCTGCCGCCGCCGCGACATCGCGGATGGTCTGCGGGTCGATGGTGCTGCAATCCACCGCCGGCACGCCTTGGCCGATACCGGCCAAAACGCCGTCTTCACCCAGCCAGACACTGCGCACATGGGCAGCGGCCGGCAGCATGGTAATCACCAGCTCGGCACCGGTGGCCGCATCGCGCGGTGAACCGCTGATGCTGCCGCCCAGTTCGGCCAGTTCCTTGAGTACCGTCTGGTTCAGGTCGAACAGGTTCAGCGCGTGGCCGGCCTTGATCAGGTTGCGGGCCATGGGCGCGCCCATGTTGCCCAAGCCGATAAATGCAATCTTCATGCTCGTCTCCCGGAATCAGCGCAGGTTGATGGTGGTGTTGACGCCATCGTTGACCGTGTCGTCATCGAACCAGCGGCTGGTGACGGTTTTGGTCTGAGTGTAGAACTGCACCACTTGCTTGCCATACGGGCCGAGGTCGCCGAGCTTGGAACCGCGCGAACCGGTGAAGCTGAAGAACGGCACCGGCACCGGGATCGGTATGTTGATGCCGACCTGGCCGACGTCGATTTCGCTCTGGAACTTACGCGCCGCCGCCCCGCTCTGGGTGAACAGGCCGGTGCCGTTGCCGAACGGGTTGGCGTTGACCAGCGCGATGGCTTCATCGAGGGTGTCGACTTCCAGTACCACCAGCACCGGGCCGAAGATTTCCTGGGTGTAGATCTGCATGTCGGTGGTCACGCCCGAGAACAGCGTCGGGCCGACGAAGTTGCCTTGCTCGAAGCCCGGCACCTGGACATCACGCCCGTCCAGCTCCAGCTTGGCGCCTTCTTTCACGCCGCTTTCGATCAGTTCCAGGATGCGCGCCTTGGCACGCTTGGAAATCACCGGGCCGACATCCGTACCCGCTTCGCTGCCGGCATTGACCTTGAGCTTCTGCGCCAGCGCCTTCAGATCGGGCAGCCATTGCTTGGAAGCGCCCACCAGCACCACCACCGAAGTGGCCATGCAACGCTGGCCCGCCGCGCCGAAACCGGCACCGACCAGGGCGTTGAGGGTGTGTTCGCGGTTGGCATCCGGCAGCACCACCGCATGGTTCTTGGCGCCCATCATCGATTGCACGCGCTTGCCGTGTTTGCCGGCCAGGTCGTACACATGGGTGCCCACGGCGGTCGAACCGACGAACGACACGGCCTTGATGTCTTTATGCGTGCAGAGCGCATCCACCACGTCCTTGCCGCCGTGTACCACGTTGAGCACGCCGGCCGGCACACCGGCTTCCAGCGCCAGCTCCACCAGCAGCATCGTGGACAGCGGGTCTTGCTCGGAAGGCTTGAGGACGAAGGTGTTACCGCAGGCAATCGCCATCGGGAACATCCACAGCGGAATCATCGCCGGGAAGTTGAACGGAGTAATCCCGGCGCACACGCCGATGGGTTGGCGCAGGGTGTAGGTATCGACACCACCGGCGACGTTTTCAGCGAACTCGCCCATTTGCAGGGTGCCGATGGAGCAGGCGTGCTCCACCACTTCCAGGCCACGGAAGATATCGCCCTCGGCATCGGCAATGGTCTTGCCCTGCTCGGCGCTGAGGACCACGGCGATGCGCTTGGAGTGCTCGCGGATCAAGGCTTGCAGCTTGAGCATGATACGCATGCGTGCGCCGATCGGGGTCAGCTTCCAGGTCTGGAAGGCACGATGGGCGGCGTCGATGGCAGCGTTGACTTCTTCAGCGGTGGCAAACGGGACTTTGGCCAGCACTTGCTGGGTCGCCGGGTTGACGATGTCTTGCCAGTGGGTGGTCTTGGACTCGACCCATTCACCGTTGATCAACAATTTGACCTGTTGCACGGAAATATCGGCAGATGCGTTCATGTGGTCTCCAATTTGTATTTATAGGCAGAGAACCAAGGCGTTGAATCGCCTTGAGGATGAGGCGTTCGGACTGTTTTTGGAGTATAGATGTGCAAACTTCTAATAAGAACGCACATAAAAGCCGGTCCAATATGCAAAAAAACATCACATCACTGGGTTCCCTGAACTGGGACGACCTGAAGTTTTTCCTCGAAGTGGCCCGCACCCGCAAGGCCAGCGTCGCTGCCAAGCGGCTGGCGGTGGACTACACCACCGTGTCGCGGCGCATCAGTTCACTGGAAGTATCACTCGGCACCCTGCTGTTCGAAAAATCCCGGACCAGCGGTTTCGTCCTCACCAACGAAGGCCAGCGCTTGCTCGGCTACGCCGAATCCATCGAAAGCACCTTGCACATGGCCTGCGAACAAGTCTCCGGCTCCGGCGTGGCGCTGTCCGGGCATGTCCGCATGGGCTGCACCGAAGGTTTCGGCAGCTTCTTCGTCACCCCGCAGTTGAGCCACTTCGTCGACACCTACCCGGCGATCTCGGTCGACATCCTGCCCCTGCCCCACTTCATCAGCCTGTCCAAGCGCGAAGCCGACATCGTCATCGCCCTGGAACGCCCGGAACACGGGCCGTATGTGTGCTGCAAACTGTGCGACTACAAGTTGCAGCTGTACGCGACCCAGGACTACCTCGACCAACACCCACCCATCCACCGCCCGACGGATCTGGCCGAGCATCCGTTCATCAGCTACGTCGACGACCTGGCCTTCAGCTCGGAGCTGTTGTACCTGGCCAACGTAGTCCCCGGCGCCAGCGCCAGCCTGCGCAGCACCAGCGTGATCGCGCAGTACGTGGCGGCGCAGCAAGGACGGTCGATGGCGATTCTGCCGTGCTTTTTGGCGGCGCAGGATCCACGGTTATTGCCGGTGCTCGGGGAGCAGATTGCGGTTACGCGGCAGTTTTGGATGTATTGCCGGGAGGACTTGAGGAAGTTGAAACGGATTACGTTGTTGTGGGACTACATCAGGGAAGTGACGGAGCAGAATCGGGGGTTGTTGATGGGGGAGACGCGGGAGATGCGGTTTGCGGATTAAAGGGCCAGCAACGACGATTCGCTTTAAATTGCAGGACGATTCCTAGAGAATCTCCACCCTATTGCGCCTTAGGGTGCGAGTCACTAGCCTCCGTACTTCGCTGAAATCGGCGAACGGGTTTAGCGACCCGAACCCGGACACAGCCCCCAACGGCAGGAGCTTTGTGCTCTTCGTTCTCGTGTTATGGCGGCTGTGCGTGGGAGATCTTCGGGTCTGCCGGGTCCTGGGTCCGGTTCGCTAACCTGCGTACAGCTGCCACCCTTTCATGTTTAGCGACATGAATGGGTGGTTCCTAAAACTCCCAGGTATAGATCATGACCAAAATCGTCCCCGATCCACCGCTTTCTGCCTTCACCACCCTCGGCGTCGTCACCTTCGGCGACTACGGCGAAAACGAAAAACCACTGTTCCGCGTCAACGCGGGCATGCCGCTCGGCGAGGCGCTGGAACACGCCTCTACCCTGCTTTACTACGCCAAGAAACTCGCGATGGAAGCCGCCATGGATGTGCGCGGCGAGCAATACGCCTGGGCGGCGCATTATCTGTGTGAGATGGGCAAGGCGGTGGTGGATGACTTGACGCAGGCGCTGACGCCGAGCGGTTAAGCGAACACGGTATAAATGTGGGAGGGGGCTTGCCCCCGATAGCGGTCGGTCAGACAGATGCATGCTGACTGACACACCGCCATCGGGGGCAAGCCCCCTCCCACATTTGATTGCATTTCATACATTGGAATGGGCGAAGTCGCTTAGTCGGTACTTACCACAATCGACACCCGCCGATTCTCGGTGCGCCCTGCGGCGGTGTCGTTGGCGGCCACCGGCTGGCTGCTGCCCAGGCCGCGCAGTTGGATATTTTCCTCCTTCATCCCCACGCGGGTCAGCACCGTGGCCACGCTTTTGGCGCGGCGCAGGGACAGTTGCTGGTTATAGCTCTCTTTGCCCGAGGCGTCGGTGTGGCCGTCTACCCGCACGCGGTCGATGCCCACGTCCAGCAATGCCTTGCCGATGCGCTCGACGATTTCCGTGCTGGGGGCGTTGAGGCTTTCGACGTCGCTGCCGAACAGCACTTTGCCCGACAAGCCGAACGCCCAGCCGTCGTCGGTCAGTTCGAAGCCTTGTTGCTTGAGGACGGCGACTTGCGCCGGGCTCAGGCCTTTGGGAGGTGGTGTCTGGCAGCCGCTCAGGGCCAGCAGGGCCACGAATAAGGTGATAAACACAACGCGTGCAGTCGAGAACAAGGGATCAACTCCTGTGGTGAACGTTGACGACGGGGAGCTCCGCCTCCGCCGTTTGCTGGCCGCCCAGTGACAACCGTTTGGCCTGGTACATCGCCGCATCGGCGGCGTTGAGCAGGGCGCCGGGGGTGACGCCATGATCGGGGTAGATGGCGATGCCGATACTCAGGGAGGTCAACACGTGGGTGTCGCCCGGCACCGGAATCGGTATGTCCATGCTGGCAATGATCTTGTCGGCGATGCGCTGGGCATCTTCTAGTTTGTGCAGCGGCGAGAGCAGGATGGCGAACTCGTCGCCGCCCAGGCGTGCCACCAGGTCGTCTTCGCGCAATTGCGCGCGCACGCGCGTGGCAACCGCCACCAGCACCGCATCGCCGGCGGCGTGACCGAAGTTGTCGTTGATGTCTTTGAAGCGGTCACTGTCGAGAAACAGCACCGCCACCCGCTCGTTGGCCTTGGCGGCGCTGCGCAGGGCACGGATCAGGCGGCCTTCGAAGAACGCGCGGTTGGGCAGGCCGGTCAGGCTGTCGTGATTGGCCTGGTGGGCAAGGCTTTCGTTTTCGCTTTGCAGGTGGTTTTGCCAGGCTTGCATTTCTTCCAGCAGGGCATTGAAGTCGTTGCCCAGGCTGTCGAGTTCGGCGATTTGTGCCCGTGGCACGCGGCGGTCGAAGTCGCGCTCGATGCGCGCGGCGTGGGCCACCGCCGCGAGGCTATGCAACGGCCCGGTAATCCCCTGCAACAGGCGCCGCGCCAAATGCACGGCGACCCAGGCGCTGAGGACGGTGCAGATCAGAATCCCGGCCAGGCCGCTGAGCAAAAAGCGCAACAGGCTGGCGCCGTGACCGGTCAGGTGAATGCTGCCGATGGTGCGCCCCTGGTGAACGATCGGCTGGCTGATCGGCTGTTCGAGCAGAGAATGGGCCAGTTGCAGCTCGACCCGGGACAACATCCCGGTGTCCGGCCGCAGCCACTGCGCCAGCAGCCGGCCGTTGGCGTCGAAGACTTGGGCCTGGGCTACTTCTTCGGTGGAGGCGATCAGGCTGAGGGCTTCGGTGGCCGCCGCACGGTCGTTGAACACCACCGCCGCTTCCACGGTGTAATTGATGGAGCGTGCGATCAGGTGCAGGTTGTGCTCGGCATACACGCGCAGCGCCAGCACCCCGAGCAAGGTCAAGGACACACTGGCCAGCGTCACCGCCACCAACGCCAGGATCAAGTGCCCGCGGCCGATGACCGAGCGCAGGGTCGGTTGCGCTTTCGTCCATCTCATGACGCAGGCGCTCGACGGCGCGACAGCTGCAACACGCTGGGGTGAATACGCACGCCGCTGCGGGCCACGGAGTCGAGGTTGACCTCGAACGACACCTGCTCATCGCCCACCCGCAGGCAGAACAGACTGCCGACGGTGCATTGGTCGCCGCCTTCGCTGATGCTCAGCACCGGGTGGCCCATCAATGACGCAAACAAGCGGCTGCGCTCATCAGTATTGAGTTCGCCGATGTACACAGCGTCGCAGGCATTGACGATATCGGGGTTGTCGGCCAGCAGGCGCTGCACCACCACCGGGCGACCGGTGGCTTGGGTGGTGCCTTTGACCAGGTCGTCGGTGTATTGGGTCGGCCCGACGACGCACAGGCGCAGTTGCGCCGGTTCCACCGGCCAGCGCGCATAACTGAGGATACCCAGCACCACCTGGGTCACCGCCTGGGCACGGGAGTCGGCCATGCCCACGGGGCTGGCCGTCTGGGCAAAAGCACGCGGCGCGAGCAGGCACAGCACGGCCACCAGTAACATGCGTCTCCAGCTCAAGCGATGCTCTGTGGACGAGACAGCCACGTTCATGCAGCGATTCTCTCAGGTGTCAACGAGGGGTGATGCCGCAACGATAGCACAGCGGCGGAAAGCCCCGCGAGGCTACGCCTCGAAGGGTCCCGCTATTTTTTCAGAAAAATATGACACTCAAATCCGAAATACCAAATGACCGATCAGTCAGGTTTCCCGGGCTCATGCCCCAACTCCAGCATCAACCCGCTCAAGCGCTTGACCTTGCGCCGCACGGCTTCTTCGAACACCCCGCCGCGTGGCTCGATCAGGCTGAACCAGCGCTTGGCGCGGGTGATGCCGGTGTAGATCAGTTCTTTGGTGAGCACCGGGTTCAGCGCGTCCGGCAGGATCAACGCGGTGTGGGTGAACTCGGAGCCCTGGGATTTGTGCACGGTCATGGCGTACACGGTTTCCACATCGTTGAGCCGGCTGGGCAGCACAAAGCGCACGCCGCCCTGGCCGTCGTTACGCGGGAAGGCCACGCGCAACACGTGGGGGCCGCCGGCGCTTTCGGGCAATTTCAGGGCGATGCCGATGTCGCCGTTCATCAGGCCCAGGCCGTAATCGTTGCGGGTCATCAGCACCGGGCGGCCTTCGTACCACTGCTCGTCGCCGTCGATCAGCCGCGCTTTGCGCAAGGCGGCGGTGATGCGCAGGTTCAGCCCTTCCACGCCCCAAGGGCCCTTGCGCACGGCGCAGAGCAGTTGGAAGGCGTCGAAGGCGTGCAGCAGTTGTTGCGCCCAATGGGTCCAGGCGGGGTCATCACGCGGGGTGTCGAGAGACGGGCGCGCGGCGTGCAGCAGGTTCAGGTAGGCACGGTAGCCCTCGGCGCCATCGCCCGGCCCGTCCAGCACCAGGCGTTCCAATGCGTGGTCGTGTTCGCCCTTGAGGCTGACGCAGAACAGGTCGCGGTGGCTGCCCGCGGTCAGTAACCGTCGGGCTTCTTCGGCGTTCTGCTGGTTGACCCAACGCGCCAGTTGGCCGATGCCGCTGCCTTCGCCGAAGCGCCGCGAGTAGCGCAGCATCACCACTTGCTGGGCCAGCGGATGGCTGCCGTCGCGGTCTTCCTGCAGGCCGCTGTTGCCCAGGTCTTCACCGCTGACCGCTTGCAGCCATCGGCGGGTGTCGGCGCTGTACCAGCCGGCCTCGGCGTCGCGGCACAGGTCGCCGAGTACGGCGCCAGCCTCGACCGAGGCGAGTTGGTCCTTGTCGCCCAGCAGCACCAAGCGTGCGTGGGGCGGCAAGGCATCAAGCAGGTTGGCCATCATTTCCAGGTCGATCATCGAGGCTTCATCCACCACCAGCACATCCAGCGGCAATGGATTGCCCAGGTGATGACGGAAGTGGCGGGTGCCCGGGCGGCTGCCGAGCAGGCGGTGGACGGTGGTGACCTGGGTCGGGATTTTTTCCCGCACGTCGTCAGGCACATTCAACGACAGCACTTGCTGGCTGATGGACTCGGTAAGCCGTGCGGCGGCTTTACCGGTGGGCGCCGCCAGACGAATGCGCAACGGGCTGCCGGCTTCCACGGCCGGCGCCTGCAACAGCGCGAGCAAGCGCACCACGGTGGTGGTCTTGCCGGTGCCGGGGCCGCCGGTGACGATACTGAACGCCCCGCGAGTGGCCAGGGCGCAGGCGAGTTTCTGCCAGTCGATCACGCCATCGGGCGGCGCTTGGTCGAACAGGCCGTTCAGGCGCTGGGGCAGATCGGCGGCGAGGCTTTCTGCTGTGGCCAGGCGCAGGCGCAAGGCCGTGTCGATGCGCCGTTCGTAGGTCCAATAGCGGCGCAGGTACAAGCGTTTGCCGGACAGCACCAACGGGCGACTTTGCGCGGCCTCGCTGCCGTCGACGGCCAACGCGACCAAGGGGCTGGCGGCCAGGGCGTGGCACCAATGCGCGCCGTCCAGGCCCGCGAGCAGTTGCGACGGCAGCAGCATGGTGCCGGTTTGCAGGTCGCCTTCCGGCGGCAGGGACAGGGCGAAATCCGGTGCCTTGAGGGTCTCGAACAGGTCCAGGCACACATGGCCGTGGCCCAGTTGATGGCTGGTCAGGGCCGCGGCCAGCAACACCAAGGGGGCGGCCTGCGGGTCGAGTTCGTGCAGAAAGCCGACGAACGCCTTATCCAGCGCGCGCAGCCAGCCACGCTCGACCCAACGTTCGAACAGTTGCACCAGATCGGCGGCGCGGCTGAGGGGCATCAGTGCCTCCAGCGGTAACGGCGACAGGCTCATAGCAACACTCCTTGTTCCCAGGCGGGCTCAGCCTTGGGCGGTAACGATTGGCCTTGGAACATCAGGTCCAGGCTCTCGATCAGCGCCCGTGGCGGCCGCGTGAAGTACGCCCCCTGGCTGGCGGCCCGAGTGCCGCGCAGGAACAGATAGAGCGCGCCGCCGACATGGCGGTCGTAGTCGTAATCCGGCAGGCGCGCCTTGAGTTGGCGATGCAGGGCCAGCAGGTAAAGCACGTATTGCAGGTCGTACCGATGCTCAAGGATCGACTGTTCCATGGCGTCCTGGGTGTAGGCCGAATCATCGGGGCCGAGCCAGTTGGATTTGTAGTCGGCCACGTAGTAACGGCCGTCGTGCTCGAAGGTCAGGTCGATGAAGCCTTTGAACATGCCGTTGAGCAACACCGGTTCCGCTGCGACGCGGGAGACGCCGTTGTGGGTGTACTGGCACACCAGTTTGTCGAGGGCGAGCACGTCGACTTTATGGCTAGCGAACCAGAACT
This sequence comes from Pseudomonas sp. K8, assembly GCF_014889455.1. NCBI lineage: Bacteria > Pseudomonadati > Pseudomonadota > Gammaproteobacteria > Pseudomonadales > Pseudomonadaceae > Pseudomonas > Pseudomonas sp. K8. Next base: position 40,563 of record NZ_VJWO01000048.1, read on the forward strand.
CCATTTCGATCTGGTAGTGCTGCAGGCCGCTGAGCGTGACCTGATCGTTATCCAGCGGCAGCGGTGTTTGCAGCAGATGGCCGAGCCAACCGCTGAGGGTGATGATCCAGCCTTCCCAGTTGCGGCGGTTGCAGCGCGCGCCCACGGCCTTTTCGATAGCCTGCGGGGTCACGTCGAAGCCGTCTTCGCCCGCCCACTCCAGCAGACCATGGAGGAAGGTGCCGGGGTTAGGGCCGCGTGGGAAACGGTGAATATCGCTGCCAGACGCAGCCGCTTCACGCGGTGCGTCAGGGTCGAGGCGTTCGTCGTCGAACAGCTTCTGGGCTTGCGGGCTTTCCGGCGCTTCAAGGTTGGCGGCGCTCATGCTGTCGCCGATGCGCAAGGCGCTGTAGGACGCGATCCACCAGTTTTCCGCGGCCTTGCGTTTGGGCAGCAAGGGCGCGAGCAGCGTGGCTTCGTTACGCGGCGGGTGGAAGACGCTGGCGTGGGCTTCGGGCATCGGCGCGTAATGCACGGCGGCACAGCCTGCCTGCAGGTCCAGCAACCAGCGCGCCAGGCCGGCGGACTCCGCCAACGCGGCGCCGGCACCGAGCAAATAGCCCAGCGCCGACAGGTGCAGCACCGAGCTGCTGTTGTTGCCGCGCTTGAGGTCGGCAATGCCCAGCCAGCACGCATGTTTGGCGCGGGTCAGGGCGACGTAGAACAGACGCAGATCTTCCGCCAGGCGCTCGTCATCGGCCTGGGCGATCAACTCGGTGGTCGGGCGCAGGCTCACCTGCGACTTGCCGTTGGCATCGTGGTAATGCAGCGGCAAGCGGCTGCCATCCACCGGTTTGGCCGAGCAGATGAAGGGCAGGAACACCAGGTCGTATTCCAGGCCCTTGGATTTGTGGATGGTCACCACCTTGACCAGTTGCTCGTCGCTTTCCAGGCGCAGGATCTGTTCTTCACCGGCCTGCCCCGACAGCGCGAGGTGTTCGGCCAGGTGGCGGATCAAGGCCTGTTCGCCGTCCAGTTCGGAGGCCGCCTGTTGCAGCAGTTCGCTGAGGTGCAACAGGTTGGTCAGCACGCGCTCGCCATCGCTGCGGGCGATCAGGGTTTGCGGCAGTTTGAAGTCGTGCAGCAGGCGACGCAGCATCGGCAGCACGCCTTGGCTGCGCCAGATCGCGCGGTAGCCACGGAACTGCATCACGCGGCTTTCCCACGCCAGTTCGTCCTGGTTCAGACGCTCAAGTTCCGGCAGTGACAGGTTCAAGGTGACGCAAGCCAGCGCGGCGCGCAGCGGGCGTTCGACGTCCGGTTCGGCACAGGCCTTGAGCCAGGCCAGCAGGTCGTGCGCCTCTTGGGCGGCGAACACCGAGTCCTTGTCCGACAGGTACACGCTGCGCACGCCACGGGCGGCCAACTCGCCGCGCACGGCTTGGGCTTCCTTGCCGTCGCGCACGAGGATGGCGATGTCCGACGGCAACACGCCATCGAAGCTGCCGTCGGCGTGTAGGAAACCAGCGCGGCCTTGCTGCCCGCCGTTGAGCAATTCGACAATCTGTGTGGCGCAGGCCGCCGCCAGTTGCTGGCGATAAACCGCGTTGGAAATCGGCTGATCGGTGGGCAGGTGCCAGAGGTTCAGCGCGGGCAGCGTCTGACCCTCGACCTGCAGTTGCTCCTTGCGGCCTTGGGACAGCACCGGCTGGAACGGCACCGGGTTTTCGCCACTCGGCTTACGGAACAGAAACGCGCCACGCCCGGTTTCCGCACGCTGGAACACATGGTTGACCGCCTCGACCATCGCGTGGCTGGAGCGGAAGTTGGTGCCCAGGGTGTGATGCCGGCCGGTGGTGGATTGGCGCGCGCGCAGGTAGGTGTAGATGTCGGCGCCACGGAAGGCGTAGATCGCCTGCTTGGGGTCGCCGATCAGGAACAGGCCGCTGTCGAGGTGGTTTTCTTCGATGCGGTAGATGCTGTCGAAGATGCTGTATTGCACCGGGTCGGTGTCCTGGAACTCGTCGATCAGGGCGACCGGGAACTGTTCGCGGATCACGCTGGCCAGACGCTCGCCGCCGTCGGTTTGCAGGGCGGCGTTGAGGCGGATCAGCATGTCGTCGAAGCCCATTTCGGCGCGCCGGCGTTTTTCATCTTCGAAGCGTTTGCCGACCCACGCGGCGGCGTGTTGCAACACAGCGGCGTCGGGGGTGGGCAGCGCATCCAGGCTGGCCTTGAGGCTGGCCATGGCGTCGATGCCCGGGTGGTGCGGCGGCTCGCCCTTCCAGGCTTCGGCCATGCCGTCCGGGGTCAGGCGGGTGAAGCCGGTGCCGATGTCCAGTTGTTCGAGGGATTCGTCCGCGGCCCAGGCGCTGATCTTTTCGAACCAGGGTTCGAAGTAACGCGCTTGCATCTTGCGCCCATCGACGGCTTTGGCGGCGACGGCTTGCAGGCAGATCTCACGCAACTCGTCGGCCCATTGCGGCCACGGCGCCTTGAGGGCGACCAGGGCGGCGCGGCGTTCTTGCAGGCACGCAGTGATCAACTCGGCCGGCTCGCGGCTTTCGCCGCTGGGCCGTTCGCTGCCAAACAGCGCGCGCACCCGTGGCATCAGCGCAGCCGGGCCACCCCAGTTGTTGCGCACCCAGTTGAGCGCATCGTCGTGCATCGGGTAGCAAAACAGCCGCCAGTAGTCGCGCAGCACTTCGCCGAGCAGGTCGCTGTGGTCGGTTTCCAGGGTCTGGGTGAACAGGCTGCCGCTGTCGAAGGCGTGTTCGCGCAGCATGCGCTGGCACCAACTGTGGATGGTAGAAACGGCGGCTTCGTCCATCCATTGCGCGGCGATGTCCAGACGGTTGGCGCAGGCCGGCCATTGCGCAGGCGGGTATTGATCGCGCAGTTCGGCGATCAGGGCGTCGGGCTGTTGGATCTCATCGCGAAAGAACCGCGCGGCTTCGGCCAGGCGGATGCGGATGCGTTCGCGCAGTTCCTTGGTGGCGGCGTCGGTGAAGGTCACCACGAGGATCTGCGGCGGCAGCAGTTCGCGGCCGAAGCCGGCGTCATCGCCACCGTGGCCGAGCACCAGGCGCAGGTACAGGGCGGAAATGGTGAAGGTCTTGCCGGTGCCGGCGCTGGCTTCAATCAGCTGGCTGCCTTTGAGCGGGAAGGCCAGGGCCAAGGGTTTGCTGCTCATGCGCCGGCCTCCTCGCCAGTGAGTGATCGCCAGGCGGCGTTGATCAGGGGCCGGTATAAGGTTTCGCACCAGCCTTCGAATGCTTCGCTGGCCACCAGGGCCGCATAGTCGGGGAATTGCCGGGTCAGCGCGGGGCTTTCGCGGCGCTCGCCATCAGTGTTGATGCCATCACCTTCGTAGGCTTTGCTCGCGGCCGCCGCAGCTTTGGCCGGGTCGGTCTGACCGAGCCAGGCGAACGCGGTTTTAACCGCGACGGGCAGCGGTTTGGCCATGCCGACGTGCCAGGCCAGCAGCAGGTCGCCGAGGATGTCCTGGGCGCTGGAGGGTTCCAACGGGACCAGCAACAAGGTGTCGTCGCTGGCCACCAGCGCGGTACTCAACGGCAGGCCGCAGGCGCAGGCGACCAAGTGGTTGACCCACGGGCGAATCAGCCGATGCCACTTGCGGGTCTTGATCGAGCCGATGCTGTTGGGGATGGTGGTGACGCTCAACAATCCGCCATCACTGCGCCGATGCAGGCCGCTGATCCAGCCTTCGAGCTGAATGCCTTGATGCTCGAAACTGATCGGTTCCGCGCCGGTGTGCGGAGTGGGCCAGAGGGCCAGCAGTTGTTGATAGCGTTGCAGCAGGCCGGGCAAGGGCTCGATCAGTTCGTTGCGCAGACACTCGCCGAAACCAACCATGGGCAGCAGGCCACTGCCTTGCAGGCGACGGGCCTGGGCGGCGAGCGCCTGGTCGACATGATCGGGCTGGCTCAGCGCGGCGTTCAGCAGGCTGTCGCTCAGGCTGTAGCGTTGCAGGGCGTCGAGGACAAAGGGTTCCTCATCGGCCAGCGGCACTTCGGCAGCCTCGAAGAATACTTTCAGACGCTGGCTGAAGAAGTGTTTGACCGGGTTGCGCAAGAAGTCCTGCAACTGGCCGAGGCTCAGGGGTTCTTCCTGTCGATGGGCCGCCAGTTCGGTGTTGTCTGGCGGCGCATCCGTGATTTCGTGCAGCAACTGCCATTCGCGGGCGTAGCTGAACAGCGGGTCACCGGCGTGAAAATAGCGTGCGCTGAAGGGTTGGAGCGGGTGTTCCTGGGTCATCGCGTCAAGCAGCGGTGTGTCGCTTTGGCTTGGCTGCCAGCCGCTGGCGAGATGATCACGCAGTTGGCCGATCAATACCGACGCCGGGCGCTCGCTGTTGTCGCGAATGCTGCGGCCGACCCAGCTGATATAGAGCTGGTCGCGGGCTGACAACAGGGCTTCGAGCAGCAGGTAGCGGTCGTCTTCGCGGCGTGAGCGGTCGCCGGGGCGGTAGTCGCTGCCCATCAGGTCGAAATCCAGCGGTGGTTGGGCGCGTGGGTAGTCGCCGTCATTCATGCCGAGCAGGCAGACCAGCTTGAACGGGATCGCGCGCATCGGCATCAGGGTGCAGAAATGGACAGCTCCGGCGAGGAAGCGCTGGGACAGGCGCCCTTGGTCGAGACCGGCTAGCCATGCCTCGCGGACTACGGTGAGCGGTAACTCGTCCTGCAGGCCGACGGATTCGCAGGTTTCCAGCCAGGTTTCGCGGAGCTGTTCGAGCTGGCCCAACAGGTAGTCGTCGTGTTCGCTGCTGGGCAGGAAAAACAGCTGCATCAAGCGTTGCAGGCGCTCGCCCCATTCTTGTGGAGCCGCAGGTTGCGACAAGGCTTGGTGGGCGTCGCTGAGTGCGTCGAGCAACGCGACCAGCGGGCCGATCAAGGCCGCGTCGAGGCCGCCGATTTCGTCGTAGGGCTCGATGCCGTCACAGGCGACACCCGTGCCCACGGCATAACCGAGCAGCATACGGCGCAAACCAAATCGCCAGCTGTTTTGCTCCAGCTCGTGGGGCAGGCCAAGACCGGCGCGCTGTTCGGCATTGAGGCCCCAGCGGATGCCGGCGCCTTCGATCCAGCGATGCAGCGTCGGCAGGTCGCGCTCCTTGATGGCGAAGCGTTCGCGCAGGGCCGGGACGTCGAGCAGGTCGAGGATTTCACTGACCGGGAAGCGGCTGTCGGGGAGCTTGAGCAGGTGTTCGACAGCGATCAACAGCGGGTCGCGGCCGCGTTGGCCCTGGTCGGTGAGGGTGAAGGGGATGAAGCGCGGGTCATTGCGGTCCAACTGGCCGAACACCGCGCGAATGTGCGGCGCGTAACTGTCGACGTCGGGGACCATGACGATGATGTCGCGGGGACGCAACGCCGGATCGGCGCTGAAGCGTTGGAGCAATTGGTCGTGGAGGATTTCCACTTCGCGTTGGGCGCTGTGGGCGATGTGAAAGCGGATCGAGGTATCGCGCTGCAGATCGACGGCGGGCCAGAGGTCGCGGGTTTCGTTGAGCGGGCGCAGTTCGAGGATATCGTCTTGGAGCTGGTTGAGCAGTGTGGTCGGTTCGCCGTCGCTGAACAGGTCGATGCGGCCGTCGCGGAAGGCAGCGCGGTAGCTGTTGGGATCGTCGTAGCTGTCGAGCAGGCTGATGTAGTCGCGACCTTGTTTGCCCCAGGCGGCGAGCAACGGGTGAGCATGCTGGTGCAGGGTTTGCGGGTCGATGGTGACCGGCATGCCGGCTTTGCGTGCCTGGCGTTTGTATTCGTTACGCAGCAAGTCCTTGTCGGCCACGATGTCGGACCAGTGGTGGCGACAGGGGTTGTGGACGCAGAGCAGGACCTGACTGAAGCGCGCCAGGCCGGCGAGCGCTTCGAGTGCTTGGGCGGGCAATGAGGAAATGCCGAAAACAATCACTCGGGAAGGCAGCCCTGGCGGCGCTTGCTCAAGGCTATTGATCCGTTCGATAAAGCGCTGATGCACACCGGCACGGCTTTGCGCCATGCCGGCTTCGCCCACATCCAGCAGTAGGGCGCGCCATAACTCGGCTTGCCAGCAGTTGGCGGGGTCGAGGGGTTTGGATTCGCCGCGGCCGTTACGCAGTTGATGGCGGCCGGCGGCCCAATCTTCCAGCCAGTCGGCGCGGTAGACCTGGTATTGGTCGAACAGGTCGGCCAATCGCTCGGCGAGTTGGTAGCGTTTGCGCAGGTCGGAGTCGTCCGTGAGGAAGCGCTGCAGCGGCTCGAAGTGCGGTTGATTGATCAGCTCGGGGAGCAGGCGCATCAGGCGCCAGGTCAGCGGGGCTTTATCGAGCAGGGATTTGGGCGGGATCTCGTCGCGCCCCAGGACCATGCGATAGAGCTGCCACATGAAGCTGCCGGGCAGTTGCACGTCGATCGCCGCAGCAATGCCGCAGCCGCCCATGTCGTCATCGTCCGGATCTTCGGCCAGGGCCAGCTTGAGCCATTGGGCGATGCCGTTGCTCTGGACCAGGGCGATTTCATTTTCCAGAGGGGCCAGGGGATAACGGCGCATCCAACTGACCACTAGGCTGCGCAGTTCGTCCAGGCGGTTACCGTGAACCACCATGAATCCTGCGCTGAGAGGCATCGCATCCGGCATAACGGCTTCCTTGGCAAAAGCAAAATCGAGGCATGGACTTTAGCACTGAAGGCCGTCCGATGAGCCACTTGACCCTTTCCAACCGCCCAAAACAAAACCCCTGTCTGCGTAAGCAAACAGGGGTTCTGGAATTTAATCTTGACGATGACCTACTCTCACATGGGGAAACCCCACACTACCATCGGCGATGCATCGTTTCACTGCTGAGTTCGGGATGGGATCAGGTGGTTCCAATGC
>NZ_VJWO01000049.1:0-47124 GCF_014889455.1 Pseudomonas sp. K8
AGTCCAGGTCGTGGAGCCAGATCGGAAAAGCCTGCAGCGCTGCAGGCTTTTTTTTGCCTTGGATTTTTCCGGGGTGGTCAAAGCGCACAGTGTGACCAGCATGAATGCATCTCAAGTCCTACGATTCAGAGGTAAATATCATGAAAGTCGCTGCAGTCGTTTGAACCAAAGACAGGCCGGGTAAAACTGTCAGTCGCGACAGGCAGAGATCGGCCGATTCTGTTGAAAAAGTCGGAATTTCAGGCTGGAAGAAGGCGACGTTGGCCCTCGCTTCAGAACCTGGTCACCACGTTGCGTGGCTTTCCAGTTCTGCGTTGACCGTTGCAGCTTGGTTAATAGGTTAATTTGAGGGTTTTTGCTGATTCCGGGCGTACCTATCCCGTGGTCGGCGGCCCTTGTGAGGTCAGTTTCGCCAGTCGTCTTAAATTCTGTACCGCAGCGGCCAAGGTAAATTCGTCGTTTGCACCGGTCATTCCTCGTAGCCTTAATCGATCCAGTTTCAGGATTCGTTTGAGATGAGCGAACAACATTTCGACCTTTTTGCGCTCATGGCGAGAGCGCACGTATTGTGGTGTTGCGGCAATTCGCCGAGCAACATTGCGTGCCGCCTCATGGACGCTACGGGCGATTTTTCGGAACGAGGTGTTTGGGCAGCAGCGCTCTTTCATTGAGCATTCAGAGCAGTCTGTTTGCCGGGATCGAAAGATGATGGTGTCGGCTTTCGTGACATGTGATCGCTGGTTCTTGAAGGCCCGCCACTCACTGCGCAGGGCTTGCCCCGTGGGGCAACGATATTCCTGCGCTTCTTCATTCCATTGAAAATCACTGATCGAGAGGCTCTCGTTCTTACGCTCGGTTTTGTCCCAAACCGGCACATGCGGCTCGATGTCTTTTTCGTTCACCATCCAGGCCAGCATCGGTGCGGTGCCGTAAGCGGTATCGCCGATGAGCCGATCCGGCTTGATGTCGAACTGTTCTTCGACCCGCTCGATCATGGTCTTGGTGCTCTCGACCTCGGCGGTTCGATGCGCTGGGGTCGGCTCCACATCCATGATCACGCCATGCTCGACATCAATCAGATAGTTCGTCGAGTAGGCGAAAAACGCCGGGCCTCCTGGCGCTGCGGTCCAACGAGAAAGTGGATCAGTCAATGACAGGCGCTTAGGCAGTGCTTCGCCTAACGCCTCTTCATCCAGCGCTTCAAGGTACTCACGCACGGCGCGAGTACTCAGCGCCGGATCGCGCCAGTTGATTTCATCATCGCCAGGTACACCACGTTGCCGACTGGCATCTGCCTTGATGACGCTGGCGTCGACCGCAAACCCTTCGCCCTTGACCAGACCTGCGTCCATGCAGCGACGCAGCACCTCGTTGAACAGCCAGCGAAACAGCGAGCTGTCACGAAAGCGACCGTGCCGATTCTTGGAAAACGTAGAGTGATTGGGGATTTCGTCTTCGAGGCTTAAGCGGCAGAACCAGCGATATGCCAGGTTCAAATGAGCCTCTTCGCACAACCGACGTTCGGAGCGAATACCGTAGCAGTAGCCCACCACCAACAGGCGAATCATCAGTTCGGGATCAATCGATGGGCGCCCGATTGGGCTATAAAAATCGGCGAGATAATGGCGCAGATCGCTGAGATCAAGGCATCGATCAATGCTGCGCAGGAGGTGATTGGCTGGGATGTGATCTTCAATGTTGAACGAGTAAAACAGCCGCTCCTACCCACTCGATAACTGTCCCATCATGCTGCGTATTCTCCCGCTGGCCGATGGAGTGATTTTGCCCCAGGCCAAACAGGAGAGCTACTTTTTCAACAGAATCGGCCAATAGCGGTCAGTCTACTGATCAGGTGGAGACGGCTAACTGGGGTCAGAACCTCAAGAATCCCCGCACGTTGGCGAACCACAATCCGCAGGTATACAGTCGCGGATGTGGGCAATTATTTAGTAAATGGGGGTGCTGCCGTCGGCGCAGGCGGATGGATGTGGCGAAGGAAAATTGTTCAAAGCAAGGTAATGCGGATAAAGGAACATGTATGGCATCATAAAGCCATCAATCATGCGCCGAGACTGAAGATGGAACTGATAAGTCAAGAAAAGATAATGCAAGTCCTCGACTGGGCCTACGAGAGATCTGTGAATGGATTCTCCGGTCTTGATTCCGCCGAGGAGCTCGCAGCCAGCTACGCCAAGGAAGAAAGCCCTGCCTACGATCAAGCTAATTCCCTGATTCGCTGGCAGAACACCAAATCGGCCACCTCAGGCTTCATTACCGGCCTCGGTGGATTGATCACACTGCCCGTCGCGTTGCCCGCCAACATCACGAGTGTGCTTTTCGTACAAATTCGCATGATCGCCGCCATCGCCCACTTGGGTGGCTACGACGTCAAGGATGACAAGGTAAAGACCCTGGTTTTCGCCTGCCTCACAGCCAACTCCGCCAAGGAAGTGCTGAAAGACATCGGCATTGCCGTCGGCAACAAGCTGGCGATGAACGCAGTGAAGTCGATTTCCGGTAAGACGCTGATAGAGATAAACAAAAAGGTAGGCTTCAAGCTGTTCACCAAATTTGGTGAAAAAGGCGTGATCAATCTCGGTAAAGCCGTGCCCCTGCTGGGTGGCTTGATTGGTGGGAGTTTCGATGCCTACACGACCAACACCATCGGTAACGTAGCGCGCGATACATTTACACCAAAAGAAGTCGCGACGGCATAACGACCCGCCTTAGTGATAGCCGGATTTCCCTGTGGCCAGGGCGTCAGCTCCCCTGCCACAGGTTAAGTTTGCTGGGGGTAATTGGGGTGAATAAATCTTAACCTAGCACCACACACCGTGAATCGGCCCATTCGTGGATGCTGACTGGCTGCTTTTGGCTGTGGATTCAACCGGTCGATGCAACAGATTGGCTAAATCGTTCAGCGGGCGTTTCGTAGTTTAGTGTTTTCCGAGGGCGGCTATTTAGCTGCCTTGCCACCTCATTGAGCGTGGCTTGCGAGTGATCAGCAAGGTCAGTCCCTTTCGGGAAGTACTGTCTTAACAGCCCATTGGTGTTCTCATTCGAAAAGGGATTGGCATGGCCAAGCTCATCAAACTATCGGATACATCCTGGCAACAGCCATTCCGCGACCGTAAAAAGGAACACATTCTTTGGGGCTCCCACACCGAGGTTCGTGAAAACTGCAATTTCGTAGACGGCACACGCCGCCTCCTACAAATCTCATTCGAGCCACGATTCGAACTGGATATCGTCGATTACTTTCAGATCACTAGCGGACGCGAGATCAAGTTCCCGAAAGTGCTCGTTGATATGATCAGCCCCATCGTGCTGGAAAATTCCGAATCCAGCTTCATCGTTACTGTGCTCGATGCCGTTGAACATGAAGATGGCCAGGTCGGGAGTACAAAAGATTTGGCTAACCTGATTACCGCTCGGGCAACGACAATCATGGCCCGCGTCGGCCAGCAGAAGTTCAGGAAGCAATTGATGGGGTTTTGGGGTGATGCTTGCGCACTCTCCGGAGTAAAGGAGCCCAAGCTGCTGGTCGCATCGCACATTGTTCCCTGGAGCCAGTCAGAAGCAGATTCCAAGCTCGATCCATTTAACGGCTTGCTACTGGCGCCACACTACGATCGCCTGTTTGACCAAGGTCTGATCTCATTCAAAGATGATGGCTCTATTCTGCTGTCCAGCATTGCCGAAAAGCTGCCTCCAGAGTTTGGTCTGTCGAAATCCATGAAGCTACGCAAGCTCAATCCAAAGCATTTGCCCTACCTTGCTGCCCATAGGGATACGTTCGGCTTCGCGTAGTTCACACCCACCAATATCAAAGCTGCCGGGAAGTAGGTCGCACACAACGGCATGGGCTGAACCGTACCAGATTTAATCGACGCTCATGAAAGGCCGAAACTGACCGATTACGCCCTCTCTTGAAAGGCGGCTTACTATCCAAAGCTCGCCGTAAGGGCTAACGAATTGCTACCACGATTAAGTGAACCCTATACGCTCACGGCGTGGTTCATTACGCGAAAACAGAACACAAACGAGGAGTACAACAGTGAGCAATGGCAACCGCCCGCCGGTATGGCAGATGGTTCGGGAAGCGGCGCAGCAGATGAACGGGGAATGCACATACCCTGCGATTAAAGCAAAGGTAAGGTCGATGTATGGTCATGACGTCAACGACAGTTCGATGACATGCAGCATCATCTCGGGGGCGGTGAATCACCCATCACGTATTCACTACAACGAGAACAAGAAACCACGGCTCACCGACACGGCCTACGATTACCTGTATAGCACTGGGCGCGGCCGGGTCGTTTGGTACCAACCAGAGAAGCACGGCGTGTGGGAGATCGCACAATCTGGCGATGGCGCACTGATCGTCCGCCTCGCTGACGGGGTGGGTGAGAATCCGCTGCCGATCGTCGAAGCTGTTGAGGCATCCGATGAGGCGTACAGCATGTTCGCTCTGGAGGCACACCTGCGCGATTACCTCGCTAAAAAACTTCCAAGGTTACCTGGCCACGATGCGCCGCTCACGCTATACCACACGGACGATCGCGACGGCGTGGAGTTCCAAACTGACGTCGGCCCGATCGACATCCTGGCGACGGGAAACGGCGACTTCTACGTCCTCGAACTGAAAGTAGGCCGTGGGCCGGACGCGGCAATGGGACAAATCCTTCGTTACATGGGCTGGGTGAAAGAGCACCTCGCGGGCGAGAGGAGCGTGTATGGCGTCATCGTCGCTTCTGACATCGGCCAAAAACTACGGTACGCGGCATCACAGGTGCCAAACGTACGCCTGATGGAATATGACCTTGCTGTGTCGCTTCGATCGGTGGGCCTGCATAGTTGACCGGACGCCACCCCTCCTAGCAAGGCCGTGACCAGCCGACATCTTCCCGTGAATAGAGCGTTGACCCGGCAGAGTCACGGTCTCTTTTTGGCCGATTGTGTTGAAAAAGTCGGCTTCGGTTTCCACGGCAGAAAAGTGCGCGTCTGAGATTGAAATCTGTGTTTAGCGCAGAAGGTTCAGGACTCAGATTTGACGTAGCGGCGTGCAAAAAAGGCGCTTTCACCGCTCAATGCATGGGTCACCAGGTCGGGTCGACTTTTTCAACACAATCGGCCAGAAGCTGTCACTCCGTATCATTCGAAATATCAGAATCATAGAGAATACGAGCATCGCGAAAACCTTCGGCGTTCTCTGCTACCCACATCCACAATGGAATCATCCGCGCTAGCAGGCCCCGTCCCAGCTCGGATAATTCGTAGTCGACACGTGGCGGCACCTCGTTGTAATCCCGGCGTAGAACCAGGCCGTCTCTTTCCAGCTGGCGCAAACTGCGGGTCAACATCCGCTGCGTCACGCCACTCATGCGCCTGGCTATCTCCGCATGCCGCAGCCGTCCCTCCACTCCTAGTGTGTGGACGATTCCCAGCGACCAGCGATTACCTGCATGGGTGAGAACTTCCCGCTTCAAACCATCATCTTCTGCGCTGAGCGCTTCGCATGCAGCTTGCGACTGCCTAATGATTTCTTCGTTATCCATTCGCCCCCCAGGATCACTCGTGTACCTACTTATGGGCAGGCTCCAATGGTGACAGGATAACGCTCACTCACGTTGATCTGCACATTGGAGAACATTCATGCAAGCGCCAAAACCAGTGGAAACCGACAACATCCTGGTGCTGGGGGCCGGTGAACTCGGCATGTCCGTGCTGCGCGAGTTGGCCAGGGCTGTGCCAAACAAGAAGGATGCAGGCGTTCGTCTTAGCGTGCTTCTGCGTCCACCCGTGGCCGTGATTCAAGACGCTTCTAAAGCGCACGCCATTGAAGAACTCCGTGGGCTGGGCGTATCCATTTTGCAGGCTGACGTCATTAACGATTCAGTTGAGGAACTTGCCGAGCATTTCGCCCGATTCGACACGATCATCAGTTGCGTAGGTTTTATCGCCGGTGCTGGCACCCAGCTGAAACTCACCCGTGCTGTGCTTCAGGCACGTGTAAAACGCTACGTGCCGTGGCAGTTTGGCGTGGACTACGACGTGATTGGCAAAGGCAGTGCGCAGGATTTGTTTGATGAGCAACTTGAGGTCCGTGAACTACTGCGTGCGCAGCGCACAACCGAATGGATCATCGTCTCCACAGGGATGTTTACAAGCTTCTTGTTCGAGCCGGCGTTTGGCGTGGTTGACCTGGCAAAAAACACTGTTCATGCGCTAGGCAGTTGGGATACTCAGGTCACCGTTACTACGCCAGAAGATATAGGGATGCTGACGGCGAAGATTGTGTTCGCCAAGCCTCGCCTTGCCAATCAGGTGGTCTTCGTGGCCGGAGACACCCTGACCTACGCACAGTTGGCGGATGCGATTGATGCAAGACTCAACCGCACGGTATCTCGCATCGAATGGAGCGTTCCCAAATTGAAGAACGATCTCGATGCTGCTCCGAATGACCAGCTAAGCAAGTACCGGGCTGTGTTCGCTGAAGGTAAAGGAGTTGCTTGGGATAAGAGCCAGACCTTCAATGCCGCACACGGTATTGATCTGACGACGACGGCCGGTTGGATTGAGCAGAACCTGAAGTGAATGGGGTGGTCTGCCAGATGTCTAGTCCTGAAATAGGTTTACACCTATTTCAGGACTAGACAGGGTTGACCCAACAACCAAAGCGCCCAGCGTGATTGGCATGAAGCTGTCTCTGATCCTTCGATTCAGAGGTAAGCCCCATGAAAGTCACTGCAGTCGTTTCACTTAGCCACGGCCTAGGTAAAGCTGCACTCACGGGCGACTACCGGAAAGCGAGCAGGGTATTGGCGGTGTCGCGCGGTATCCATAAGACTCCTTCATGGGTAGTGGCGCGTTATAGCAACGCTTGGAACGCTTGGCCCGGCATAAATCCCTGCCCTGGTGCCAGCCACCGGCATGCCCGGGCTACAGGTTGCGGGCGATGTTCAGCGCGGCGTAACTCTGGGCTACCGGCATGATTTCCACCGAGTTGATGTTCACGTGCGGCGGCTGGCCTGCGATCCACACCACCGTGTTGGCCAGATCCTCAGGGCGGATTGCCTCCACGTCGCGGTACAGCGCGTTCACCGCGTCCTGGTCACCGGCCAGGCGTACCAGTGAAAACTCCGTGCCCGAGCACAGCCCCGGCTCGATGTTGCTGACCCGTACCCTGGTGCCTGCGAGGTCTGCGCGCAGGTTCAGGCTGAACTGTTTAACGAAGGCCTTGCTGGCGCCGTATACGTTGCCGCCCGGGTAGGGATACGTGCCGGCAATGGAGCCGATGTTGATGATCAGCCCGTTGTTAGCTTCCACCATGGCCGGCAGCAGCTTGTGGGTGACCATGGCCAGGCCGGTGACGTTCGTGGCGATCATGCGTTCCCAGTTCTTGGCATCGGCGCTCTGGGCGCGGTCGATACCCAGTGCCAGGCCGGCGTTGTTCACCAGCAGGTCGATGTGCAGCGACGAGTCGCGAATCGATTCGCAAGCCGCGTCCAGCGAGGCGGCGTCTGTCACGTCCAGGGGCAGGGCAATGAAGTGCTCGCCCAGTTCGCGCTTCAGTTCCGCCAATTTATCTGCGCGGCGGGCGCCGCCGATCACGCGGTAATTGTCAGCGATCAATGCGCGGCAGATGGCCTTGCCGAAGCCAGCGGAAGCGCCGGTCACAAATGCAGTTTTCATCAGGTTCTCCTTGAGGGTTGAATCAAGCCAGGTACTTCACGCCAAGGCTGGCGAACAGGCAAAGCATCGAAAGCACCAGCACCTTGCGCACAACATCGTTGCCTTTACGGATGGCCAGGGCGCTGCCTATGTGGTTGCCCAGGATGTTGCAGGCCACTAGTGGCAGGGCCAGCAGGTACACCACCTTACCGGCCACAATGAAGGCGACCAGCGCGCCAATGTTGGAGGCGAAGTTGAAGCTTTTCGAGTTGGCCGAGCTGGACACCAGGTCCATCTTCAGCAGGTAGTGGAAGGCGATGATGAACATGCTGCCAGTGCCCGGCCCGAAAAAGCCGTCGTAGAAACCGATGACCAAGCAGGTCAGGGGCACTACGGTGAAGAGCATGCGGTTGCTGAGTGTGTGCTCTTGTACCGGCCGGTCCTTGGGCGTGAGAAAGATCAAGATGCCAAGAGGGATAAGCGCCAGGATGATCTTGCCCACGGTTTCCGGGGAAATCGACACGATCAGGTGGGCGCCCATGTAAGCGCCCAGCAGCGCGAACGGCACGCCCACCAGCGCCACTTTCCATACCATCTTGCTGTTGGCGAAGAAGTTGCGGATGGCGGCCAGAGTGCCTAGGGTGCTGACCAGCTTTTCCTGGCCCAGCGCTACCTGCGGCGGCAGCCCCACCAGCAGGAAACCAGGCACTAGGAACAGCCCGCCCCCCCCGGCAATGCTGTCTACGAAGCCGGCGACAAAAGCGATTGTGCCCAGCAGCATGATGGCCAGTATCCAGTGCTGGGCCCAGAACGATCCGAGTAATTCCATGGTGGTACCTGTTTAGTCAATGTGGCGATCAGGAAAGGACTTCGTAAAGGTGGTCGGCGCGGCTGTGGCAGCGTCGACTGCGGTCTTGAGGTTTGCGCTTTCCATTTCAGGTGAAGTTCCATATTTTGATGTGGATGGGTAAAAAATATTGAATCGATTCAATCATTCTAATTCCTTGAAATAAATCGACTCAATATGTTTTTGATACTTAAATTGACATTGTTTCGCTTGACTGATCATAACCTGATGATTTTATTGATTTTAATTGGCAATAAAATCTGCAGCAGCTGCTGCCGGACTGCACTTTCCCTCCCCTATGGTGCAGATGCTCCGTGCAAAATTCGGTCGCGTTGCCTTGCGGTGACGGCTGAAGTCTTGTGTTTCGGTAGAAAATAAATGACATGCATTTGATCGGTGTAATGTTTTGAATCGACTAATATTGAGTCGATTGTTGTGCGATTACGCTTATGAAAAATTTCATGGTAGGATTTCGCGCTTCAGTTGTTTCTGGTGTCGTTCCTATGTGGGTTCCTGAATACAGCGGCCATGGCCAGCCGGTTTACTTGATGATCGCCGACGCACTGGCGCGGGACATCGCTTCCGGACACTTGGCCGCGGGCGAGCGCCTGCCTACCCTCAAGGAACTGGCTGAGGCGTTGAAAGTGACGCCGGGCACCATCGGCCGCTCCTACGACGAGGCGGCCAAGCGCGGCCTGGTGATCGGGGAAGTGGGGCGAGGCACATTCGTGCTGCCGACCCGCGGTGTCTTGGCGCCGGTGGCCAGACTCGGCGTTGCCTCCAAGGTAGATACCGGGCAGATAGACCTGTCGATCATCAAGCCCTGCGACGCCGGCATGAGCGACTGGCTGCGAGGAGCAATCGAGGAGTTGGCGCAGGCGCCCGAGTTGGGATCGATCCTGGATTACGTCACCGACGGCGGCCATTCCGTGCATAAGGAGGCCGGCGCGTTGTGGGTGCAGCGCTGCCTGCCGGACGCCAACGCCCAACAGATCGTGTTGACCGCTGGTGCCCAACACGGCTTGCTGGTGGCCATCGGCGGCCTGTCCAGCGTCGGCGATATGATTTTGTGTGAGGAATATTGTTATCCAGGGATCATCTCCCTGGCCCACAGCCTAGGTCGTCGCCTGCACGGGGTGCAGGTCGATGAGTACGGCCTGGTGCCGGCGGCGCTGCGGGCCGCGTGCATCGAGCACCGGCCCACGCTGCTGGTGACGGTGGCGACGCACCAGAACCCCACCAACTCGATCATGCCCGAATCGCGTCGCCTGGAAATCGCCGAGATCGCCCGCGAGTTTGACCTGTACGTCATCGATGATGATATCTACGGCTTTCTTGAGACACGCCCCGCGCACAAGCCGTTGTCGGCCTATGCCCCGGAGCGCTCGGTATACCTGACCAGCCTGTCCAAGAGCTTGCTACCGGCCCTGCGCATCGGTTACCTGTACGCGCCGCCGCAAACCCTATCGCGGCTGTCGTCCATGGTGCGCAGCAGTGTGTGGATGCCGTCGCCGCTAATGGCCCAATTGGCCAGCAACCTGATCACCAGTGGCCGTGGGGCGCAATTGGTGCGTGTGCAACAGGAGGAAGCCGCGGAGCGCCAGCGCCTGGCGCGGCAGCTACTGGGCTCGTACGACATTCGCACCCAACCCAACAGCTTCCATGTGTGGCTCGAATTGCCCGAGCCCTGGACCAGCGACGAGTTCGCCAACCTCGCGCGCGCCAACGGCGTGATCGTGGTCAGTGGCAGCCAGTTCCTGGCCCAGCGCAGCGCCAGCACCCGTGGGGTACGCATCGCCCTGATGGGCCCTAGCCGTGCGGAGTTGGGGTTTGCGTTGACCAAGTTGGTCAGCCTGCTGGCTGCGCCGGAGCCGCGGTTGTTTTATTGATTGTTGTGGGGAGGTCGGCGGGAGGCCTGAAGGCGATTGTCTTGAGGTCTTTTGCGCTCTCAAGATTGAGCGCCGCTCGTGCGACGTTCCTCGGCTCACCTTCTCTGCCGCGAGAGTTGGCAAGCCGGATGTCAGCCTAGTCCCGTCATGATACGACTCGCCCAAAACCTTGCGCGGCCAGTCACCCATTCGGCTTCGCGGTTTTTTAGCGTTCTTGTGATCTAGCTGCCCATCGTCGGATGGCTTTCTTTGCCGTTGGCGATATTTTTTAGCCATATGGCGGAGGGGGGAGGGCATGATTCCGGCGAGCAAAACCCTACAAGCAACAGCATACGATCCGGCCAGGCCTTTACCGCTGCTGTTTGGTGAAGGCACGAAACTCAAGACCACCAGCGCATTTGAGCTTCATTCGATGATGGAGAAAGGATTTCCGTCGGAGTTGGTAATCGCCCCCGCTACGTGACCACCATGTGTTTTCGAAGGTGCTCGGGCTTTCGGATCGAACAGTGCAGCGGCGAACCTAAGCGGTGACAAATGAATGCCCTGCTATTATAATTTGATTATCATTGATCGATTTAGGCGACAGGCAATTCCATGGAAAACAAGACTGCACGACTGACTGTGCTCATTGATCCCGTCAAGAAAAAAGCCCTTGAGGAGCTTTGCGCGTCTCAGGACCTGACACCTTCTCAGGTCGTTCGTCAGCTGATTCGGGACTACCTCGAGACGCATGGCGTGTCCTACGCGACCAAAAGCAAAATTGCGGCCAATGCCAAGTAATTCATCCCTGTATGAGCGGGCACGACAAGTGCCTGCTCATCGCGCGTCATTCACTGCCTCCTACGTCTCGCCCTGACTCTCGTTGATCTGGGCATGGCTGACCAGTGCGCCATTGAAGTCCGCATGATAATGCTGTGAACCGAGCACCTGAAGAATCCCGGCCCGGTCGAGCTTGCCAAGCACTTTCTCATTGGCTTCACACAGCTTTACGACAATGCCGCGCTTGTGCAGTTGCTCAATGACTTCGAGCAGCGTTTGCAAGCCCGTGATGTCCATGAACGGCACGCGCTTCAGGCGAATAATCAACGTTCTGGGATCGGTGTGCGTTTGCGCCAAAACACGTTCAAAGGTTTCTGCGGCGCCAAAGAACAGAGGCCCCTCGATGGTGTAGACCAAAACACCGGGAGGAAGATGTGCATGTCCATTTGTACGCAACTCTGCCTCCAGCTCATCTTCGACCATTAGCTGTACCTCGACAGAGGACGCCATGCGACGCATGAATTGCAGCATGGCGAGAATCACCCCAATGTTCACGGCGATCGTCAGGTCACTGAAAACGGTCAGGCCGAAGGTGATTAGCAGGATGGCAACGTCGGCTTTGGGCGCGCGTTTGACCATGCGCTTGAAGTGCTTCAGTTCGCTCATGTTGTAAGCGACCACGAACAAGATCGCCGCCAATGCGCAAAGCGGGATATCCGAAGCCAGCGGCGCCAGAAAGAAGATCAGCAAAATCAACGTGAGGGAGTGGGCAATACCCGCGATTGGGCTATTGCCGCCATTGCGGATGTTGGTGGCCGTTCGAGCGATCGCCCCTGTCGCAGCGAAGCCACCGAACAGAGGGGTGACCAGGTTGGCAATGCCTTGTCCGATCAACTCCTGATTGGAGTCATGTTTGGTGCCGGCCATCCCGTCGGCGACAATCGCCGACAACAGTGACTCGATAGCCCCAAGCATCGCGATTGCAAACGCAGGGCCAATCAACTCAATGACCTGGGGCAGCGTTATTGCTGGAAGGCCGATTTGGGGAAGGCCTTGAGGAATGCCCCCAAATGCACTGCCGATCGTGGCCACGCCGTCGAACTGAAAATAGGCATGCAACGCCGTGACCACGACCATCGCGATCAGCGGGCCGGGAACACGCTTTAAACCCGGCAGTTTAGGCGCGAGGATCACCAGTGCCAGGCTCAGCAGGGCCAACAGTGTCGTGGGTACATGAAGGTTGGGAAATGCCTGGATGAGGTGCCACAGCCGCTGGTGGAAGTGCTCGCCACTGATTTTCGGCAAGCCCAGAAAGTCTTTCCATTGCCCGACCCAAATGATCACCCCGATGCCGGCGGTGAATCCCACAATCACCGGGTCAGGTATGAACTTGATGAGTGCGCCAAGTTTGGTGATGCCGAGCAGCAACAAAATTGCCCCGGCCATCATTGTCGCGACCTGCAAGCCATCAACGCCGTACTTGGCTGTCACGCTGGCCAGAATGACGATGAATGCGCCTGTGGGGCCCGCAATCTGCAGCCGGCTTCCGCCGAACAGCGAAACCAGCAAACCACCCACAATGGCCGTGTAGATCCCCTGTTCCGGCTTGACGCCGGAGGCGATCGCAAATGCCATGGCCAAGGGCAGCGCCACGACGCCGACGATGATCCCTGAGACGATATTTCCAAGCCAATGCTCGCGCCCTAACAAGCCCGCTTTCCAAGCTTCTCGTATCGCAATCATGACTAGCCTCGTTCTGGTGGCATGTGCATACTATTCACACGTTATGATAATAGCAAAGCAATTGGCCTAGCCTCGGTACAACACCGGCGACGCTCTAGATTCAGTGCTCAGAGAGCTGAGCCCTATGCTCGGAGACCGCGCATGAAACGCGAAGATGTCAAAACCAAACACGGGGAAGGCATGCACTTCGACACGCATGTGATAGCCAACCCGGCCAACACGCACGAGTGGATCATTCTTTTCAAAAAGGATGCCGGGAGAAGCTATTTTCTGGTCAATGACAACGAGGAAGTGGAGTCATTTGGACGCCTCGATGATCTGATCCATGAGCTTCGCGAGCTGGGTATCAAATCTGCCGAAGTACATTTCTGACAGCCACCCTCAGAAAGGTTGAGCAGGTCAGTAAAGATTGAGTTCTGTTAAAGAAAGAATCGACGCCCCCCATCCTTTTTCGCGATCGCCTGACACGGATCAACGCTGATCCGGCCCCATGAGCCGCGTCGACGCCCGTATGTAACCGTGTCAGGCACTTACGCGATTGTCGAAGTGCGTAGGGCGGCTCCAAGACGCGATAAGCAAACCCCCGAGTCCTAGTGTGTCGTGCTTGGTGCGTAGCGCGCCGGGCTTTCGAGCGCGCAAAAAAAAGGCCACGCAAGGTGGCCTAAACGGGTTCAAGCATAGGAGGGCTCTATTGGCCAAAAAATACAGGCCCGCCCTGAAGTCTTAGGGCCAATAGTGTTGGTCTGCTGGCTGACAAACCCCTTCGTCAGCAGCATTCAAGCCGGCAACTCGATCCTGGTCTGTGGCTCAGGACCTCGTTGCCTTGTATTATAATAGTGTTAACATAATATTGTAATCAACGTCTAATTAGGGGCTCGCATGACTACCGACTTCAAGAAGGCTGCACTGGATTACCATGAATTCCCGACCCCAGGAAAAATCGGCATTGCGCTGACCAAGCCTGCCGATACCGCTGCCCAACTCGCACTGGCGTACAGCCCTGGCGTGGCCGAGCCCGTTCGCGAAATCGCGAAGGACCCGGAGAACGTCTATCGCTTTACCGGAAAAGGCAATCTGGTGGCCGTGATCACAAACGGTACGGCCATTTTGGGTCTCGGCGATCTGGGCCCCTTGGCCAGTAAGCCGGTCATGGAAGGCAAAGCGTTGCTGTTCAAGCGTTTTGCCGGTATCGACTCGATCGATATCGAAGTCAATGCCGAGAGTTCCCAGGCTTTTATCGACACCGTTGTGCGTATCGCCGACACCTTTGGTGGGATCAATCTGGAAGACATCAAAGCCCCTGAGTGCTTTGAAATCGAGGACGCACTGATCGAACAGTGCAACATCCCGGTCTTCCATGACGACCAGCACGGCACCGCCATCGTCACCGCGGCCGGCATGCTCAATGCGCTGGAGATTCAGGGCAAAACGCTGGAGAGCGCGAGAATCGTCTGCCTCGGCGCCGGTGCCGCAGCCACGGCGTGCATGCGCCTGCTGCTCAGCCTTGGCGCGCAAAAAAGCAATCTGTACATGGTCGATCGTACCGGTGTCATCCACTCGGCGCGCAAAGACCTCAACCAATACAAAGCACAATTCGTTAACGACGGTGGCCCGCGCACGTTGATGGAAGCCATGAACGGTGCCGATGTGTTCGTGGGGTTGTCTGGAGCCAATCTGCTTCCGGCTGAAGCGCTGGCGGCGATGGCTCCCAAGCCGATCGTGTTTGCCTGCTCGAACCCCGATCCTGAAATCAGCTACGAGCTGGCCATGGCCACGCGTGATGACTTGATCATGGCGACCGGTCGCTCCGACTACCCGAACCAGGTCAATAACGTTCTGGGCTTTCCGTTCATCTTCCGCGGCACCCTGGATGTTCGGGCAACCCGGATCAACGAAGCGATGAAAATTGCGGCAGTGGAAGCACTGCGCCAATTGGCCAAAGAGCCAACCCCTGTGGAAGTGCTGCGAGCGTTCAACGTCGACAAGCTTGAGTTTGGGCGCGATTACATTCTCCCCAAAGCGCTCGATGCTCGCCTGCTCGGGGCAATCGCCGGCGCAGTGGCCAAGGCCGCTATCGACACCGGTGTTGCGAAGCTGCATTACCCGGCGCACTACCCGCTGTAAGCGGAGGTCCATCAGGCTGATGTGCGGCAGTTGCACGACCTTTTGCACGGTTGGCAGCTGTCGCACTCGGCGGACATCCGGCCGCCGCAGCTCCTGAACATCGACAGCCCGCCATTTGCAAGATCATCCGTTCTTGAATGATCCGAGCCACAACCCGTCTTCCTTTTATGCCTGCCTAAAAGCGATCTCACCCTGTCACGCACAGGCGTTCTAAGACCTTGGTATCATCCGGAAAACGCTGCTTTCTACCACGTGGAATTAGCATTGTATGTTAATGTTATGCGCGTCATCGATGGAGCAAATGACTGCACGCTTGATCCGGGCGCTCACCTGTAACCGCCGCATCCATAGCGAGAGCTGACACCCGTTCAGGTCGCTCGTCAATTGATCCGCAATGACCTGCGCGGTCACGGCGCGGAGGATGAAACATAGCACTCTGCCGCGGTGAAAGCCGTCAGACAGTCAATGCCTATCAGCAGACTCGTGACACCAGTCTCAGTGACCCCATCAATACAGCAGGCTGACACAGCGCTGTTAAGGAAGAGACCATGAGCAAAACCATCGCAATCATCAAGGGTGACGGCATCGGCCCTGAGATCATGCAAGCGACGCTACGCGTACTCGATGCCCTTGACTGCAATCTTCAGTACGACTTCGTTGAGGCCGGCTTGGAGGCCTTGCAGCAGCATGGGCAGCTGATGCCGCCCGCGTCCATCGATACGATCGCCAAACACGGCGTCGCACTCAAAGGCCCTCTGACCACGCCGATTGGCCGCGGCTTCTCCTCGATCAACGTCCACCTTCGCCGCCACTTCGATCTCTACGCCAACGTCCGACCGGCGATCAGTTTCCCCGGCACTCGTTCGCGCTTTGAAGGTATCGATATCATCACGGTGCGTGAAAATACCGAAGGGGCGTACCTGCCAGAAGGGCAAAGTATTTCGGAAGACGGCGAAGTCGCTCTGGCAAGTATTCGCGTAACACGCACAGCCTCCGAACGCATCGTGCGCTACGCGTTCGAGCTGGCTCGTAGCAAAGGTCGCAAAAAAGTGACCGCGGTACACAAGGCCAACATCATCAAGTCGTGCTCCGGGCTGTTCCTTGACGTGGCGCGTGAGGTCGCCGAGGATTATCCGGAAATCGAATTCCACGAGATGATCGTCGACAATGCCTGTATGCAGTTGGTGATGAATCCCCATCAATTCGATGTCATCGTCACCACCAACCTGTTTGGCGACATCCTTTCAGACCTGTGCGCAGGCCTGGTCGGTGGGTTGGGCTTGGCGCCGGGGTCCAACATCGGCGCCGATGCTGCCATCTTCGAAGCGGTCCACGGTTCGGCACCGGACATCGCCGGCAAGAACATCGCGAACCCGTGTGCATTGTTATTGGCCGCCGCAGACATGCTTGATTACCTGGGTATGGTGGACAAGGGCACGCGCATTCGTACTGCTATCCGCGTTGTTCTGGAAAACTCCCGTGATCAAGTGACACCCGATATGGGCGGGGCCGGTACCACTGAGTCCTTCGCCGATGCCTTGGTGGCCTACTTGCATGCCTGAGTAGAGCGTCAGGAAACGCGCGCCAGCTCACTGCGAGCTGGCGACTTTCTACGTGTGCTCCACGCGGACCTGCCCGTAGGGCCGCTGGCTGGAAAACCTTCTGATACTCGAGTCCTCCAGCAGTCTTTTGTTGCCATAACGTTGGCGTTAATAGACGTTAATCCAACATCATTATTTGCTGCGATCGCACTTGTAGATGCGCGAGGTGCCAAGGAAACAATTCAGAAATGAATTTCAGCTACCTTGATACCGATTTCGCGCAGCTCATGAATCAAATCATCAAGGTACCGAAAAGGTTCGATTTCTTCGTTGTCATTGACTAGGAAGAAGCTTCTTCCGGCATCCTTTTTAAAGAAGACGATCCACTCCTGGGTGTTGGCCGGGTTGGCAATCAAATGGGTATCAAACTGAATGCCTTCAGCGTATTTGGTTTTTACGTCTTCACGTTTCATACGGGTCTCCAAGCGCTCACGTAGTGCTGCTTTCATGCATGTCTCTGCCTCCTGGCAATCAATCAAAAGACCTCGTCCGGGCCTGAGGCCAGGGCGACGTCGATTGCCTTTCTATTATCACTGCATGATAATATTATGCACATATGATCCAGTGGAGGATAGTCGTGTGCAGAGCTGTCGAAGCGCCTGAGCCACGCGGGTCCGCCCAATGCCCTGGCGTTCAAGGCACACCGCCATGCGGCTGGCTTTGCTTTTGATTCAATGCATAAGGTTTCTGAATTTTAAGGACGACAGTCATCATGCGCAAAACAGCAATTGAGAAACGCCTTGCGCTGAATGCTCCACCCCTGGAGCCAGGGCAACGACTGTTGGTTGGCCTTGAGCAATGTGTCGTCGTTCGGCAGCGAGAAACAGGGATCTATCAAGTTGTATTCGACTGCAAAGCCCCCAAGACTGCTCGGGTTTTTTGGGCGGAATATGAGTGGATGTTCATCGGCCGGATTAAGCGGCACGCTGAGCAAGATCCTTCATTGGAACGCTTTGTCTCGGTGCTGAGAGCAGGGGCTGAAGACTGACAGGCAGTCACGGCTCTGATCGACAGTACGCTTGGCTGAGCGCAGCCAGGTTCGCCTAGGATACGAACTTGATTGGGATCATCGTAAAGATATAAATCAGCCTGATTTCATTGGGACACAGATGCTGGTTTTCTATTCGCATCCAGGTCGTGCCAGATAGAGAAAAGCCTGCAGCCCTGCAGGCTTTTTTGCTGGTGTCGTTCCAGTCATCCAGGCGCACGGTGTGAGCAAGCCGAGCGACACTTCAATCCAGCAAGCGCTTCAACCCGGCGACGCCAACCGGCGGCTCCGCCGTCCACGGCACTACGATGACAGCATGGTTGGTTTCTTCGGCCACTCTCGCCATTTGTTTGCGCTCGCTATCCAGGCGCGCTCGCAGCAGCGGGTCTGTCGTATCGGTGGCCAGCAACGACTTATTGACCACCCAGGCAAACGGTTCGATGTCGGCCCTGCGCAAGTCATCCTGCAGCGCTGCCGCCTGCGACACCGGGGTGGCTTCGGGCAGCGTGACGAGGATGATCTTGGTGTAGTCCGCATCTTGCAGGCGCATCAGCGGCGTGACGATGTGGTCCGAGGCTTTGCCTTTGAATTCGCGAACCATCTGGCGGTGATAGGCGCCTGTGGCGTCCATCAGGAGCAGGGAGTGACCTGTGGGGGCCGTGTCGAGTACCACGAATGCACTTCTGGCTTGCGCAACCACACGGGAGAATGCGTGGAACACCGCGACCTCTTCGGTACACGGGGATTGCAGATCCTCGATGAGCAAGGCGGTTTCGTCTTCCGTCAGGCTTGGCGCGCGGGAGGCGACGATCTTGTCCACGTATTTTTGGGTCTCGACCTTAGGGTCGATGCGGCCGACGCTGAGTCCCTGCACGTCGGCATTGAGGGTTACCGCCAGATGCGCTGCAGGATCTGTCGTACTCAGGTGTACGGACTTGCCATGCTGTACCAGTCCCAGGGCGATGGCGGCGGCAATGGTGGTTTTGCCCACGCCGCCTTTGCCCATGACCATGATCAGGCCGCGCTGGGCGTGGGCTAACTCGGCGATCAATTCCGCGAGTGCGGGATATTCCAGGCGCGACGGAACTGGGTTTGCAATGCTGGCAGGGACAGCAAGCTCGGGTGTCAGCAGTGCGCGAAGCGCGGGTAAGCCAACCGAATCCACGGCCTTGAGTGGGATGTAGTCGGCTGAAAGCTGACGCAGTGACGCGGGCATCTCGTCGAGCGCTTGCTGGCCCATAGCTTCGATCGCGGCGGCGATCGGGTCATTTAAGTCGCTGCGTTTAAATACAGCATTGACCACCAGGCGCTGGTGGTTCAAGCCCAGTTCACGGAGTTCGTCGCTGGAGCGTGCAGCCTCGCTGAGGGCGCCTTTATCAGGGCGCGTCACCAGAACAACGGTGGTCAGGGCTGGATCATTGAGCGCCACCAATGCCTGATTGAACAACTGCTCCTGCATTTTCAAGCCCGAATGCGGCCCCAGGCATGATGCGCCACGATCGTTGCCTTTTAGAAAACCGCTCCACGCTTTTGGCAGGCTCAACAATCTGAGCGTGTGCCCCGTGGGCGCGGTATCGAACACGATGTGGTCATACGCCGCGCTGCCCTGCGACAGCAGGTGGGAGAACTCATCGAAGGTTGCGATTTCGGTCGTGCATGCCCCGGAGAGTTGCTCACGCACCAAGGCGATGTCTTCATCGCGGGCATGGTCGCCCATTTGCTCGATCACCCGGGCCCGATAGTCAATTGCTGCGGTCCCTGGGTCGATATTGAGCACGAACATTCCAGGCACGTGCGGCACCGCGACAGGCTGATTGCTCAGCTCGACGCCGAGCATCTCGTCAAGGTTCGAGGCGGCGTCCGTGCTGACCAGCAGTACCTTCTTGCCGGCCTCGGCCAGTGCGAGTGATACCGCGGTTGAGACCGACGTTTTGCCGACACCGCCCTTGCCGGTGAAGAACATATATCGGGTGGGTTGATCGAGCAATTTGAGGGTGGGCTGCATGGCGCGCTGACTCCCTTGCGGAGCATGACTGGGTTTTGCAGTTTAGACCGATGTTCAGAATCGCCAATGGGGTCATATCAATCAAACGGTAATTTTTACCGTCCTGATAGAGGAGTGTTCTGTCGGAAGAGGGCAGTAATCCACAGCCCAAGTGAACAGCCTGTTTGGCTGGTTTTTGCCCTGCGGATCACATCGTCGAGCGTGCTGCAATTCAAATAATTGGAAAACAGAGAAAAGCCCCACAGCACACGCCGATTTTTCGACGTAGGTATTTCTTTAAAAAGCCTTGATCATCGACGCCGCTCTCTCACAACAAGAGGGCAAATCTGAAAAGCAAAGACGAGCTGGCTGACAGTCATCCGCCTGTGGAGCTGTTTGCTCTAGAAAAAGGTTGGCATTGAGACTTGCTCCCCAGTAGTTAGTTGAATGCCTGCATAACTTGACGTGATAAGGAATAGTCGTGTGAATAAAAAATTAATCGTATGCACATTGTTGGCGTGCTCTGCATTTTCGGCGCTCAGCCATGCGGCGGACGGCACTATTAACTTCACCGGTACGATCACCGATGCCGCGTGTACTGTTACACCCGGTACTGCCAATCAGACGGTGACAATGGGGACGGTCAGTTCAACGGCATTGGCCAATGTCGGCGATACCGCGGCCCCGACCCGGTTCGATATCGTCCTGACTAACTGCCCGGCCACGGCCACCAGCGCGGTCGTAAAGTTTGATGGCCCGACCGACGGGAATAACAGCAGTTTGATTGCCCTGACGAGTGGGGCTGGAACCGCCGAGGGTGTGGCGATCGGTGTGTATGAGGGGGATGCCTCTACGTTGATTCCCGTGGGCTCCCCGTCCGTCAGCAAGCCTCTTTCTCCGGTAGCCGACACCACCTTCAACTTCTTCGCCAAATATGTGGCAACCGCTCCAGTGGTGGCCGGTTCCGGCAACGCCGTCAGTGATTTCACAGTTATTTATAACTGATCACTAAGACAGGCCGGGCACGCTGCTCGGCCTTCTCAACAAGTGGGTTTGCTCACGTGCAGGCTTGAGCAAAGCGTCGGTAGGAGATACGTCGATGGGGTGGCTGAAATACATGTTAACCGCCGGCCTGCTGGTCAGTACGGTGCATACGGCTATTGCGGGTGTGGTGGTGGGGGGCACGCGGGTGGTGTACGACGGCTCAAGGAAAGAAGCCTCGATTTCGGTGAAAAACACCGAGAAGACCAAGCCGTATCTGATTCAGTCATGGGTCGATGACGGGGCGCAGACTGCACCTGGCAAGGCACCGTTTATCATGACGCCGCCGCTGTTTCGGCTGGATGCCGAGCAGGAGAATGTGCTGCGCATCATTCGCACCGGAGGGGATTTTCCGCAGGACAGAGAGTCGGTGTTCTGGGTGAATATCAAGTCGATTCCCGCCTCGGAAAAAACCGAAGAAAACCAACTGCTGATTTCTGTGAAGAGTCGGATAAAACTCTTCTATCGCCCGCCGGGAATGCCAGGAGAGTCGATGAATGCTTATAAGGCACTGGTCTTTACGCGGGTAGGTAAAGCGTTGCAGGTCAACAACCCTACGGCGTATCACGTGTCTTTTTTTCGCGTGAGCGTGGGTGACCAGGTTATTAACGATGCCGGTATGGTTGCTCCCAAAAGTACATTGGCCTGGCCGATGCCGGAAGGTGCAAGTGGAGCCGTCAGTTGGCAAGCCATCAATGATTATGGCGGTATTACGCCGCAGGCCAGTGCGCCACTCTAATTCATAAGGGCTGTTAGTTTTAACGGCTACCTGTTTCGTTAATGCGTTGGATCAACCGCCCTTTGGTGTTGGGGTGGCGGGCATTGTGTTGCCCGGATTGCGGGGCTTCTTATATGAACGCTATAAATAATGGAATGCTACGCCTGAAACTAAAGGTGCTGGCCGCGCATGCACTCAAATGCATAATAGGCATTACGCTGTGTTCGTCCAATGCGCTGGCGCGTGAGTATTTTAATGCCAGTGCCTTGGAGATCGACAATGCAGAACAAACGTGGGTCGACCTCGACGCATTCTCCAATCAGGGCGGGCAGTTGCCTGGAAGTTATTCAGTGGACCTCTACTTGAACGACCGACGAATAGCCAGTCGCGATATTAACTTCGTTGCGCTGGACGGTCTGTTGCAACCTGAACTTACCCCACGACAATTACAGGAGATGGGCGTCAAGTTGCAGGCGTTTCCTGCGTTGCGCGAACTGCCCCAGGAAACCCCCATCAGCAACCTGCTGGCATACATTCCAGATGCGGGCAGCGTGTTCAACTTTCATCAGCGCCGTCTGGACATCAGCATTCCCCAAGCGGCGCTCACCCGTGAAGCACGCGGGCAGATTGATCCTGAACAGTGGGACCAAGGCCTGCCGGCCGCGCTGCTCAATTACAGTTTCAGCGGCGCGAACACCCGGCGCGAAGGGCGTTCCGGCAGCGATGACAATTACTACCTGAACCTGCGCAGCGGGTTGAACCTGGGCGCCTGGCGGCTACGTAACTACTCGACTTACACCCAAGGTGACAGCCGAGCCCAATGGGCCAGCCTCAATACGTACCTTCAGCGTGATGTGCATTCGTTGAAGAGCCAGTTGGTCGTGGGGGACAGCTTCACGCCGGGAGAGTTGTTCAACAGCGTGCAGTATCAGGGCATTCAATTGGCCTCGGACGACAACATGTACCCCGACAGCCTGCGTGGGTTCGCCCCGGTGGTGAGAGGCATCGCCCGCAGCAACGCCCAGGTGACGGTGCGCCAGAACGGTTACATCATCTATCAGACTTATGTGCCCGCCGGCGCATTCGAAATCACGGATTTGTACCCCACGTCTTCCAGCGGCGATATGGAAGTCACCATCACCGAGGCCGATGGCAGCGTGCGCAGCTCGATTCAGCCTTTTTCGGCGGTGCCGGTGATGGTCCGGGAAGGGCGCTTCAAGTATTCGCTGGTTGCGGGCGAATACCGTTCGACGGCGAGCAAGAGCAGCACCCCCGCATTTGCCCAGGGTACGCTGATTTACGGGTTGCCCGGTGACACCACCGTGTACGCGGGTGTCCTTGCCTCGGCGAAGTATTCGGCGACGTCCTTGGGCGTCGGCCACGGGTTTGGCGAATGGGGCTCGCTTTCCATGGATGTGAGCCAGGCCCGCACCGAGTTGCGCCAGGGTTCCCGGCACGATGGCCAGTCGGTGCGCTTTCAATATGCGAAGGATATCGCGGCCACCAACACCACGTTCACCCTGGCCGGTTACCGTTATTCCACCAGCGGTTATTACGATTTCCAGGAAGCCAATGAGATCGACCCCGGCAACTTCAATGACTGGCGACGCCTGTATAACCGGCGCAGCCGTGCGCAACTCAATATCAACCAGTCCCTGGGCGAATACGGCAACTTTTATATCAATGGTTATCAGCAGGACTTCTGGCGACAAACCGGTTACGAACGGAGCCTGAGTGCCGGTTATAACCTGAGCCGGGGCGGCGTGACCTACGGTTTGAGTTATGCCTACACGCAGACCCCCGCGTATAACGGGCGCAAGCGCAATGACCAGCAACTGGCATTCAATATCCAGTTGCCGTTGGGGAGTGCTCTGCGTAATAGCTGGGTGAATTACAACCTGAATACCGATGCACAGGGAAAGACCGCCCACGAACTGGGGCTCAGTGGCGCGACGCTGCCGGACGATAATCTGATCTACAGCGTCAGCCAGGGTTATGCCAGCCCAGGGCAAGGCAACAGCGGCAATGCTCACGCGACGTATAAAGGCGCTTACGCGGAAACCAAGCTCGGTTACAACTACGAGCGACACTCCCGACAACTCAACTATGGCGCACAGGGTGGCGTCGTTGCGCACCCGTTCGGCATTACCTTCTCCCAACCCCAGGGCGAAACCATGGCGCTGGTGCGCGCGCCTGGCGCTGCCGGGGTCAAAGTGCAAAACAACACCGGGGTCAATACCGATTGGCGCGGTTATGCGCTGGTTCCTCATGTCAGTACCTATCGTCGCAACCGCATTGCGTTGAGCACCGAAACACTGGCCGATGACATCGACATCGAGGCCAATACCCAATCGGTCATCCCGACCCGTGGCGCGTTGGTGCTCGCGGATTTCCAGACCCGCGTCGGCAGCCGGGTACTGATGGCCCTCACATATCAGGGAAAACCCGTCACGTTCGGCGCCAGCGCAACGCTGGTGCAAGAGTCGACGACGTTTGCCAGCAGCGGCATTGTCGGCCTGGAAGGGGAGGTTTATCTAAGCGGCATGCCGGAACAGGGTGAAGTGAAGGTTCAGTGGGGTGAGCAAGCGGACCAACAATGCACGGCAGCTTTTGTTTTACCGATATCCATTGAAGGGTCGCAGCCTTTTTCAATCATCAGGACGTTATCGGTGTCATGCAATTAATCGAGGGCTTTTTATGCTGGGTGTACAACGGACGCTGATTAGGTTGTTCTGTTTTGGCAGTGCGGCATGGGTTTTAACGGTGTTATCGAATAACGCATTGGCATCGTGCCGTTTTTACAATGGCGTGTCGTCGGCGTTGACGCGAACGGTAAATTTTGGAACGTTGATTGTCCAGCGTGATACTCCCATCGGCACGGTTTTGGCAACCGCCAATACCGGCGCCTACAATGGTGGCCGGTATTTTTACGGCTGCAGTGTGAATTATGTGCATCGCTTTGCAATGGAACAGTTCAGAGTCATCAGTGCATATGGGAATAACGTATACAACACCAATATAGCGGGTGTGGGGATTCGTGTATTATTCTTCGGCGGCGCTATGCCTTACGATGTCAACTTTAACGGGCCCAGCACTGTTGCGCTGCCTGAACCCGGAATTACCGTGCAGTTGGTAAAAACCACTTCGGGGGCAGTTGGGGCCGGTGTTCTGACGAATGGAAGACTCGCCTC
This sequence comes from Pseudomonas sp. K8, assembly GCF_014889455.1. Lineage (NCBI taxonomy): Bacteria > Pseudomonadati > Pseudomonadota > Gammaproteobacteria > Pseudomonadales > Pseudomonadaceae > Pseudomonas > Pseudomonas sp. K8. Next base: position 24,560 of record NZ_VJWO01000049.1, read on the forward strand.
AGGCAGTATCGTTAATTATTTTTATGCTGCTTACGCCAGCCTGTCCGGCAGCAATACCATCATTCCCGTCGCTTGTTCGGTCTCCAATACGTCCATCCCTGTGCCCATGGGCAATGTGCCGCGAAGCCAGTTCACCGGCCCGGGAAGCGCGGGAGATGAAATCAACTTTTCCATCCCGCTCGATTGCGATGCCAATACACGGGTCAAAGTTGCCCTGGATGGCAACGCCCACAGCTCCGGGATTGCTGGGGTGCTGGCACTGAATGCGTCTCCTACCGCCGCAACCGGGGTTGGCGTAAGGCTCTACTACAACAATGCCCCCGTCACGCTTAGAACGCCGATTGCCGCGGGCACTACGGTTAGCGACGGCCCCTATGCAATCCCGTTGGTGGCACGTTACTACCAGACCGATGCCAACGTTACCGCCGGCCAGGCCAACAGCACCGCGACGTTTACCATGACCTACAACTGACCAAACCCGGAGGTCGGACGTAGCGCTGCGGGGTGTGGGAATTTTCTGCTGTAATGCCGGGGCTAGAGCAGGCGCAGCCCTGCGGCACTAACCTGGTTTTTCACGGTCAACAGCCCCCGCACCATCGTTGATGGTTGTCGGTTTATCCTCAGCCAAAAGATCTAGAACATGTACCTACGCAACATTGCAGTCGGGCTGTCGGCCCTTGTTTTACTCTCGACCGCGGCCCATGCCCGCAGTCTGCCTGACCTCTACACGGCCACCGAACAACGTGCCTCCTTTGATGGCTGTGCCGATCTTTTCCCCGCCGCCAAACCCATCAACACTGCCACCGTGCGCGCCAGCATGCGGCCCCTGGCCCTGTGTTCGGACAATTTTGCGGTGCTCTATTCGCAGACCAGCAAGACGCCGCTCGTGGTGGTCGAGCGCCTGAACGCCGAGCAATTGCAGGATGCCAAGGGCGAGGAGCGCACCAACCTGTTCTACCCCGACCCGCGCATCCCCAAGGATGGCCGTGCAGAGTTGAGCGACTACCACAGCCAGCATCCGGCCGTCGACCGTGGCCACCAGTCGCCGGCCGCCGACGCACCGAACGCCCATGCCATGGCGCAGTCGTTTGCACTGTCGAACATGGTGCCGCAAGACCCTACCAACAACCGTAAGATCTGGAGCAAGGTCGAGGCGGATGTGCGCAAGTTCGCCAAGCGCGCTGGCGGTGATGTGTTTGTGTTCACCGGCCCGTTGTTTGACCCCGGCTACGGCACCATCGGCGACAACCAGGTCTGGGTGCCGACGCGCCTGTTCAAGCTGGTGTACGACGCTTCGTCGAAACGCGCCTGGGCTTACGTGCTGCCCAACGCGCAGACGCGCATCCAGCGGCCAATGGACTATGACGCGTTCGTGAAGAGTACCGGGCTGAAGTTGCTCGGTAATCTTCCGGTCTCCGGGTCAGTAGGGCGCACGTAAGAGGGGGCGTCACCCGGCGTCGCGCTACGCCACATCGAGCGTGCGAAACTCGACGGTGAGGTGACTCACTTCATGCACCGGTTTGAGGCGCTCGCGAATGCTGTCGGCATCCGCTGTGGAGCGGCCGACAACGCTCACGATTGCCGCATGCACACCGGGTCCTACCTGCCAGACGTGCAAGTCGGTAATCGTCGCGTCGCCCGGTTGTTCCACCAGCTCCCGGATCTCCGCAGCAACATGCTCATGGGTCTGATCGAGTAGTACGCCGGCAGTCACGCCCATCAAGCTCCAGGCCCAGCGTGCGATCACGATGGCGCCGACGATACCCATCAACGGGTCCAGCCAGACCCAACCCAGGTACCGCCCCGCGAGCAGTGCAGCGATTGCCAGCACCGAGGTCAGTGCATCGGCGAGCACATGCACATAGGCGGATCTCAGGTTGTTATCGTGGCCATGGTGGCCGTGGGCATGTTCGTGTTCGTGATCATGCCCGTGGCTATGACCGTGGCCGAGCAACAGCGCACTGACGATATTGACCACCAGCCCCACCACGGCAATCAACGTCGCGGTGCCGAACTGCACGTCGGTCGGTTGCAACAGGCGCATGACCGACTCGATGCCAATGCCCAGGGACACCAACGCCAGGATCAGCGCCGAGGCAAAGCCGCCCAGATCGCCGACCTTGCCGGTGCCGAAGCTGAAACGCGGGCTCGACGCATGGCGTCGGGCATAGGCGTAGGCCGCGGCGGCGATGCCCAACGCACCCGCGTGGGTGGCCATATGAAAACCGTCGGCCAGCAGGGCCATCGAACCAGTGAGGGCGCCGGCGGCGATTTCCGCGACCATCATCACCACCGTCAACATCACCACCCATAAGGTGCGCTTGGCGTTTTCTTCGTGGGCCGAGCCGAGGAAGACATGCTCGTGGGTATGATCAAGGCTCATTTGGAGTACCGCCGAATGGCTTCAAGCAACTCTTCGACGCCCTGGTTGCGTTCTTCCTCGCTGAGGGATGGGTCCGCCACATGCGCCCGGGCATGTTCTTCGATGATTTCTTCCATCAAGCCGTTGATGGCGCCGCGTGTGGCGGCGACCAGGTGCAGGGTCTTGGCGCAATCGCTGTCCGATTCCAACGCTCTTTCCACCGCTTGAATCTGACCGGCAATGCGCTTGACGCGCTTGATCAGACTGTCTTTATTGGCCGCTATATGGCTCAAAATATACCCCCCCTACCTATGAGGTGCGGAGCATGGCATACCCCACCCCCCTATGCAATCTCCCGCCGAGAGACAGGCCCTCTCGGTTTATACTCGACGGTCTGGTCATCAACCCCCTTCAAATGAATTGAGATACCTCATGAGCACCTCTCTTTCCACAACCTCTGCGCGCAAGCCTGTCGCGCCCCTGGTGGCCTTTGTGCTCCTGGTGCTGGGCGCCGTGTTCCTGCACAACCTTGTCGGCATGCGCCAGGTGCTGTTGCTGGTCGTCGGCGCCGCGCTGGGCTTGACCCTGTACCACGCCGCCTTCGGTTTCACCTCGGCCTGGCGCGTGTTTATCAATGACCGGCGCGGCGCCGGTTTGCGTGCGCAAATGGTGATGCTGGCGATAGCGGTATTGCTGTTCTTCCCGGCGCTGGGGGCGGGCACGTTGTTCGGCCAGCCGGTGGTCGGGCTGGTAGCGCCGGCCGGGGTATCGGTGGTGTTCGGTGCGTTCATTTTCGGCATCGGCATGCAGCTGGGCGGCGGCTGTGCGTCGGGCACCCTGTTCACCGTGGGCGGCGGTAATGCGCGCATGTTGGTGACGCTGTTCTTCTTTATCTGTGGTTCGTTGATCGCCACGCACCATGTGGGCTGGTGGTTTGCACTGCCGGCGTTCCCGGCGACGTCCATCGTCAAAAGTGTCGGCGTCATGCCGGCGCTGCTTCTGAACCTGGCAGTGTTCGGCCTTATCGCAGCCGTCAGCGTGCGCCTGGAAAAGGCCCGTCATGGTCAACTGGAAGCCGGCGTGACCAGCGAACACCAAGGCTTGCGCCGTTTCCTGCGTGGCCCCTGGCCCTTGGTGTGGGGCGCGATTGGCCTGGCCCTGCTCAATTACGCAACCCTGGCCCTGGCCGGGCGGCCGTGGGGCATCACCTCGGCGTTCGCGCTGTGGGGCGCCAAGGTGGCGAGCGGCCTGGGTGTGGAGGTGGGCAGTTGGGCGTTCTGGCAAATGCCGGGCAACGCCAAGGCCCTGGCCGCGCCGGTGTGGGAAGACATCACCAGCGTGATGGACATCGGCATCGTCCTCGGTGCGCTCCTGGCCGCCGGCCTGGCCGGGCGTTTCGCCCCCAACCTGAACATTCCTGCGCGCTCGCTGATGGCGGCGGTGATCGGTGGCCTGCTGCTCGGTTACGGCTCGCGCCTGGCCTACGGTTGCAACATCGGCGCGTACTTCAGCGGCATCGCCTCCGGCAGCCTGCATGGCTGGGTGTGGCTGGTGGCGGCGTTCATCGGCAACAGCGTCGGCGTGCGGTTGCGTCCGTTTTTCTTTGCCGGCGAGCGGCCGCAGGTGGCGTTGAGCGGGTGCTGAGAATGCCCGCACACGTGCTGCCCCGATGCGCTTTGTCTTGAGCCACCCTTTGTTTTAATTGTGCGGTGTCGGCTGCAGAAACTGTGTGATCAGCGCGACGACCTGCTGCTGGATCACCTGCCGTGGCCGCGCGCCGTCGCCGTCCCGGCAGATCATCCCATCGCCTGGCGAATCTTCCTCAATCAACGCCACCGCGCCGGGCTTGCAGATCGACATAAAGCTGAAGTGGGTCGCGTCGCTGATCGCTACGTAGCGCGTCGAGGCTGTTGGCAGGCGCCTGGCCAAGTCGGCGGACTCCAACTCGACGGGCATATCCTCCGAGGGCACCGCTCCCGCGATCACCAGCGTCGGCACTGACAATGCGGCCAGACTGGCGTCGGTCATACCGCGTGACAGGCCCAGGTCCAATGACACCACGGCGCTGACGCGCTTGTCGCGCAGGTCCGCGGCCAGTTGGGCCTTTGCGGCTGGCGTGTTGGCGGGGTTGATCTGGTGGTAGACGATGCAACCGCCCAACTTCGGGTGTGCGTCGCAGTCGTGGGCGAAAAGGTCGGGGTCGAACCGCGCCCCGGCGAGTTCCATCACGGTCCAGCCACCGAGGGAATGACCTGCCGCAGCGATCCGGTTTTTGGCGACCGCGCCAAATTGCTTCGGCTGCGCCAGCACCGCATCGATGGCCCGGCTCACGTCTTTGGGCCGTTGCCATAACTGCGCGGCGGCTTGCGGGCTGCGATCCCTGGTGGTGGTGCCCGGGTGATTGACCGCTGCGACGATGTAACCCCGGTGCGCCAATGCACTGGCCAGCCACGCCTGATTGCCCCAATTACCGCCGTAACCGTGGGAGAGCACAACCAGCGGATGCTCGCCGCTCGCCGGCGGCGCGTTGGGCACCGCGAGGGCGCCGATAAAAGCCACGCTGTCGGCGATCGGTTCGGCGGTTGCGGTGGTGGCGGCGGGGTACCAGACGACCATCTCCAGCGGACGCTCATGGTGAGCATCGGCCAGCGTAGCGGTTTGGAAGCCGATGGCGTTGTCGACCGCGAGCGCGGGCGTGGTCAGGCAGATCAGGAGCAGAGCGGTGAGGGCGGTTTTCACGGTTTCTATCGTCCTTGATGTGAGCGCCGCATCATAGCCTGAAAGGCTGCCCAGCCAGATACTCGCGAGCGGCCCAACACGCGCGCCCTCTGGCTGAACACGCTGTTCTCGCTACTCGAACATCCGACGTCGACCCCGTGGGGACCTACGCATGCGTAAGCCCAGTCAGCGTATCCGCAATCGTCTTGGTCCGTTGCGCGGTCCCCTCGGTGGCGCGGCTTGACGCCTCCAGCGCATCGAGCATTTCGCGCAAGGCGCCGACGCCGCTGGACTGGTCTTCAATCTGCTGGGCAACACGCTGGATTTCGCCGGACAGCAGGTCGATATCCACACCGATTTCCGCCGCATTCTTGCGGGTGATTTCCGCCAGCTTGCGCACTTCATCCGCCACCACCGCAAAACCGCGGCCCAGGTCGCCTGCGCGCGCGGCTTCGATCGCGGCGTTGAGCGCCAGCAGGTTGGTCTGGCCGGCGATTTGCTGAATCACCTGCACAATCGACTGGATACGCAAACTCGAACCGGCCAGGGTCCGCGCGCCGACCACGGCATCATCCGCCTGGCTGGACAAGCCCTCGACCGTCGCCCCGGCCTTTGCAGACACGCTGTTCTGCTGGTCGATGGTGCCCACCAGTTCGTCCATCGAGGCGTGCAGTTCGCCGGAGTAATGCTTGATCTGCGAGGCGATTTCCGCCTGTTGACGTTCGGCCTGGGCCAGCACCTGGCCGAGGTCTGCCAGGCCCTCGAACACCGGCAGGATATTGCTGTCCAGCCCGCGGGTATTCAGGGCGCCGCTGAAGTCATTGTTTTTGAACGCGGCAATCTGCTTGACCACCACATGGTTCAATCCGGCCAGCTTATTTACCTGGCGGCGTAGGAAGAAGGCTTTGAACTCGCCGTAGTGCGCAATGAAGTTGTCCAGGTATTCGTCGCTGTAGCTGGCGCCCTTGGCCACTCGAAAGAAGAAAATCGCGGTCAGGGTCTGGTTCAGGTTCAGGCCGAGGATTTCACCGAAGGTCGACAGCCCCGCCAGCGGCACATCGCCAAACGTCCCGGCCATGCTGCCCAATTCGCTGGGGTTGTTCAGCCTGCGCAAAATGCAGTCATTGAGAATGCCCGCCACCGGCTGGCCGCCCTTGCCGCGCAGGAACTGCGCGTAGTCCGTGCGGGTGGCTTCACGCAACGGCGTGCGCCGCACCATCACCAGCTCCTCGCCGGGGGCCACGTCGCAATACAGCTGGACGATCTGCTGTTCATAGTCGATCCGTGCGATGGAGCGCACGAACAATTCATTGCCCACGCGGATGGCGAACGAGAAATCCGCCAACTTCGATTCCAGCGCCTGGGGCGCGCAACTGAACGCGTCACACAGCGCCTGCACCATGCTCTTGATATTGCCCGCGCTGTCGATCACCTGGTCAATCGTGCGGTCCTCTTCGGAGGCGGTCAGCACGCTGAAGGTCAAGTCAGCCGGTTTGAAATTCTGGCTTTTAAATACGCCAAAACGCACGTTCGCGGCGGTTTTCAGGAACACGATCTGTGCGTGGTTCTGATAACTGCGCTGGCCGTCATGGATCAGGGTTTTCTGGAAATCCAACTTACCCCCGGCCGAACCGCCGACAAACAGGCAGGGGAAGCGCCCCGACTCATACAGCGCCTCCATGAAAAACGACTCCGACGCGGACAGCCCATCGAACACCACATAGGCCAGGGTGTCGCGATGGTCGATCGGCGTGTGTGCCTGTACCCGCTTGATATTGCTCGTCAGCTTGGCAATCCGCTCCTTCATCCCCATGCGCTTGCCGCCGCTGCGGATGTCCTCACACTCCAGCGGCACCATCACCACCTCGGCCGAGGCGATCAGACTGTCGTCGAACAACTGCAGGACAATCCGGTCCCAGCGCTCGCCGGTGGTGCAATACAGCGAATTCGCCGCGTTGCACAACTCGCCAGCGGTGGTACACAGGCTGATGCTGGTGTGGGGAAAGCGACGCTTGAGCTTGGCGGCAATCTGGTCGATGTCCAGGTGCGGAGAGATGAAACCGGTGATCAGCACGGGCGCGATGCGCAGGTTGGCCAATGAGGACTCCAGTTCATTGGCGGTGCAGGTGAGGGTGGCGGTGCCTTGTCGATCGGCCCGGGCTTTTTTTAGAAGGTTGAGTGGGTTCATGGCGGCGGGCTCGATCCAGTCAGGGGCGCATGCGTTGGGCTTGCGGTTAATCAAGTTATCGGCCGATATGGCGGGGGCTGGAGCCGTAACAGAGGGGGTGCGACAAAGTGAACAGGACAATTTATTGCCGCCATTTAACTGGCGAATAAGTGTGCCCCCTTTATCGCGGATCAGTGTAGGCGTTGACTGATAACTTCACCGGTCTTGGCATCTTCCAGCCAGATTTCCCATTGATTGAGGCCAATATACTTTGCGCGCGCAATTGTCTTTTGGTCGCGGGCGCCATTGAACTCAAGGTCGGCAAACATAAAGTGTCGAAGCCGCCGGTATTCCAACTGGATCTACGGTTGCGCGGTCCACACGGCCAGTTCATAGCCGTCGGGATCAATGAAGTGGAACCTGCTTCCACCGGGGAACGCAAAGGTTTCGCGGGAGATCACCGCGCCCAGAGCCTTGAGCCGCTGTAGCGCGTCTGCCAGATTGTCCGAATACAAGATGATTAAAGGGCCGCCCGGTCGAACCGGCTCCCCGGTGGTGAAACCACCGGTCAGCCGGCCATCGCTGAACTCGGTATAGGTCGGGCCGTAGTCGACGAACGTCCAGCCGAAGGCGTTGCCGTAGAAGGCTTTGCTGCGGGCAATGTCGCTGACATTGAATTCAATATTGTCGATCTGTCGATCTTGACCACGAACGCTCATGGTTGCCTCCTTGGCGAATGTCCAAAGCGGCGATTGTAACGGTTCGAGCGTTGAAATGTCGCTGGGAACAAGGCGCTAAGCCTTGCCATACGCCATGTACTCGTTCTGCAACACGATGTGATCCGCCACGTACTTCGCATCATGCCAAACCCCATAGATAAACGACGACGCCCGGTTCACCAGGTTTGGCAGGCCCAGGAAATAGATCCCGCTCTGCGCCGAAATCCCGCGTTTGTGGAACGGTTCGCCGTTCTCGTCGAACGCATCCACCTTCAACCAACTGAAGTCGAACTTGAAACCGGTGGCCCATAGGATCGTGGTCACGCCGGCTTCGGCCAGGTCCAGGCTGAGGGTCGGGTTCAGCAGGCATTGCGGGTCGGGCAGCAGTTCCCAGGCTTGCGGTTCTTCGGGGAACGGCAAGCCGTTTGCCTCGATGTACGCATCGGCGTCGCGTAGTACGTCGAAGTACGCCCGATCGCCCTGCGCCACGTTGGCGGCCAGGCCTGGGGCGAAGGTCATGACGCCTGCGTTCCACTGTTCGGTGACGCCCACCAGGTTGATCCCTTGATGCGCGAGGCGGCGGAAGTCGACGGTCTTGCCGCCTTCGTAGCCGCTGACGGCAAAGGCCACGTGTTTTTTCTTCGGCTGGATTTTGACTTCGTCCCACAGGCCCAGGGCGCCGAGCCACCAGCAGTAGTCGCGGCCGCGATAGGCGCGGGGAGGGCGGTAGTGTTCGCCGACCGAGAGGTACACGGTTTTGCCGGCCTTTTGCAGTTCTTCGGCGATTTGCGTGCCGGAGGCCCCGGCGCCGACCACCAGCACGGCGCCTTCGGGCAGTTGGCCGGGGTTCTTGTAGGCGCAGGAATGCAACTGATGCAGCGGCGCGGTGGCGGGGACGATGTCCGGGATCGAGGGGCGTTGGAACGGGCCGGTGGCGGCCACCACGTTAGCGGCCTCGATCACGCCCGCCGAGGTGGTCACCTTGAAGCCGGGGCGCCCGACATGGCGCTCCACTTGCTGCACTTCGACGCCGGTACGCACCGGGGCGTTGAGCATTTCGACATAGGCTTGGAAGTAGTCGGCCATGCGCTCCTTGGGCGGGAAGGCTTCGGGGGAGATGCCGTCGAATTTCAGGCCGGGGAAGCGGTCGTGCCAGGCCGGGCCGTTGGCGACCAGCGAGTCCCAGCGCTCCGAACGCCAGCGCTCGGCGATGCGGCTGCGCTCCAGCACGATATGCGGCACGCCCATCAGGGACAGGTGTTCGCTCATGGCGACGCCGGCCTGGCCAGCGCCGACTACCAGGGTGTTGATGGTTTCTACTGACATAGGAAGGGCCTGAATAGTAAGAAGTCTGTCTGAAAAGAACGGGCGCGGTCGCGGTGGACCGCCAATGTGGACGCGTGGGTGATACCGTTCACTGCGGCGGCTCTGCGAGCAGTTCGGCCACCGCCGTGAGTGCCAGTTGGTAACCCAGCGCGCCCAACCCGGCGACCACGCCGGTGGCGGCTTTGGACACGTAGGAGTGATGCCGGAAGCTTTCGCGCTTCCAGATATTGCTCATGTGCGCTTCGATGATCGGGCCGTCGAACGCCAGCAGCGCATCGAGGATCGGCACCGAGCTGTAGCTCAGCCCGGCGGCGTTGATCACGATGGCGTCGGCGTTCAGGCGGGCCTCTTGAATCCAGTCCACCAGCACGCCTTCATGGTTGCTCTGGCGAAAGTCCAGGGTCAGGCCCAACTCCGCGGCGTGGCCCTGGCAACGCGCTTCGATGCTGGCGAAGCTGGCACTGCCGTAGGTGCCGTCCTTGCCCAGCCCGTAGAGGTTGGCGTTGGGGCCATTGAGGAAGTACACGGTGTAGGGCATGAGGTTCTCCGGCTTATTCGGCGAGGTGCAGCACGAGGTGGGCGTCGGCCGCCTTCATACGCTCCAGTCGTCCGGCACCACTGCGATCACATCGATCTCCATCAACCACTCCGGTTGACCGAGGCCGGAAATCACCAGCCCGGTGGAAATCGGGAACACGCCCTTGAGCCATTTGCCGACCTCCTGGTACACCGGCTCGCGGTAGCGCGGGTCGATCAGATAGGTGGTGGTCTTGACGATATGGGACAGGTCGGAACCCGCCTCCTCAAGCAGTTGCTTGACGTTTTTCATGGCCTGTTCGGCCTGGGCACGCGGGTCGCCGAGGCCGACCAGGTTGCCGTCGAAATCGGTGCCGATCTGGCCGCGCACATAGATGGTGTTGCCGGCGCGCACGGCCTGGCACAGGTCGTTGTCCAGCGCCTGGTTGGGATAGGTCTGTTTGGTATTGAACATGCGGATACGGGTATGGGTGGGCATGGCGAGCGACTCGTCGGCAGCGGGATGCAGTCAGCTTCACATCGCCGGTCGCCGGACGAAACCAGCATTTGTGCGGGGTAGTGCTTAGGAAAAACCGAAGCCCGTGCAGGTCATCGCCCTGCGCAGGGCCCGCGCCTATCCCGGCATGAACCCTGCAACGCGCTGGGCATACAGTCATTACCGAGGTACAGGCCTGATGCTCAGTCGTATCACTCAGCGCCAACTGGAATATTTCGTCGCGTCGGGCGAGGCCGGCAGCATCAGTGCCGCGGCTGAACGCATCCATGTTTCGTCGCCGTCGATCTCGGCGGCGATCACTCACATGGAGGCCGAGCTGGGCATCCAGCTGTTTATCCGGCATCACGCCCAGGGCATTTCGCTGACGGCAGTGGGGCGCCTGGTGATGCAAGAAGCCAAGCAGATCCTGGAGCAGATGAGCAACCTCTACACCATCGCCTCGGAGTCGTTGAACACCGTGCGCGGGCCGCTGCGCGTGGGTTGCCTGGAGTCGCTGGCGCCGATGATCACCCCCGAGCTGGTGTTTGGTTTCGGTCGTGCGTTTCCCGGCGTGCGCCTGACCCAGGCCGAAGGCAACCACGAGGAACTGCTGGAAAAACTGCGCAGTGGCGAGCTGGACATCGCCCTGACCTACGACCTGGTGACCAGCCCCGACATCGATTTCCAACCCCTGGCGCACCTGCCGCCGTATGTGATGGTCGGCGAGTACCACCCGCTGGCGAGTCTGTCGGCAGTCAGCATGCAGGACCTGGAGGCGTACCCGGTGGTGCTGCTCGACACGCCCTGGAGCCGCGACTATTTCCTCAGCCTGTTTATGCAGGCAGGCACCACGCCGAACATCATCATGCGCTCCACCAACCTCGAAACGGTGCGCGCCATGGTCGGCAATGGGATCGGTTATTCCTTCGCGAATGCGCGGCCCAAATCGAACCTGTCCCAGGACGGCAAACGCGTGATCCGCCTGCGCCTGGCGGGCGCGCATCGGCCGATGAAGCTGGGCTACGCCACGGCGAGCAACACCCAGCTGTCGCGTGTGGTGTCGGCGTTTGCCGAGCGCTGCCACATGTTTGTGTCCGACCAGTACATCCCCGGCATGGCCCCGCCGAGCTTTTTTGACCCGCATGCGGTGCGCTCGCTCAGCAGTGTGAGCTGAATTTGCACCAAAAGGTGGCGTGTTCGGCGCGGTGAGTTCAGGCGCGCACCCTTTCGGTCAGGGCCTACAGCCTATCCAATGTGGGAGGGGGCTTGCCCCCGATTGCAGTGGGTCAGCTTGCTGATGTGTTGCTGATGCGCCGCTATCGGGGGCAAGCCCCCTCCCACATTGATTTTTGGTGGTTTCGAGGGCGGCGGGGGGCTGCGTAGGTTCTGCCTACCCAGTGGACCGGGTTTTACGAATTGACCCCAAGGGCCCGTCCCCACGACTCTGATTTCATTGACGCAGATCAATTTCCTTCTTTTGGGGCAGGGCAGCGCGACGATGACATTCGACTGGAATTATATGTTGGGTCTGCTGGGTGACGCCGAGTTCTGGCGCGCAACGTGGACGGTGATCAAGCTCAGCACCCTGACCTGGGTCTTGAGTATCGGTCTGGGCTTTCTGCTGGCGCTGGCCAAGCAATCCAGGCATGGGCTGCTCAGCGTTCCTGCGCGTGGCTATATCTGGCTGTTCCGCAGCCTGCCGTTGTTGGTGCTGTTGATCTTTATCTACAACCTGCCGCAAGCGCTGCCCGGCACGTCGGCGATTCTGGCCGACCCGTTCTGGTCCGGCCTGCTGGCCCTGGTGATCTGCGAAACGGCGTATGTGGCCGAGATCCATCGCGGCGGTCTGCTCTCGATCCCCAAAGGCCAGGGCGAGGCAGCGCGGGCGTTGGGCTTGAAGTTTTTCGGCACCCAATGGCGCGTGGTGATCCCCCAGGCCGTGCGGGTGGCGCTGCCGTCCCTGGCCAACGAATACATCTCCATCGTCAAGCTCACCTCGCTGGTGTCGGTGATCTCGCTGACGGAAATCCTGATGGTCGGCCAGCGCCTGTATTCGCAGAACTTCCTGGTGATCGAAACCATGGCGGCGGTCGCGTTTTTCTACGTGTTTATCGTCACCGTGTTCGACTTCCTGCTCAAACGCCTGGAGCGCTTTCTCGACGTCAACCAACGCAATGTGTCGCGGGTTCCCGATGCGGCGGTGCTGGCGCTGGCCACGCAACAACGGGTTGCGCTGCAACGCCCGGCAACCACCGGGGCCCCGGCGCTGCAAGCCACGCGGCTGCACAAGGCCTACAACGACATCGAGGTGCTGGGCTCGGTCAACCTGCAGGTCCAGCCTGGTGAAGTGGTGTCGGTGATCGGGCCGTCGGGGTCGGGCAAAACCACCTTGATTCGCCTGCTCAACGGCCTGGAGCAACTGGACAACGGCGAGATCAGGATCAACGGCCAGCCGTTCATCCACCTGAACAAAACCGGCGCGCAGAAACCGCAGTACGTCGAACACGCCGAGCATCGCCTGAACATCGGCATGGTGTTCCAGAGCTTCAATCTGTTCCCGCACTTGAGCGTGCTCGACAACCTGCTGATGGCGCCGAAATACCACGGCCTGGGGCGTACCGACGCGCTCAAGCAACAGGCCTACGCGCTGCTGCACAAGGTTGGCATGCTCGACCACGCCTGGAAGTACCCGCACCAACTCTCCGGCGGCCAGCAGCAACGCGTGGCCATCGCCCGCGCGTTGATGATGCGCCCGCAGATCATGCTGTTCGACGAGCCCACCTCGGCGCTCGACCCGGAGAAAGTCAACGAAGTACTGCAGGTCATCGAAGCCTTGGCCGAGGAGGGCATCACCATGGTGATCGTCACCCACGAGATGAATTTCGCGTTCAAGGTCTCCGATCGGATCGTGTTCATGGAGAAGGGGCGTGTGGTCTGCGACGACACGCCTGCGGTATTGCGCAGCGGCCAGAACCCACGCGTGGAGGCGTTCCTCAAGGACGTCTCGCTGGCGTGACCCTCTAACGTTCAGGAAAAACAAAATGATCGAGCAACATCAAATCGAGCAGTTCCAGCGCGACGGCTACCTGGTGGTGGAAGGCGTGTTGTCGATGGACGAAGTGGCCGCGCTGCAGCACGACTTCGACCAATGGGTAGAAGAAAGTCGCCGCCATGACCAGGGCTGGGGCACCACCTTGGATGGCCGCGCACGCTTCGATCTGGAGGGCGACCATCGCGCCGATCACCCGTCGCTGCGGCGGGTCAGTTCGCCCACCGAGATTTCCCCGGTGTATGAGCGCGTGGCGTTGCATTCACGCATGGCGGCGATTTCCGCGCAGTTGATCGGCGCCAGTGGCACGCGCTTTCACCACAGCAAGATCAACTCGAAGCTGCCCCACACCGCGACCCAGGTGAAGTGGCACCAGGACTTTTTATTCACGCCCCACAGCAACGACGACATCATCACCGCCTTGCTGATGGTCAGCGAAGTGACCCCGCAAAACGGCCCGCTGAATGTGATCCCCGGCAGCCATAAAGGCCCGTTGTGGTCGCACTGGCAGAACCAGCGTTTCACCGGCGCAGTGGACGACGCCGTGGTCGCGCAACACTGTCGGCAACCGGTCGCCTGCTACGGCCCGGCCGGTTCCGTGTGCTTCATGCACACCCGGCTTTTGCATGCCTCCAGCCCTAACGAGACCGAACTGCCGCGCACCCTGTTCATCAGCGTCTACGCCGCTGAAGACGCGCTGCCATTCGGCGAAAACCCTCTGCCCAGCGCACATGCCGGCCTGCTGGTGGCCGGTGAAGAAAGTGGCTTGATACGTTCCACGGACAACCAACTGCGCTTGCCGCAGAAACCCCGTGGCGCGTCTTTCTTCGTGCAACAGGCCGGACAAGATTCTGCCACTGCCTAACCTCCCAACCCCTTGCAGGTATTGACCATGACAGCGTTTCGTAAAAGTGTTCGTCCCCTTGCCGTGTGCCTGCTGGGCGCAGCGGTTGCGATGACCTCGTTGGCGGCTTCGGCGTTCCAGCAGGACGGCAAGATCATCGCCGGTTCCGATGTGACGTTCTTCCCCTATGAGTACATGGATAACAACCAGCCAGCGGGCTTCGATATCGAGTTCATGGACGGCCTGGGCAAGGTCATGGGGCGCAAGGTCGAGACTCTCGACACGCGTTTCCCCAACCTGATCACCGGCCTGCAGGCCGGGCGTTTCGATGTGACCAACTCGTCGATGTACATCACCGCCGAGCGGGTCAAGGTCATCGACATGATCCCCTACCTGAAAAGCGGCGAGTCGATCCTCACCCTCAAGGACAGCACCTTCCAACCCAAGACCCCCGAGGAGTTCTGCGGCCACAAGATCGGTTCCATGGGCGCTACGTCCTGGCTCGCGCAGATGAACAAACTGTCGGCCGAGTACTGCGTGGCCAAGGGCTTGAAGCCGATCCAGATCAGCGAGTACAGCACCGACCCGCAAACCACCCAGGCGCTGCTGGCCCATGCGGTCGAAGCGCAGATCACCGACGCGGCCGTGGCCCGTGGCGTGATCGACAAGCTCGGCAGCCGCGTGGTGATTTCCTCCGACGCCTTGATCTACCCGGTGCTAAACGGCTTCGGCGTGAAGAAGGGCAACGACACGGTGAAAAAAGCCTTGCTCGATGGCCTGGAGAAGTACCGCGCCACGCCGGAATACGCGGCCTTGCTCAAGAAGTACAACTTCGAGGCCCCCACCGATGCCGACCTTGCGGCGCTGATGCCCAAGTAAGCCTATTGCGCGGCCGCCGTCTTGCGGTCGCGCCCTGCGGAGACCGATCCATGGCGTTATCCCTCGAAGAACAGACGCGCATCGACCTGGCAGCGACCTTTCGCATCGTCGCCCACCTGGGTATGCACGAAGCGGTGGCCAACCACTTCAGCGCTGCCGTGTCGGCCGATGGCAAACAGTTTTTGCTCAACCCGAAGTGGAAGCACTTCTCGCGCATTCGCGCCAGCGACCTGCTGCTATTGAACGCCGATGACCCCAACTGTGCCGACCACCCGAACGTGGACGCCACCGCCTGGTCGATCCACGGGCAGATCCACCAACTGCTGCCGCACACCCGCGCCGTGCTGCACCTGCACCCGGTCTACACCACGGCGGTGGCGTGCCTGGCCAAGCCGCACATCCCGGCGATCGACCAGAACACCGCGCGCTATTTCAACCGCGTGGCGGTGGACGAGCTCTACGGCGGCATGGCCGATACCGAAGCCGAAGGCGCGCGCCTGGTCGGCCTGCTCGACGGCAAGAGCCGCCTGTTGATGGGCAATCACGGCGTGATGGTGACCGCTTCGTCCATCGGTGAAGCGTTCGACGATATCTGGACCCTGGAGCGCGCCTGCCAGATCCTCGTCACGGCGTGGTCCACCGGGCAGCCGTTGCGGGTGTTGTCCGATGAAGTGGCGGAAAAAACCGCGCGGGGCTGGGAAGGCATTGCTGATTTCTCGCGCCGGCATTTTGAAGAAATGAAGCAAATGATGATCGATGCCGATGCGTCGGTGCTCGACTGAGGAAGCGCTATGACCTTTTCCGTTGTTGCCCGCTGTGCCGAGACGGGCCAGTTGGGGATCGCCATCAGTTCGTCGAGCATCGCCGTGGGCGCGCGTTGCCCGTGGCTGCGCCCCGGTGTGGGCGCGGTGGCGTCGCAGAACATCACTTTGCCGAGCCTGGGCCCGCAGATTCTCGACCTGCTGGAGCAGGGCATGACGCCGAGTGAAGCCGTGGCGGCAGTGTTCGCCGGGCAGGACCACCGCGACTATCGGCAGGTGACGGTGATCGATCGGCTGGGCCGCACCGCGCACTTCAGCGGCGCGCAGACTCTCGGCCTGCATGCCGCGCTGAGTGGCGAGCAATGTGTTGCGGCGGGGAACATGCTGGCCAATCCCGGTGTGATTGCCGCGATGGTCGGCGCGTTCGAAAACGCCTCGGGGCATCTGGCTGACCGGCTGCTCGCCGCGATGCACGCAGGCCAGGCCCTCGGCGGCGAAGCGGGGCCGGTGCATTCGGCGGCCCTGGTGGTGGTCGACGATCTGCTCTGGCCCATCGTCAATCTGCGCGTGGACTGGGCCGATGCCGAGCCGATCGGCGCCCTCGATCAGTTGTGGCAGGCCTATCGCGGGCAACTGCAAGACTACCTCGACCGCGCCCTCCACCCCCACATCGCGCCGGGCTATGCGGTGCCGGGAGATGACCGATGAGCCACAGCCGTGACCTGCTGGCGCAACTGGTGCGCTTCGACACCACCAGCCGCGAATCCAACCTCGCGTTGATCGACTTCGTGCGTACTTATTTGCAGGGCCACGGCGTCACCTGTGAACTGGTGTTCAACGAACACAAGAACAAGGCCAACCTGCTGGCGACCATCGGCCCGGCGGATGTGCCCGGCATCGTGTTGTCCGGGCATACCGATGGGGTGCCGGTGGACGGCCAGCGCTGGAGCGTGGCGCCGTTCGACCTCACCGAACAAGACGGCAAGTTGTACGGGCGTGGCACCGCCGACATGAAGGGCTATATCGCCTGTGTGTTGGCCTGTGTGCCGGCGCTGGTGCGGGCGTCGTTGCGCATGCCGGTGCATATCGCGCTGTCCTATGACGAGGAGGTGGGGTGCCTGGGCGTGCGTTCATTGATCGAACGGTTTTGCGCGCAGCCGGTCAAGCCGCTGTTGTGCGTGATCGGCGAGCCTACCGAGCTCAAGCCGGTGCTGGGGCACAAAGGCAAATTGGCCATGCGTTGCGATGTGCATGGCGCGGCGTGTCATTCGGCCTATGCGCCGTCGGGCGTCAACGCCATCGAATACGCGGCCTGCTTGATCCGGGAACTGGTGCGGCTCGGTGAAGAACTCAAGGCGCCGCAACACCTGAACGCGGCGTTCGATCCGCCGTTTTCCACGGTGCAAACCGGGGTGATGAGCGGCGGCAAGGCGCTGAATATCGTGCCGCAGCAGTGCAGCTTCGATTTCGAAGTGCGCTCGCTGCCGGCCCAGGATCCGTGGCAGGTGGCGCGCCAGTTACGGTTGTATGCCGAGCATACCCTGCTGCCGGCGATGCAGGCGGTGAGTGCGAAGTGCGCGATCGACTTCAGTGAGTTGTCCAGCTATCCGGGGTTGGCGACTTCGTCGCAAAGCCAGGCCGCTGAGTGGGTCGCGCAGTTTTGCGGTTCGCGGGACTTCGGTACCGTCGCCTTCGGCAGCGAAGGCGGGTTGTTCGATCAGGCGGGGATTCCCACCGTGGTGTGCGGGCCGGGCAGCATGGAGCAGGGGCACAAGGCGGATGAATTCATCAGCCTGCAACAACTGGATGCCTGTGATCGAATGCTGGAGCGGGTGGTGGAGTTTGTGCGTCAATAGCCCTCGCACTGACACTCGTGGTGAAGAAGGGGCCCCAGTTGAACGAACACACATTGTCCATGCGCCTGGAACGCGTGGCGGCGCATGTGCCGGCCGGGGCGCGGTTGGCGGATATCGGCTCCGACCATGGCTACCTGCCGGTGGCGTTGCTGCGCCGCGGCCTGATCGCGGCGGCGGTGGCGGGGGAGGTGGCCGCGACGCCATTCCAGGCCGCCGAACGCACCGTGCGTGAAAATGGCCTGGAGCGACATGTCAGCGTGCGCCTGGCCGATGGCCTGGCAGCCATCGAACCCGGCGACGCGATCAGTGCGATCAGCGTCTGCGGCATGGGCGGCGAGACCATCCGCGACATCCTCGACAGCGGCAAGGCCTGCCTCACCGGCCAGGAGCGCCTGATCCTGCAACCCAACGGCGGTGAACAACCGTTGCGCCAATGGCTGATGGACAACGGTTACCGCATCCTGGTCGAAGAGTTGTTGCGGGAAAACCGCTTCTACTACGAGATCATCGTCGCCGAGCGCGCCGAACCGCGGGTGTACAGTGCCGAGGAGTTGTACTTCGGCCCGCTGCACCTGCAGGCCCGCAGCCCGGACTTCCTGGCCAAGTGGCAACGCCTGCTGCGGCAAAAGCAGAAAACCCTGGCCGGTTTCGAACAGGCTCGCCAGGCGTTACCGCCGGCCAAGGTGCAAGAGGTCGCCCGGCAAGTGCAGTGGATCACTGCGTTGCTGGCGTGACCGCAGCGGGTTGATCGAACCCACTCGCTACGCGGTCGTTCCCGACGCTGAGTGCTTTCGCCCCATCTTCGCGCACGGCACACGATTTTTCGGGTGTCGCACCGCCTGTTCAGGGGGGCGCTCTCTGCGGCCCGTATCTTGCTTGAGCCTTCCCAATCAATGACATGGCACTTTGCCGTTAGTCATTTCAAGGCGTCACCCATCGTTGCCGCGTGTGGGTGGTTTTAGGGAGTAGTCGGCCATGCACAGTCTTTTGTCACCCGGTATCCGCCTGCTCGGACGTTTCGGCTTCGCACGCAAATTCCAGATTCTGTTCATTCTGTTCATGCTGCCCTTGGCCGGGAGCCTCTGGATGATCGGGCTGGACTATCGCGACAAACTCGCGGTGATTTCCAGCGAAAAGTCCGGCGTTTCTCAACTGCTGACCCTGGACGCGCTAGATGGCCAATTAACGGCCCAACGCAACCTGGCGTCGCGCTGGAAAGCGCTGGACCTGCTGCGTGAACCGACTCCCGCAGCCAAGGCAGCGATGGACCAGGTGGATGCGAACAACCCGCTCATCCTGCAAAGCCTGCAAGCCCTGGGCGACGCGCTCAAGAAACAGGGCGCGAGCGCCGATACCCTGGCCCGCTTCGATGCGTTGCAGGCAGCGGTCAAGGGGATGGATGTGCAATCCCTGCGCACCGTCGGCTGGTGGCCAGACGGCTACGACCGCTTCACCTCGGCGCTGAGCGCCATGCAAACCCTGCGTGAACAGATCACCCTCGACGCCGGCCTGATCCTCGACCCCTGGTTGGAGACTTACCTGCTGATGCAGATTTCCAGCCAGCACACGCCGGACCTGATCGAGCGTATCGGGCGCATGGCCAGTATCGGTCAGTCGTCCATCGCCTCGGGCCAGTTCACCTTGCAAAGCCGCTTGCAGATGCGCGACCTGCGCGGCCGTATCGGCGATGCGCGGGACCAGTTGGTCAAGGCAGCGGCATCGCTCAAGGCCAAGCCATACGCCGGCCTGGAACCCTGGACCGCGCAGTACGACAACAGCCTGCAACAACTGGACAGCGAGCTCAAAGTGCTCGACGACGGCGTGTTTGGCGGCACCATCAAGCTTGACCCTGCCAGTTTCGAGCGCAGTGTCGACACCATGCTCGGCAGCCTGGGCGCGTTGCGCAAGCAATCGCTCGGCTCGCTGGATGCGCGCCTGACCCATTACCACGACCGCTCCTTGCAGCAATTCATCCCCGTAGCGGCTGTTTTCAGCCTGCTGGCCCTGGCGGCGCTGTACCTGTTCATGTGCCTGCAAGCCTCGATCCGCCGCAGTGCCAGCGGTATCACCACGCTGGCTGAGTCGTTGCGCGACGGCAACCTGTGTGTGGAAGTGGCTGTGGACGGTCGCGATGAGCTGGCGGCGATCAGCGCGGCGCTCAACGTGGCGGTGGTGCAACTGCGTACCAGCCTGCTGGGGGTCAATCACGAGACTCAGCAACTCGGGTCGGCGGTGCTTACGCTCAATTCGCAGTCGGGCAGCACCCTCAGCGACGTCGAAGACCAGCAACACCAGATCAGCCAGATCGCTGCGGCGGCGACGCAATTGGCCGCCACCTCCATGGGCGTCGCCAAAAGTTGTGAGCAAGCCTCCGGCAGCGCCCAACACACCCGCCGCATCGCTGAAGACAGCAGCCGCGACAGCCAGCGCACCACGGCGAGCATCCAGCAACTCAACCAGCGCCTGACCGACACCGCCAACGCCCTGGAGCAAGTGAGCCAACAGGGCCAGCAGATTCAGTCGGTGGTCGACACCATTCGAGGTATCGCCGAGCAAACCAACCTGTTGGCACTCAACGCCGCCATCGAAGCCGCGCGAGCCGGCGAACAGGGCAGGGGGTTTGCCGTGGTCGCCGATGAAGTGCGCAGCCTGTCGCAACGCACCCAGGCCTCCACCGCGCAAATCGCCGGCACCGTCGACAGCCTGCGCGCCACGGTCAGCCAGGCCGTCACACTGATGAGCGTCGCCTGTGCCCAGGCGCTGACCGATGCCGAATCCGTTACCGGGCTGGGCGCGCGGCTGGGCGAGATCGCTGGAGCCGTGCAGAACGTCACCGACACCCTGGCGCACATCGCGGCGGCGGTGGAAGAACAAGCGACGACGGCGGACGAGGTGAGCGGCAATATCCAGCAAGTGGACCAGGCGGCGGGGCGCTTGCTCGACGGCGCGCGGGCGGTGAATCAGGCAGCGGATACGTTGAGCAAGGGCAGTCGTGCGCTGAGTGACAACACCGCACGTTTCCGCCTGAGCTGAATAGGCCGCCGGGTGTAAGCCGGTCTAGTTTGTGTCCTGACTGGACTCTACCTCGAGTTTCAATCGGTCAGCCTTGCTGATGTACTTGTCCTTGGTTTTCGGCGCCAATTTGGCACTGGCCTTTTTCGCGTTGGCCTTTAATAGCTGATTGATCTTTTTACGACGGTTCATGTTGGTCTCACCCACCTGGTCAATTCTCGAATGATATCAGCTAAAAACAATGGGCCCGATTTTGACGGTGCGGTGTCATAAAATAGTGGCACAATGCCTCATTCTCAGGCATCGCAAGCACAAGGAGATGAGCCTTGCACCTATTGATCACTCGCGCCGCCTCACTCAGGGCCACGCTTCATCGCCCTGAACCCTTCAACCTGTTCACGCTGTTGCGCAGCGCTTCGGACGAGGTCCGCCTGCACTCTCGCTACCTGGCTTTTTTGCTCAACCCCAAGGGCGGCCACGCCGCGGGCGGGAAACTGCTGGAGCTGTGGCTCGCGGCGTTGAATATAGAAGGCTTCGATTGTCGCGCTGTCACGGTGGATGTCGAGTACCGCAATGTCGACATCCTGATCCGCAACGGCAAGCGCCAGGCGATCATCATTGAGAACAAGCTCAACGCCGAGGACCAGGACGCCCAGTTGCACCGTTACCTGGAAGCGCTCCAGGGCGAGGGCTACCAGACGTTCCCGCCGTTGTACCTCACCCTGGACGGGCGCGACGCCGACACGCGCAGTTGCCTGGGCATCGACTACCAACGCATCAGCTACGCCGCCGACATCCTGCCTTGGCTTGCGCAATGCCAACCTTGGGTGATCCGCGAAGCGGGCGTGCGAGAAAGCCTGCTGCAGTACATCGACCTCATCGCAAAACTGACTTTCCAGAACCAAGGACACGCCTACATGGACGCGCTCAAGCAGACGTTACGCCAGGACAACAACCTGCTCGTGGTCAAGGACCTGCAGAGAGCCTTCACCGAGACGCTCAAAGACCTGCAACTGGAACTCTGGCAAGCCGTTGCCAAGTGCGTCGAAGATAAATACCCCGCGCTGCCCAAGCCCTCTGAAGCGCCCACTGCGGCGGTTATCGACCGTTACTACAGCGCGGCCAAGAATAACCGTTATTACGGCCTTCACTACGAGCTGGGCTTTATGGCGGGCTCGGTCTACATCGAGCTTAATCATCGCTTCTATTGTGGCTATTGCTGCGATGCCGAATCCCATCCTCGCGATTTCGGGCAACTGGAAATGTTGACGCTGTTGTTGGAGAACGATGGCGTCAGCGACAATGGCTTGCTCTGGCGCTTCACCACCGAACTCAATATGAAACACCCCAGCGACGAGCACCTGATGACACTGCTTGCATCGGGGACGCGAGCGCAAGCGGCAGAGCGCATGGCAGACGACCTTTACGACCTCTGGTACAAGGCGCGTGAACTCTACGGCGCAGCAGCGTCGGGCGCGGGCCGCGTGACGGCCGATCAGCCAGGCTGAGGCTTGGGGTCGCGCCGCTGGACAGCTACTTGCCCTACTCAGACTCCCGAGCCTGAGTAGGGAAAAGAATTTTCAGGCGGGGGTTGACCACGTAATTTAATCCTGTATTATTTGCCTCCCGCTAACGAGCAGTTCGCTGCTGGTCTGGCTTAAGTAATTGATTTTGTTGATAAAATTAAAAACTTTTAGGGTTGCTACTTCGAAGAGTGTGCTGTAGAGTGCGCTCCTCGGTTGAGACGAAAGATCTTAACCAACCGCTCTTTAACAACTGAATCAAGCAATTCGTGTGGGTGCTTGTGGAGTCAGACTGATAGTCAACAAGATTATCAGCATCACAAGTTACTCCGCGAGA
>NZ_VJWO01000004.1:0-207749 GCF_014889455.1 Pseudomonas sp. K8
CCCCCGCACTGCCCCGCACCATGGCCGCCACCTGCATAACCCCAATAACAACAGGCCCAATGCCATGAGCACTTTTCACCCTCGCCAGCTATTGCTGGCCACCGCAGTCGCCAGCCTTGCGTTTCCCGTCGTCGCCGAAGAACACGGCTTTATGGAGGACGCCAGCGCCAACCTCAACCTGCGCAATTTCTTCATCAACCGTAACTTCACCAACCCGACCAAAGCCCAGGGCGGCGCGCAGGAGTGGACGCAAAGTTTCATCCTCGACGCCAAGTCCGGCTTCACTCAGGGCACCGTGGGTTTTGGCGTGGATGTACTGGGGCTGTACTCGCTCAAGCTTGATGGCGGGCGCGGCACTGGCGGTTCACAGTTATTGCCGCTGGACCATGACGGCCGCCCCGCCGACGATTTCGGGCGCCTGGGTGTGGCGTTCAAGGCGCGGATTTCGAAGACCGAACTGAAGGTCGGCGAATGGATGCCGACGCTGCCGATCCTGCGCGCCGACGACGGTCGTTCCCTGCCGCAAACCCTGCGCGGCGGGCAGATCACCTCGAAGGAAATCGACGGCCTGACCCTCTACGGCGGCCAGTTCCGCGCCAACAGCCCGCGGGACGACAGCAGCATGTCGGACATGTCGATGTTCGGCAAAACCGCCTTCACCTCCGACCGCTTCAACTTCCAGGGCGGCGAATACACGTTCAACGACAAACGCACCCAGGTCGGCCTGTGGAATGCCCAGCTCAAAGACATCTACCGCCAGCAGTTCGTCAACCTGGTCCATAGCCAACCCGTGGGCGACTGGACCCTGGGCGCCAACCTCGGGTTCTTCTATGGCAAGGACGACGGCAGCGCCCGCGCAGGCGAGCTGGACAACAAAACCTGGTCCGGCCTGTTCTCGGCCAAGTACGGCGGCAACACCTTCTACGTCGGCCTGCAAAAACTCACCGGCAACAGCGCCTGGATGCGCGTCAACGGCACCAGCGGCGGCACTCTGGCCAACGACAGTTACAACTCCAGCTACGACAACGCCCAGGAGAAATCCTGGCAGGTGCGGCACGACTATAACTTTGCCGCCCTCGGCGTACCGGGCCTGACCTTGATGAACCGCTATATCAGCGGCAGCAACGTGCATACCGGCACCATCACCGACGGTAAGGAGTGGGGCCGCGAAAGCGAATTGGGCTACACGCTGCAGAGCGGCGCCCTGAAAGACCTCACGCTGCGCTGGCGCAATTCCAGCATCCGCCGCGACTTCAGCAACAATGAGTTCGATGAAAACCGCTTGATCGTCAGCTACCCGCTCAGTCTGCTGTAAAGCCGTATTACACCTTGGCGGGAACGATTTGCTGCGGGTGGTCACTGTTAAGCGCCAGGGCTGATACCTGGCGCTTAAACAAGGACCACACATGGATGTTTTCAACGGTAGTACCCGCCCTCTCCCACGCCTCCTCGATGGCGTACCGCCCTTACCTGCAGTGCGCCCAGTAGCAACGTTCGACACTGGTCACTACGGGCTGGCCAAACCTGCCCATTTGCAGTTCCTCCCAGGCACGTCGATCCAGACTTATCTGCACCCGTTCCTGAATGACGGCAATCTAAAAGCCAGCGGGCAGTCGATATGGGAGCGCGGCTATTCCTTCAGCCTGAACAACAGCCTGCTCCTGGAAACCGGCAACGACGCGGACCAGGTCCACATCAGCCAGGCTTCTGACGATCAGTTGAACATTCGCCTCAATGGCCGGTTGTATCGTTTTGCCAGCCACGATAACGATGGCAAACCGCTGACCCTGTACCTGAAGACCCACGGCGGCAATGACCACGTACACATTGACGCCAACGTCATGCAGCCCATCGTGATTGAAGCGGGGGACGGCAATGACCGAATCCAGGCCGGCGGTGGCGACACCCGCGTATTCGGCGGCAACGGTAACGACGTCGTGCGCCTTGGCAGCGGCCTTGGCTACGCCGAGGGCAATGACGGTGACGACCTGCTCATGGGCGGCAGCGGCGACAGCGTGCTCTATGGCAACAACGGCAATGACCGCCTCTATGCGGGCGCGGGATCGCGCCGAAAAGCCAGCTATCTGGATGGCGGCAACGGTAATGACCGGCTGTACGCCGGCTCCGGCCACACAGTGCTGCATGGCGGCACCGGGCACGATCGCTTGATCGGCCACGACCGAAGCACCTTCTACACCGGCGACGGTTATGACACCGTCATCGCCAATCGACCGGGCGACCGGATCTACGCCCAGCCCGGCGATTCGATCAACCACCTCAATGGCTCGCTATTGACGGCCGTGTCTGCCCACGCCGGCCCAATCAAGGGGTTTGCAATCAAGGGATCTGCCGCGTTCATCCAACGGGTCGAAGACGATTTGGCGCTGTTACGCCACTCTCCCCAAGGCCAGCAGATGCTCGCAGAGATGGACGCGGCTGCCGATCGCAACGGCGCCCCGGTAACGATTGTGGAAGATCGGCAGGAGAACGGCAGCGGGTACATCTACGGCAGCCAGGAACTCCAGGCCCTGCTGCAGGACGAACGTGCGCCGGTAGTCGGCGACGATCCCAAGTGGGGGTTCATGGTCGACGGAGTACCAGGGTCTCGGGCTGACCGCGCGCGCATTGAATACAACCGGTCCCAACTGAACCCCTCGGCGGGCACGACTCACCCGCCCATCATCGGGCTCTACCACGAAATGGCTCACGCCTATAACGCCGCCAACGGCACCGCCTTCACGGGTTCCACGCAGGAAGTATTCGAGGGGCAGGCGCACGAAGTGCCTAACAGTGAACGCCAGGCCGTCGGCCTTGAGAGCAGCGCAGCCGCCTTTGATTTTGACAACGATCCTGCCACGCCGGCCATCACTACCAACCCCAAGCCCTTCACTGAAAACGCTTTGAACGAGGAAATGGGTAGGCCACTGCGAGCGCAATACGTAGGTTAAACCAGATCGCGTTTGTCAGCCTTTAACCCCACGTCGAGCATCTTGCGGTATCGTGCGCGCCTGCCGCAGCTGACCCATCCAGCAGCGGGTTTTATTCGAGCCTGCGCACCCATGAAATCTTTCGCCATCGCATCCGCCTTGCTTGCCCTGGCCTTGAGCCTCAGCGGCTGCATCAGCGCGCCCATCGCGCTGACGCCGCAGACCGAACAACGCCTGCAGGCCCAGGCGCCGATCCGTTTTCTGCTGACGTTCGATGACGGTCCCAGCGCCTCGGGGTACAACAACCCGACCCGCTCGGTGATGGCCGACCTGGCAAACAACCCGGTATTGCCGGGCATCAAGGCGGTGTTCTTTCTGCAGACCGAAGCCTCGCGCTCCGGCGGCAGTTCACGGGGCCGCAAGACCATGGAACGTGAGTTCGCGGCCGGGCATGTGCTGGCGTTCCACACGGCCACGGCCTTTCATACCAACCATCGCTGGTTGAGCGACGCCGAGCTTGAACGCACCCTCAGCCAGGGCGCTGCGGATATCGCCGCGATCACCGGCGTGTCGCCGACGCTGGTGCGCCCGCCCTTCTGGAACTACGACCGGCGCACCTTCGCCGCCTACCAGCGCCACGGCATGAAGGTGTTGTTGACCGACCTGAGCGCCAACGACGGCAAGATCTGGGGCTTCAACGCCAGCCCGCGCCGCCGCGAGAACCTGATCCGCCAGCTGTCGGTGGTGCGCGAACGCATCGCCTTGGGGGAATTGCCGACAGTCGACGGCGTGATACCGGTGGTGGTGACCTTCCACGACATCAACCGCTACACCGCACGGCATCTGCAAGAGTACCTGCAGATCCTGATGGACAGCGCCCGGATCGACGGCCTGAAGACCGCCGCCGAGCCGTTCTACACCGATCACGCAGCACTGAAGCGGGCGGCATTGGCGCGTACCGTGAAACAAGCGAGTGAAGAAGTGCATCTGCCCGGGGTGTGGAATTGGGTGTGGGACGCCGATTCCAACTGATGTGCGTTATCGGGCAGTGCGTTGTCTTTTTTCATACATGCTGTAATGAAGTAGTTATCGTCATGCGGGAACCCCTCCAACTTTTTCACCACTGATCGGCGGTAAATCACCGACGCTCACAAGAAAGAGTATTGACGATGCAAACCTCTTCCGTTGCGCCTAAAGCGCCCGAACCTAATGCCCTCCCCGGCGGATCGCCAGCTCCAGGCGCCACTGCACTCGTAAACAGCCCTCCCCCCCAGACCAGCAAGATTGTCAGTGACAAGAATGTCGATATCACACTGACAACCACGTCGTATCAGGGGGAAAGCGGGAAAAAAAATGTGACGATTCTAAAAATCGATACTGCCGATGGCGCAGACGACATTCACATCAGCAAAGGCGAACGCGGCCAACTCAATGCCATGATAAATGGCAAAAGTTATTTACTGCCCGCTGCTAACAGCGATGCGACAGCGATAGCCATCAGGGCGAACAAAGGTGACGACACCGTTCGCATTGATCCTGATGTGATGGCTTACACCCAAATCCATGGAGGTGAAGGTAACGATCATATACAGACCGGAGGTGGTAAAAGCCAAGTTTACGGCGGCGCGGGTAATGACATCATCCAACTGGGCAGCGCAAGCAGTTACGCCGGCGGTGACGACGGCGATGACACCATGATGGGCGGCACAGGCAATCACACCATGTACGGCGGGAACGGCAACGACCGCATGTACGCGGGTTACGGTCCTGACAGCAAAACCAGCTACATGGACGGGGGAAACGATGACGACCTGATGCACGGCGGAAGCGGCCACAACATCATGCACGGCGGCAAAGGCGATGATCAGATAAACGCTTATGGCCGAAGCCACATCTACACGGGTAGAGGTCAAGACAGCGTCTATTCCAACTCAAGCGACGACGTTGTGTACGGTAAGCGCAGCGATCACCTGGGATTGCCATTCGGATTCAAGTTTATCGAGACCGTGCCATTGCCCGAAAATGCAGGGCGCAAGGCGATTGATATCGAAGGTTCCCCGGCATTCAAGCAACGGGTTGAGGATGACCTGGAGTTTTACCGAGGCTCTCCCAACAGCCAGCACATGTTGAATGAACTGGACGCCGCCGCAGAGCGCAGCGGAGCCAAAGTCACGATAATGCAAGATATCACTGATACTCACATCGTCGTGCCGCCGGAGGGCGTTCCCCTGGAAGAATGGCAGGACCCCACGATCATCCACGATGGGGTCCGTGGCGCGGGCACGACAGAATCGTTTGTGACCTATAACCCGGTCATCCCCAGAGAAGCCTCGGACGAGTCGCGTGTGTTTCTGCCGACCACCACGACCCTGTACCACGAACTGGGTCACGCTTATAACGCAGCCACAGGCAGCACATTTCTCGGCAATACGGAAATTATCCGCCCGGACGGCACACGCACCCAGGAGCCCAATGATGAACGCCAGGTCGTCGGCCTGGATACTGCCAGTCCGCCCTTCGACTTTGACAACGACCCCGCAACCGCGCCAACCACGTCAAATCCTTACCCACTGACCGAAAACGCGTTACGAGAAGAAATGGGCCTGCCCCTGCGAAAAAGCTACGGCTCCCTGTGAGTCGACCTGACCGCTCAGCCCCGTGACGGTCAGCGACCGCTCCTCGACAACCTGTTGCCTCTCGCCAGGAGTGCAGTGCCGAGTCGCACTAAGCGCGCGACTCGACCCCCAATTCATCCCACACCGATTCGGCCAGATGAAACGTCGCATTCGCCGCCGGAATCCCGCAGTAGATCGCGCTTTGCATCAGCACTTCCTTGATCTCGGCACGGGTCACGCCATTGCTGGCGGCGGCGCGCAGGTGCAGTTTGAGTTCTTCGCCGCGGTTCATGCCGATCAGCATGGCGATGGTGATCAAACTGCGGGTGTGCCTGGGCAGGCCGGGGCGGGTCCAGATATCGCCCCAGGCGTGGCGGGTGATCATGTCCTGGAATTCGCTGTTGAACTCGGTCAAGGCATTCAGGCTGCGGTCGACATGCGCGTCGCCCAGCACTTCGCGGCGCACTTGCAGGCCGTCGGCGTAACGTTGTTTCTCGTCCACAAAAGACTCCTCAGCGGGCCAGCAGGAATTGAATGACCCGGTCGCTGAACGCGGCTCCGGCTTGCACGTTGGACAGGTGGGCGGCGTAGAACTCGGCGTACTCGGCCCCCTGCACCTGGCGCTGGATAAAGTGGCTGCCGGCGGGCGGTGTGACAGCGTCTTCAGTGCCGGCGATCACCAGGGTCGGCACGTGGATCGCCGACAGTTGCTCGCTAAAGTCTGCATCGCGCACCGCTGCGCAATTGGCAGCGTAGCCGTGGGGCGAGGTGGCCGCGAGCATGTCGGTAATGCGCTTGGCCTGCTGCGGGTTGGCCGCCGCGAAATCGGCGGTGAACCAGCGCGCAATCGACGCGTCGCGCAGCGCCACCATCGCGGCCGCACCGTCGCGCAGGACCATCTCGATACGCGGGTTCCACACGTCTGATGTACCGATCTTGGCCGCAGTGTTGCACACCACCAGGCGCTGCAAACGATCCCCCGCGTGAATCCCCAGCCATTGGCCGATCAGCCCGCCCATGGACAGCCCGCAGAAATGCGCGCGCGGGATGTCCAGCGCGTCCAGCAGCGCAATCACGTCGCGGCCGAGTTGTTCGATGCTGTAGGGGCCTTCGGTCACCAGGGATTGGCCGTGGCCACGGGTATCGAAGCGCAGCACGCGAAAGTGCTCGGCAAAGGCCGGGACCTGGGTGTCCCACATATTCAGGTCGGTACCCAGCGAATTGGACAGCACCAGCACCGGTGCATCAATGGGGCCATCCAGTTGGTAATGCAGTTCGCCCTCGGCGAGTTGTACAAAAGCCACAGCAATCTCCTCAGGCAGTCAGTGCAAAGTGTTCGGTTACAGCGCGGCTGACCCAGGTTTGGGCCTGGCCCAGGTAGTGCGCCGGGTCGAGCAGGCGGTCCAGGTCTGTCGCCGACAACTCGGCGGTAATGAGCGGCTCATCGGCGAGGACGGCGCGCAGATGGCGTTGTTCGGCCACCGCGCGTTTGCAGCACTGCTCCAGCAGATGGTGCGCGGTGTCGCGGCCCAGGCGCTGCGCGAGCACGATGCTGACGGCTTCGGCCAACACCAGGCCCTGGGTCAGGTCGAGGTTGCGCGCCATGCGCTCGGGGTCGACTTCCAGCCCTGCGCTCACCAGCAGCGCCTGTTGCAATGCGCCAGAGACCAAGCGGCAAATCTCCGGCAGGGTTTCCCATTCGGCATGCCACAGGCCCAGGCTGCGTTCGTGTTCCTGGGGCATGGCGCTGAACAGCGTCGCCACCAGGCCGGGCACGCGGGTCGCGGCGCTGATCAGCACGGCGGCGCCCACCGGGTTGCGTTTGTGCGGCATGGTCGACGAGCCGCCTTTGCCGGGCGCCGCCGGCTCGAATACTTCCGCCGCCTCGGTCTGCATCAGCAGGCTGATATCGCGGCCCAGCTTGCCAAGGCTGCCGGCGATCAGACCCAACACGCTGGCGAACTCCACCAGGCGATCACGCTGGGTATGCCAGGGTTGCTCGGGCAACGTCAGTTGCAACTGCGCCGCCAACGCTTGGGCAACGGGCATTGCCTGTTCGCCAAGCGCGGCCAGCGTGCCGGAAGCGCCGCCGAATTGCAGCACCAGCAAGCGCGGTTTCAGCTCGATCAAGCGCTGGCGGCTGCGGGTCACCGCGCCCAACCAACCGGCGATTTTCATGCCCAGGGTGACCGGCGTGGCATGCTGCAACCACGTCCGCCCGGCCAACGGTACAGCCGCATACCGCTGGGCCTGGGCTGCCAGAATATCGCCGAGGCGAGCCAGGTCGGCTTCGATCAACGCCAGCGCGCGCCGCAGTTGCAGGACCAGGCCGGTGTCCATCACATCCTGGCTGGTCGCGCCCAAATGCACATAGCGTTCGGCACTAGGGTCTTCACCGGCCACCCACTTGCCCAGCGCCTTCACCAGCGGAATCGCCGAATTGCCCGCCGAGGCAATCGCCACGCCGAGGGCGTCGACGTCATACAGCGACGCCAGGCAGGCCTGGGCAATCGGCGCGACGGCCGCCTGCGGGATCAACCCGACCTGGGCCTCGGCCCGTGCCAGTGCGGCTTCGAAATCCAGCATGCCCTGCAGGCGCCCCTGGTCGCAGAACACCTCGGCCATGCTCTCAGCGCAGAAGTAAGCGTCGAACAGTTGGTTGCTCGTGCGCAGCGTCATACCGCCTCCTTTATAAATCGTGATGCAGGTACGCCGCCTGTTTCGGCAGGCGCAGGCTGAACAGGAAAGCCACCGCCATCATGCCGGTGACGTACCAATAAAAGGTGTTCTCCATGCCCAAGGATTTCAAACCCAAGGCCACGTATTCCGCCGAGCCGCCGAAGATTGCGTTGGCCACCGCATAAGCCAGGCCCACACCCAGGGCGCGCACCTGGGGCGGGAACATTTCCGCTTTCACCAGGCCGCTGATGGAGGTGTAGAAACTGACAATGGCCAACGCCAGCGTGATCAGCACAAACGCCAGGAACGGACTGCTGACGGTTTTCAGGCTGAGCAGGATCGGCATCGTAAACAAGGTGCCCAGCGCGCCGAACCACAGCATCGAATTACGGCGACCGATCTTGTCGGCCAGCATGCCGAACAGCGGCTGCATGCACATATAAAGGAACAGCGCGCCGGTCATGATGTAGCTGGCGGTCTTGGCGTGCATTCCGGCGGTGTTCACCAGGTACTTCTGCATGTAGGTGGTGAACGTGTAGAAAATCAGCGAGCCACCGGCGGTATAGCCGAGCACGGTGATAAAGGCCGCTTTATGGTCACGGAACAGCGCGGCGATGCTGCCGGCGTCCTTGTCTTCGCGCATTTCCTTGCTGGTGGTTTCTTTCAGGCTGCGACGCAGCAGCAGGGAGATCACCGCCGCGATGGCGCCGATCACGAACGGAATCCGCCAGCCCCAGGCGCGCAGTTCGTCTTCGCTGAGGATCTGTTGCAGGACCACCACCACCGACACCGCCAGCAGTTGCCCGCCGATCAGGGTCACGTACTGGAAGGAAGCGAAGAACCCACGCTGGCCCTTGAGCGCCACTTCACTCATGTAGGTCGCGGTGGTGCCGTATTCGCCGCCCACCGACAAGCCCTGGAACAGCCGCGCCACCAGCAGTAACGCCGGGGCCCAGGCGCCGATGTCTTTGTAGGTGGGCAGGAAGGCGATGACCAGGGAACCGGCGCACATCATCAGCACCGAGATCATCATCGAGTTTTTGCGCCCGTGCTTATCGGCCACCCGGCCAAACAGCCAGCCGCCGATGGGCCGCATCAAGAACCCGGCGGCGAACACCCCGGCGGTGTTGAGCAGTTGCACCGTGGGGTCGTCCGAGGGGAAAAACGCCGGGGCGAAGTAAATGGCGCAGAAGGCGTAGACGTAGAAGTCGAACCATTCGACGAGGTTACCGGAGGATGCCCCGACAATCGCAAAAATCCGTTTGCTGCGTTCTTCTCCGGTGTAGTGACTGGTTGTTGTTGTCATGTTTTTTTCACTCAGTGGGAACGGTTATAGCCTAGACACACTTTGCAACAACCATGTTCCGCTTGTAGACATTTACATAGGTGTTGCCTGAAATGGTCTCATCGGGGGCAAGCCCCCTCCCACACTTGAATGTATTCACACATCAAAGGTGGGAGGGGGCTTGCCCCCGATAGGTTCTCAAGCCAACTCAGTAATCAAAGAACACCGTTTCCTTATCTGTCCCCTGCAACACCACATTCCACTGATGCACACCGTCCGCATCCGGCTTGGCAATCAAGGTACTGCGCCGCTCTGTGGGCACGCGCGCGAGCAACGGGTCATCCGCATTCAGCGCCTCACCGTCAAAATAAATCCGCGTGAGCAAGTGTTTCACCAGGCCACGGGCAAATACCAGCACCACCAGGTGCGGCGCCTGGGTCGTGCCCGCCAGCCCCGGCACGCTGCCCGGCTTGATGGTGGTAAAGCGGAAGCGCCCTTCAGCATCCACCGGCACCCGGCCGAAGCCTTCGAAGTTCGGGTCCAGCGCTTTGTCCTGGTCGTCCTCCGGGTGGTCGTACTTGCCGGCGGCATTGGCCTGCCAGACTTCCAGCATGGCGTCGTTGACGACATCACCGTTGCCATCCACCACTTGCCCGCTGATCGCCACGCGTTCGCCAAGGGTCGCGGCGTTGGCCAGGGCTTCGCGGTTCAGCCAGGTCAGGCCGATGTGGTAATACGGCCCGACGGTGTGGGATGTGGTCGCGTAAAGGCTCATCTCATTTCTCCATCGGCGTGGCGTCGCGGCCGCGC
This sequence comes from Pseudomonas sp. K8, assembly GCF_014889455.1. Lineage (NCBI taxonomy): Bacteria > Pseudomonadati > Pseudomonadota > Gammaproteobacteria > Pseudomonadales > Pseudomonadaceae > Pseudomonas > Pseudomonas sp. K8. The sequence goes on from NZ_VJWO01000004.1 coordinate 10,317, forward strand.
AGGACGATGTCCCAGCGGTAGCCGAGGGCATAGGAAGGAATGGTTTTTTCCAGGTCGAACGTGGCGATCAGGCGTTGCTTGGCCGAGGTGTCCGGTACGCAGTTGTAGATCGGGTCGTACTCGAGCAGCGGGTCGCCGGGGAAATACATCTGCGTGACCAGGCGCGTCAGCACGCTCGGGCCGAACAGCGAAAAATGGATATGCGCCGGGCGCCACGCATTGTGGTGGTTGCCCCACGGGTAGGCGCCGGGCTTGATGGTCTGGAACTGGTACCAGCCCTCGGCGTCGGTGACGGTACGCCCGGTGCCGGTGAAGTTCGGGTCGAGCGGCGCGTCGTGCAGATCGCGCGCGTGGTTGTAGCGGCCGGCCGCGTTGGCCTGCCAGATCTCCACGAGGATGCCCGGTACCGGCAGACCGTTTTCATCGAGCACGCGCCCGTGAACGATGATGCGCTCGCCCTGCGGCTCGCCGTCGTGCTGCGCAGTCAGGTCGTTGTCCTTCTCGTTGATGCGCTCGGCGCCGATGGTCGGCCCGGTGATTTCCGACAGGGAATGGGGCAGGAACACCAACGGCTGAGACGGCGAACGCAGGTTCGTCGACTGGTAGGCCGGGTGCAGGTAATCAGGTTGAGTGCCCGCTTGCGGGCGCCGGTAACCGGGCTTGTCACTCATGGAGCGGTCCTCTCTTATTAGATGCGTTCAATCGCCAGCGCCAGGCCCTGGCCCACCCCGACACACATGGTCGCCAGACCTTTGCGGCCGCCGGTTTTTTCAAGTTGATGCAGGGCCGTCAGCACCAGTCGCGCACCGCTCATGCCCAGAGGATGGCCGAGGGCGATGGCGCCGCCGTTCGGGTTGACCTGGGGCGCATCGTCGGCGATGCCCAATTCACGCAACACCGCCAGGCCCTGGCTGGCGAAGGCTTCGTTGAGTTCGATCACATCGAAATCGGTGACGGCCAGGCCCAGGCGTTCCACCAGCTTGCGAACCGCCGGCACCGGGCCGATGCCCATCACCCGTGGCGCGACACCGGCGCTGGCCATGCCCAGCACTCGGGCACGGGCGGTCAGGCCATGTTTTTTTACGGCCTCGGCAGACGCAAGAATCAGCGCCGCCGCCCCGTCGTTCACACCCGACGCATTGCCGGCGGTGACGGTCTTGTCCGGGCCATTGACCGGTTTGAGCCGGGCCAGGGTTTCCAGGGTGGTGTCGGCCCGTGGATGCTCATCGTGTTCCACCACGGTTTCGCCTTTTTTATGGGCGACCCGCACCGGCACGATCTCTTCGGCGAAGAACCCGGCGGCCTGGGCGGCGGCGGTGCGTTGCTGGCTGCGCAGGGCGAAGGCGTCCTGGTCGGCGCGGGACACATGGTAGTCGTCGGCGACGTTATCGGCGGTCTGCGGCATCGCATCCACGCCGTACTGGGCCTTCATCAGCGGGTTGATGAAGCGCCAGCCGATGGTGGTGTCTTCGAGCTTCATGTTGCGCGAAAACGCCGTGTCAGCCTTGCCCATCACGAACGGCGCGCGGGACATCGACTCGACGCCGCCGGCAATCGCCAATTCCATTTCTCCGCTGGCAATCGCACGAAAGGCGGTGCCGATCGCGTCCATGCCCGAAGCGCACAAACGGTTGAGGGTCACGCCGGGAATGCTCGAAGGCAGGCCCGCCAGCAACAGCGCCATACGCGCGACGTTGCGGTTGTCTTCACCGGCCTGGTTGGCGCAGCCGAGGAACACTTCATCGACGGCGTGCCAATCCACGCTAGGGTTGCGTTCGATCAGCGCCTTGATCGGCAGTGCCGCCAGGTCGTCGGCGCGCACCGTGGACAGGCCACCGCCGAAACGGCCGATGGGGGTACGAATTGCATCGCAGATAAATACGTCGCGCATCAGGCTTCTCCGGGTGCTTGGCCGTGGGCGGCCGCTGTGCGGGCTTCGAGATCACGCAGAGCGGTCAGCTCGACTGCCGTCGGTTCCGCGGTGGTGCTGACCTGATCGGCAAAGCGAATCGCCCAACCGGTGGCCGCGACCACTTGCTCGCGGGTCACGCCGGGGTGCAGCGCGGTGACCACGAACTCATGGCTGCCCTCTTCCGGCTCCATGATGCACAGGTCGGTAATAATCCCGACAGGACCGGCGCCGGGCAGACCCAGGCGCTTGCGTGAATCGCCGCCCTCGCCGTGGCCGACGGAGGTGATGAAGTCCAGCTTGTCGACAAACGAACGCGCCGACTGCTTGAGAATGATCAGCACGCTCTTGGCCGAGCCGGCAATCTCCGGCGCGCCACCGGCACCCGGCAGGCGCACTTTGGGCTGGTGATAATCGCCGACCACGGTGGTGTTGATATTGCCGAAACGGTCGACCTGGGCCGCGCCGAGAAAACCGACGTCGATGCGCCCGCCCTGCAGCCAGTAGCGAAAGATCTCACCGGTGGGGACGACAGTGTCGGCAGTCTCGGCCAACTCGCCGTCACCAATGGACAGCGGCAATACGCTGGGCTTGGCGCCAATCGGGCCGGACTCGTAGATCAGCACCACATCCGGCGAGGACGTCAGGCGCGCCAGGTTGGCCGCCTTGGACGGCAGGCCGATGCCGACAAAACACACCGAATCATTCTTCAGGCGGCGTGCAGCGGCGACGGTCATCATTTCATTGGTCGAGTAAGCCATTACTTGGCCTCCTGCGCGGCGGCCAGCTTGGCCTGGAATTCACTGAAATCGGCAGTGCCGTGGATGTATTCGTCGATCCAGGCGGTAAACGTCCCACGGTCGCGAGCGATCGGGTCCCAGGCCTGGTAGAAACGGTTATCGCGTTGGTTATAGCCATGGGCATAGGACGGGTGCGCGCCACCAGGCACATGGCACACCGCCGTCAGCGCCCAGGTCGGCAGCACGCAGCTGTTCATCGGCGCGTTGAGGTCGTCGACGATTTCTTCGACGGTGACGATGCAACGCTTGGCGGCCAGCGCCGCTTCCTTCTGCACGCCAAGAATGCCCCAGAGCAGCACATTGCCCTTGCGGTCGGCCTTTTGCGCGTGGATCACGCTGACGTCCGGACGTACCGACGGCACCGCCGCCAGCACTTCGCCGGTGAATGGGCAGGTGACTGTCTTGATCAGCGGGTTGACTTTGGGCAGATCGGAACCGGCATAGGCACGCAACACCGCGAACGGCAGGCCGGAAGCACCGGCGACGTAGGCATTGGCCAGGTCGGCGTGGCTGTGTTCCTCAATCTCCAGGGGTTGCGGCCAGTGTTTCTCGACCGCATCACGCAGGCGATGCAGGGAACCCACGCCAGGGTTGCCGCCCCAGGAAAAAATCAACTTGCGGGCGCAGCCGGCGCCGATCAACTGGTCGTAGATCAGGTCAGGCGTCATACGTACCAGCGTCAGGTCTTTCTTGCCCTGACGAATGATTTCATGACCCGCTGCCGTAGGGATCAGGTGGGTAAAGCCTTCCAGTGCGACAGTATCGCCGTCGTTCACGAATCGCTTCACCGCGTCACGCAGCGCAAGAATTTCAGCCATGGGTTCGGGCTCCCGGTGTGGATCGAAAAAGGCGCGAAGGTGGCGCCGAAGTACTTGAAGGTTAAGCCGGGGCAAAAAGCCAAACAATCCGATAATCGACACAGTGTTCGATTATCGAACCAATTGTTGTCTAGCTAATCTTTCTTGCGCCCACAGGAATTGCGCGTGTCTTCAGGTGGCGTCGGCATGGCTGACCATGCCTTTGATCACCACGGCGGCCGTGGCCAATGCGGCGGGGATCACCAGCGCGGTGAGCACCTGCTCGAAGTTCCAGCCCAGGCCCAGCAAGGTGGCGCCCATCCACGCGCCGAGGATCGCGCCGAAGCGGCCGATACCGAGCATCCATGACACGCCGGTGGCGCGGCCCTGGGTCGGGTAGAAGCGTGCGGCCAGGGACGGCATCGCCGATTGCGCACCGTTGACGCACATCCCGGCGATCAGCACCAAGGTCGCCAACACGGTGATATTGCCCAGGCTCTGCCCTACCGCGTAGGCAAATACCCCGGCCAGCAGGTAGAACGTGCCGATGACCTTGTGCGGGTTGAACCGGTCCATCGCCCAGCCCACCCCGACCGCACTCAACACGCCACCAAACTGGAATAGCGCGCCGATGAACGCGGCCTGTTCCATGCTCGCGCCACTGTCGCGCATCAGCGTGGGCAGCCAACTGGTCAGCAGGTACACAATCACCAGGCCCATGAAGTAGGTGAGCCAGAGCAACAAGGTGCCGGCGCTGTAGGTGCCGGAGAAGATCACCGCGAATACGTTGCGCGCCTTCACGGTTTTTTGCTCGGGCACGCTGAAACCGCTGGCTTGGGCGACGATGCCGGGCTCGATGGGTGACAAGGCTTTGCGCACCTTGTCGGTGCCGCGGTTGCGCACCACCAGGTAGCGCGCCGATTCCGGCAGCCATCCCCACAACACCACCGCGAGGATCAACGGCAAAATACCGCCGATGAGTAGCAAGCTGTGCCAACCGAATGCCGGGATCAATTTGGCCGAGATAAACCCGCCACCGGCCATGCCCAGGTTGAAACCGCAGAACATGCTGGTCACCAGCAGCGATTTATGGCGTTCGGGGGTGTATTCGGACAGCAGCGTGGTGGCATTCGGCATACCGGCGCCCAACCCCAGCCCGGTGAGGAAGCGCAACACCAGCAACTGATCGACGTTGCTGCTGTAGGCCGAGGCCAGGCTGAAGGCGCCAAACACCAGCACCGCACTCACCAATACCACTTTGCGCCCGAAACGGTCCGCCAGCGGGCCGGAACCCAGGGCGCCGAATACCATGCCGATCAGCGCGGCGCTCATCACCGGGCCGAGGCTGGCGCGGTCAATGCCCCAGTCCTGGGACAGCGCGGGCGCGATGAAGCCCATGGCGGCGGTGTCGAGACCATCGAGAAAGACAATCAGGAAACACAGGATCACCACACGCCACTGATAGCGTGACAGTGGCTGGGCGTTGATGAAGGACTGCACGTCCAGGGTGGTAGCGACAGAAGGTTGATTCATTATTGTTATTCCACACCGATGGCGGGCCAACGACCTGGGGTCGTCATTATTATTGGGCGGCGCTCAGAGCGCTGCCGCACAGTAATAACCCAGGGGAAACAACGTCAATTGATCGAACCGGGATCTGTGCGGTCACCGAACAGCTTAGGCAAACAGTTGCGCACTCAACTCACGGCTGGCGCTGAGCATGCTCGGCAGGAAGCGCTGCTCCAGTTCGCTACGGCTGACACGACCGGCATGGGTACTCACGTTGAGCGCCGCCAGCACCTGGCCGGACGCGTCATACACCGGCACCGCAATGGAACGCAGGCCTTGTTCCAACTCCTGATCGACGATGCACCAGCCCTGCTGGCGCACGTGTTGCAGACACTCGAACAAGGCTTCGGGCGTGGTAAGGGTGCGGCTGGTCTTGGTTTGCAGGTCGGCGTGGTCGAGGTAGTCCTGCAGCGACGCATCGTCCAGCGCCGCCAGCAGGATGCGGCCCATGGAAGTGCAGTACGCCGGCAAGCGCCCGCCTACCGAGAGGTCCACGGAAATCAGGCGCTGTGTGGTGGCCGACCGGGCGATATAGAGGATGTCGTCGCCTTCCAGGGTGGCCATGTTGCAGGCTTCGTGAAGCTGCTCGCTCATACGGTCCAGGTACGGTTGAGCGGAGACCGCCAACGGCGTCGAGGACAGATAGGCATGCCCGAGGGTCAGCACCTTGGGCAACAGCGAATAGGTGCGCCCGTCAGTGGTGGCGTAGCCGAGCTTGATCAAGGTGTGCAGGCAACGGCGCACGGCGGCGCGGGGGATTTCGGTACGGTGGCTGATTTGGGCGATGGTCAAGTGACGCTTGCGTTCCTGGAACGCCTGCACCACGGCCAGGCCACGGGCCAGGGAGGTCATGAAGTCCGGATCACCGGTGAATGCCTGGATGCGTTTGGCCGGTGAAGCCACGATCGGCGGCGCCGCTGACACAAAGGAGTTGCGCAATTGATCGTTCATTTCAAGGTCCTCTTTATTATTTTCAACCGCTGGCGCTTATCGGCAACCGCAAAGGTTGCTCCCTATTGAAAGCCGCCCCGACCGGGAGACACAAGGTTGAGCCAGCAACGTTGGGCGATTATCGGACGATCATGCGATTATCGCAATTTTGCCGGCGCGATCATAAAAACCGGATTGCATGACAGCATTGGGCTTACGCCGGCATTTATGCCGGCCACTTCCCAACCAGGACTGACGCGTGCATGTAACAAAAGCCTCACACAACGTTGACGCTTTTTAACTTTATGATGATAGTGTTATTAAAATGCGTCGCTATAATGCAACCTGTGCAGAGGTCAGCCCGATATCCATATCGGGATGGGAGCTCGCCCGGCATCGTATGTTGATTATGCTGCCGTTTATAAATACCGGTTCAAGGAAGTCACCGCTGGCAATTCGTCTAAAGTTGAAGGGTTCACCTGCTCAACTTAAAACATGCCGAGGGCAATGTTCGGGTGTAGCACTGCACGTTAATTAAACTCAACTCAAATTAGGTAACACTGTGACGAAAGATGAACTGCGCGCGGAACTTGAGCGCCAGGAGCAACGTTACAAGGACGTATACGGCGGGGAAGTCACCACCTACGCCGCTCAGCCTGAACCAGAGCGCAAGCCATGGCGCAAACGAGCGAGTCTGCTCGATCAGGCCTTTGCCCAGGAGATCCAAAAGATTGAACAGGAACTCAAAACCGAAGAGCCATAAGCATCAAGGTTTGAGTCCAACGGGTTCTGCTGTCTCCGCCGGCTCACCGCCGGCGGAGGGCACCTCGCTCGTGGGTCAATTATTCAGCGTCCTGCTGCGACCAACGAAATTTCGTACAAATGTTTCAGAGATGACGTTTAGGTGACAAAAACCCACCTCTACGACGCCGCGCTTTGTAAATCAAAGACTTGCCGAGCCCCCGAAAACCCTGGGATGCGCGCTGCTGCCCGGCTTTTTTTCAATGAAGATTGTTACCGATGAGCAGCTAGTGCATCGATTACCGAGGTTTTCTGGCATAATCGCGCCCCCTTACGACCGGGTCAGAAAACCTTCATGATCGATTTATTCAGCGGACTGGATGCTTGGGTTCTCGTGAGCCTGCTGCTCGCCCTGGCCTTTGTCCTCGCCTTCGAGTTCATCAATGGCTTTCATGACACCGCTAACGCGGTGGCCACAGTCATCTATACCAAAGCCATGCCGCCGCATCTGGCCGTGTTCTTCTCCGGGTTGTTCAACTTCCTCGGCGTATTGCTCGGCGGTGTCGGTGTCGCCTACGCCATCGTGCATTTGCTGCCGGTGGAATTGCTGATCAATGTGAACACCGGCCATGGTCTGGCGATGGTCTTCTCATTATTGGCCGCGGCGATCACCTGGAACCTGGGCACCTGGTACTTCGGTATTCCCGCCTCCAGCTCTCACACCCTGATCGGCTCGATCCTGGGTGTCGGCCTCGCGAATGCGCTGATCAACGACATTCCCCTGGCTGACGGGGTGAACTGGCAGAAGGCTATCGATATCGGTGCGTCCCTGGTGTTCTCGCCCATGGCCGGCTTTCTGGTCGCAGCCCTGTTGCTGATCAGCCTGAAGTGGTGGCGTCCGCTGTCCAAGATGCATAAAACTCCGGACGAGCGCCGCAAGGTCGACGAGAAGAAGCGCCCGCCGTTCTGGAACCGCTTGGTTCTGGTGATTTCCGCCATGGCCGTGAGTTTCGTCCACGGCTCCAACGATGGGCAAAAAGGTATCGGCCTGATCATGCTGGTGCTGATCGGTATCGTGCCGGCGCAGTTCGTTCTCGACCTGGGCAGCACCACTTACCAGATCGAGCGTACCCGCGACGCCACCCTGCACCTGAACCAGTTCTACCAGCGCAATCAAGTAACCCTGGGCGAATTCCTGGCTCTGGGCAAAAGCGTGAAGGACGACCTGCCGGGCAAGTTCCGCTGCAACCCACAGCAGACTGAACCGACCATCAACGCGCTGCTCGACACCTTGAAAGGTGTTTCCGACTACCATTCGTTGACGTCCGACCAGCGCATCGAGGTACGCCGCTACCTGCTGTGCCTGGACGACACCGCGAAGAAAGTCGGCAAGCTGCCAGGCCTGGACGCCCGTGAGAAATCCGACCTCGACAAGCTGCGCAAAGACCTGACCGCCACCACCGAATACGCACCGTTCTGGGTGATTATCGCGGTCGCACTCGCCCTGGGCCTGGGCACCATGGTCGGCTGGAAGCGCGTGGTACTGACCATCGGCGAGAAGATCGGCAAGCAGGGCATGACCTATGCCCAAGGCATGTCAGCGCAAATCACCACCGCCAGCATGATCGCTCTGGCCAACATCTTCAGCCTGCCGGTATCGACCACCCACGTGTTGTCGTCCGGTGTTGCCGGCACCATGGTTGCCAACAAGAGCGGCCTGCAAGGCGGCACGGTGAAGACCATCCTGATGGCCTGGGTATTGACCCTGCCGGCGACCGTAGGCCTGTCGGCCGGGTTGTTCTGGATGGCGTCCAAGGCGCTGGGCAGCTGATAGCCCGCTGGCCATGACAAAGGTGCGATCCGCGAGGGTCGCACCTTTTTTTATGCGGTCGATCTCAAGCCGAACGCCGTTCAGAAGTGAGAGCGGTGTTGATTAAATCGCGGGCAAAAAAAAGGGCGACCGAAGTCGCCCAAAATGCCTTGCGTGCTCATGTAACCTGGAAAAACCTATGGTTTTTTACGCTTGTTCGCGTCTCTCCAGATAAAAAATCCAAACCCTACGAAGAACAGCACCATGAGGCCAACTGTCAGCACTCCGGCAAACACCACATTATCGAAAAACATGACTGGCCTCCTGCTGTTGCCTTGTTGCGATAGGGCTAAGTTAAAGGAGAAGGCGGGTTGGGAAATTGACGAGGATCAATGTCGCCCACGACGGGGCGTAAAGAAGGGAAATAACTGACCTGCATCAATAGATGCAGGCTGTTTCAACGCTTTTTCGGTTTGTTTTTCGGTTTTTTCTTAACTTTTCCGAGCGGCATCGCCTGTTCAAACGCCTGGCGAACCTCATTCAGACGTTTGTCGTTGAGGTCATGCACCCGTTTAGCGCGTTCGGCGTTCAGGTCGATCAGTTTGTCGTCATCACTCATGGCTTGGCTTACGTCGTGGCGGGGATCGCTTAATAATGCGGCCTCACTTGCCCGACAGCAAATCAGCGGGCGACAAAATGCAGGTCATCGCCCAAAATCGACACTTCCCCCTTACCCAAGAGGCGCACACAGGTGGCACTGCACAAGGACCTTCCGCCGTTGCTGGCCCTGCGCGCCTTCGAGGCCGTGGCGCGGCACTTGAGCTTTATCAAGGCGGCCCATGAGTTGTCAGTGACCCAGAGCGCGCTCAGCCACCAGGTACACAAGCTCGAACAGTACCTGGGCAAACCACTATTTGTCCGACGCACCCGCGCGATTGATCTGACCGCAGACGGCCAACACTACTACGAGCAAATCCGCCCTGCCCTCGACCTGATCGCCGCCGCCACCCGCAGCCAACGGGTGGCGTCCAGCGTCACGGTGTTGCGCATCGGCTTGCTCGCGTCCTTTGCCACCTTATGGCTGGCGCCGCGCCTGGCCGGTTTTCTGCAACGCTACCCGCAGATCCAGGTGGAGCTGGTGCCAGCGATTCAACTGGCGAACGTCGCGGCGGCCGAGGTCGACCTGGCCATCCGCTATGGCAAGGGCGACTGGCCCGACGTGCAAGCCACGCGGCTGATGCCGGAAGTGCTCTCCCCCATGTGCAGCCCGGCGTTCAAGGCCAGCCGGCAGCACAACGGCGCTCTGCTGATGGCCACCTCGCACCGCCCGTTCGAATGGACGGATTGGTCCGGCCATTATCAAGTCGACCTCAGCCCGCATCCGCGCGTGGTGCTGCATGACTACAACATCGTGGTCGAAGCCGCCGTGGCCGGCCAAGGTATCGCCATGGGCCGTCACCGCTTGATCGAGCGCCGGCTCCAGGACGGCAGCCTGGTAGAAGCCTTCGACTGGCCGCCGTATCGCAGCGAAATCGGCTACTGGCTGATCGCGCCCCAAGGCCCCGCCAGCGCGGCGGCCGAATGTTTCAGCGCGTGGTTGAAGGCTGCCTGCGCCGACGCGTGAGTTATTTAGATACGTCGGATGATATCTATGCGTTTGTCGTCCATCACCTTGATCAACATGCTGAAACCTCTCAACCCAGAGGATTCAACATGCGTGATTCCATCCGCCAACGCGTGCAGGCCCTCGGCCTCACGCTGCCGACGCCCAGCCAGCCGATTGCCAATTACATCAACCATGTGATCAGCCGAAATCCGTTGTTTATCTCCGGGCAAATCCCGTTGCTGGGCGGCAAACCGGCCTATGTCGGCCGCCTGGGCGAATCCCTCGGTGACAAAGGCCGGCATGTACGCACGGCTGTCGGTGTGTCCAGCCTGCCGGGGGGCGTGGCGGTGGAAGTCGACGCCGTGTTCGAGCTGCAGCCATGAGCCCGCTCGACGTCCAGCGCCTGCGCGAGGCCACGCCGGGTTGTCGGTCCGGGCTCGTACACTTCAACACGGCCGGTGCTGCATTGCCGAGCCAGGCGACCCTCGACACCATCATCGAGCAACTGCAACGCGAAGCGTGCGACGGCCCGATGGAGGCCAGTGAGCATGGCACCATCCTGGTGGAAAAAGCCCGCCGCGCCGCCGGCCAGTTGCTCAATGCACCCACCGCGTCGATTGCCTTTGCCAGCAGCGGCTCGACCGCCTGGAGCCTGGCGTTCCAGGCGCTGGGCCGGTGGCAGCCGGGCGACAGGATTCTGGTGGGGCGCCACGAATGGGGCGGCAACCTGGCGAGCATGGAACTGGCGGTGCAGGCCGGTGCGCGAATCGAGGTGATCCCCTGCGATGAAACCGGTGCAGTCTGCCCGGTAGCCCTGGAAGCGATGATCGACGCAAGCGTGAAACTGATCGACCTGACCTGGCTCCCCGCCAATGGCGGCCTGATCAACCCCGCCCAGGCGATTGGTGAAGTGGCCAGGCGGCATGGCATCCCCTACTTCATCGATGCCGGCCAGGCGGTCGGCCAGGTGCCGGTGAATGTGCAGGCGCTGCACTGCGACGTGCTCAAGTCGGCGGGCCGCAAGCACCTGCGCGGGCCGCGGGGCACGGCGCTGCTGTACGTGCGGCCGGACTTTCTGGCGCGGTTGAACCCTGCGCAGCGCGATGTGTTTTCAGCGCCGTGGAGCGCCCAGGGGTTCGGCCTGCGCAACGATGCCCGACGCTTTGAAACCAGCGAAACGTCCTACGCCTTATTCGCAGGTTTGGGCAATGCGTTGCAGGAACTCAATCAACTGGGGATTGAGCGGGTGTGGGACCGGGTCCGGCAGACCAGCGAGCGAATCCGCGAAACGTTGCGTCAGACTCCGGGAATCTCCCTGCATGACTTGGGCACCAGCCACTCAGGCTTGATCGCCTTCAACCTCACCGGCTGGGACGCCTTCGAGCTCAAACGTCGCCTGGAGCTCAAGCGCATCAATATCGGCGCCAACGATGTGGCGTATACCCCACTGGATATGCAGGCACGAGGCCTGGCCAGCATTGCGCGAATCTCCGTCAGCCCGCTCAACACCGATCAGGACATTGAACGGCTGATGGCGGCCTTGCGCGAACTGCGCGATTAAACCTCGACGTCCACCCACAACCCCTGGCGCGGCGCGTCTTCGATCAACGGCGCCACGGGCACGGTGTTATCGGCGTTGAGCTCGTCGCCCGGGATCGCCAAGTGCGCCTCCGGGTCGTCATCGGCTTCACGCCGGCGTTTCTGCTGCTCCTGCTGGCGACGTTGCTCCTCGCGCAGCAAAAACGTCGACTGCTCGGCATCGCCTTTTTTCAGGTCGATCGTGCTCTCGTTGGAACTCGCTTGTACGGGCACCACGGGCGGAATATCGGGTTTTTGACGCACCGGGTCGAGTTGCGACGTGACCGGCACAACGCTGACGGGCAGCATAGGTGGCAGCATAATAGTTGTTCTCCTGTCAGCAGGCTGTCGGCGGGCGGCGGGCGGACTTGAGCGCAGGCTTGCCAACCTGTGACCCAGTCGACACTCACAAGTGCCCGCCATCTGTCGACTCAACATTCGATGCACGGCGCAAACCGCGTAGTTTTTGTCAGAGTCCTTTGGATGAGGGCCTTGTTCCGTTAAGATAGTCGGCTTTTTCACGGCGGGAGTCAGGCAGCATGGCGCAGCAGTATCAACCGGGGCAACGCTGGATTAGTGACAGCGAAGCAGAGCTGGGTTTAGGCACCGTTCTGGCACAGGACGGCCGCTTGCTGACCGTGCTCTATCCGGCCACTGGCGACACGCGCCAGTATGCGCTACGGAATGCGCCCCTCACCCGCGTGAGGTTCTCGCCGGGCGACAGCATCACCCATTTCGAAGGCTGGAAAATGACCGTGCAAGAAGTCGACGACATCGACGGCCTGCTGGTCTACCACGGCCTCAATGGGCAGAACGAGCAGGTCACCCTGCCGGAAACCCAACTGTCGAACTTCATCCAGTTCCGCCTGGCCAGCGACCGTCTGTTCGCCGGGCAGATCGACCCGCTGGCCTGGTTCTCGCTGCGCTATCACACCCTGGAACACACCAGCCGCCAGTTGCAATCTTCGCTGTGGGGCCTGGGCGGCGTGCGTGCGCAACCGATTGCCCACCAGTTGCACATCGCCCGTGAAGTCGCCGACCGTATCGCGCCACGGGTATTGCTGGCCGACGAAGTGGGCCTGGGCAAGACCATCGAAGCCGGCCTGGTGATCCATCGCCAGTTGCTGTCCGGGCGCGCCAACCGCGTGCTGATCCTGGTTCCGGAAAACCTGCAGCACCAATGGCTGGTGGAAATGCGCCGGCGCTTCAACCTGCAAGTGGCGCTGTTCGACGAAGAACGCTTCATCGAAAGCGATGCCGCCAACCCGTTCGAAGACACCCAGCTGGCCCTGGTGGCCCTGGAGTGGCTGGTGGACGACGAGAAGGCCCAGGACGCACTGTTCGCCGCCGGCTGGGACCTGATGGTGGTCGACGAAGCCCACCACCTTGTCTGGCATGAAGACAACGCCAGCGCCGAGTACTCGCTGGTCGAACAGCTGGCCGAGGTCATCCCGGGCGTGCTGCTGCTCACCGCCACCCCGGAACAACTGGGCCAGGACAGCCACTTCGCGCGCCTGCGCCTGCTGGACCCGAACCGTTTCCACGACCTGCCAGCGTTCCGCGCCGAAAGCGAGAACTATCGCCCGGTGGCCGAAGCGGTGCAGGAACTGCTGGACAAGGGCCGTCTCTCCCCGGCCGCGCACACCACCATCCAGGGTTTCCTCGGCAACGAAGGTGAAGCGCTGCTCACCGCCGTCAACGATGGCGACACCGAAGCCAGCGCGCGCCTGGTGCGCGAGCTGCTCGACCGCCACGGCACCGGCCGCGTACTGTTCCGCAACACCCGCGCCGCGGTGCAGGGCTTCCCGGAGCGCAAGCTGCACGCCTACCCGCTGCCGAACCCGGACGAATACCTCGAATTGCCGCTGGGCGAACATGCCGAGCTGTACCCGGAAGTCAGCTTCCAGTCGCAGCCGGATATCGAGGAAGACAATCGCTGGTGGCGCTTCGACCCACGGGTTGAATGGCTGATCGACCAGCTGAAAATGCTCAAGCGCACCAAGGTCCTGGTGATCTGCGCCCACGCCGAAACCGCGATGGACCTGGAAGACGCCCTGCGCGTGCGCTCCGGCATCCCGGCCACGGTGTTCCATGAAGGCATGAACATCCTCGAACGTGACCGCGCCGCCGCCTACTTCGCCGATGAAGAATTCGGCGCCCAGGTGCTGATCTGTTCGGAAATCGGCAGCGAAGGCCGCAACTTCCAGTTTTCCCACCACCTGGTGCTGTTCGATCTGCCGTCCCACCCCGACCTGCTGGAACAGCGGATCGGCCGTCTGGACCGGATCGGCCAGAAACATGTGATCGAACTGCACGTGCCGTACCTGGAAACCAGCCCGCAAGAGCGCCTGTTCCAGTGGTACCACGAAGCGCTGAATGCGTTCCTCAACACCTGCCCGACCGGCAACGCCTTGCAGCATCAGTTCGGCCCACGCCTGCTGCCGCTGCTGGAAAACGCCGACGACGGCGAGTGGCAAGCCCTGATCGACGAAGCCCGTGCCGAGCGCGAGCGCCTGGAACAGGAACTGCACACCGGCCGCGACCGTCTGCTGGAGCTCAACTCCGGCGGCGCGGGTGAAGGCGATGCGCTGGTGGAAGACATCCTCGAGCAAGACGACCAGTTCGCCCTGCCGATCTATATGGAAACCCTGTTCGATGCGTTTGGTATCGACAGCGAAGACCATTCGGAAAACGCGCTGATCCTCAAGCCCAGCGAAAAAATGCTCGACGCCAGCTTCCCCCTGGGCGACGACGAAGGGGTGACCATCACCTACGACCGTAACCAGGCGCTGTCGCGTGAAGACATGCAGTTCATCACCTGGGAACACCCGATGGTGCAGGGCGGCATGGACCTGGTGCTGTCCGGTTCCATGGGCAACACCGCCGTCGCGCTGATCAAGAACAAGGCGCTCAAGCCCGGCACCGTGTTGCTGGAGCTGCTCTACGTCAGCGAAGTGGTTGCCCCGCGTTCGCTGCAACTGGGCCGCTACCTGCCGCCGGCCGCCCTGCGCTGCCTGCTGGACGCCAACGGCAACGACCTGTCCGGCCGCGTGTCGTTCGAAACCTTGAACGACCAGCTGGAAAGCGTGCCACGGGCCAGCGCCAACAAGTTCGTCCAGGCCCAGCGCGACCAGCTGACGCCACGCATCAACGCCGGCGAAGAGAAGATCACCCCGCGCCATGCCGAGCGCGTGGCCGAGGCCAAGCGTCGCCTGGCAGCCGACACCGACGAAGAACTGGCGCGCCTGACCGCGTTGCAAGCGGTCAACCCGACCGTGCGCGACAGCGAACTGGTTGCCCTGCGCCAACAGCGCGAGCAAGGCCTGGCCATGCTCGACAAAGCCGCCCTGCGCCTGGAAGCGATCCGGGTGTTGGTGGCGGGTTGATTGCTGCGTTGCTCAGCTAAAAAGAAGGCCCGCGCAATGCGGGCCTTTTTTATTCACTGAAGAAGGTCTTCGCCAGTCATGGCCTCATCGGGAGCAAGCTCCCTCCCACACTTGGAATGCAGTTCCAGTGTGGGAGGGAGCTTGCTCCCGATGGCGTCAACACGATCTCAAGCCGTCGCAGCAGCAGCCGGCACCGCCACCTCCACCGCCACCAGCCCGTCTTTCATCCGATTGGCATCCCGCACAAAACTGCGCGACGCCTGAAACAGAAACAGCATGGTCAAGAACAGCGCCACCGGAATCAGGTACATGGCGTCATGCAACCCCACCGCTTTATAGGCCTCGGTCATCTGCTCCGCCCCGGCGGCATACATCGCCGAATGGGCAAAGTGATCGGACAAGCCCCCCACCACCACTGGCCCCATGCCGCCGCCCAGCAAGTACAGGCCGGCAAAGAACAGCGCCATCGCCGTGGCCCGCAGGCGCGGCTCGACCACGTCCTGGATCGCCGTGTACACACAGGTGTAGAAGTTGTAGGCAAACAACCAACCCACACTGAACAGCGCGACAAACACACCGATCTCGATACGCCCGGCGTGCAAGGCCCAGGCGGTGGTGACGGTGGAAATGATCAGGCTGAACGCGGCAAACAACAGGCGGCCATTGGCAACCCGTTGATGGATCTTGTCGGCAACCCAGCCGCCCAACGTCAGGCCGACCAGCCCGGTCAACCCGACGATCACCCCGGTGGCAACCGCCGCGTCCTGCAACGGCATCAGGAAATAGCGCTGCAGCATCGGCACCAGGAACGAGTTACACGCATAAGTCGCGAAGTTGAAGCACAGCCCGGCCAGCACCAACCAGAGAAAGGTCGGCACCGCCAGCACGCGGCGGATCGGGCGGTCGACGCGTTCCTGGGAGACTTGCACGGTTTCTGCCGCGCCGCGCTTGGGTTCTTTGATAAAGAACATGAAGACCGCGAGGATCAGCCCCGGCACGGCCGCGATAAAGAACGGCGCGCGCCAGCTGTCGAACGCTTTGACCATCGCGCCAATGGTAAAGAACGCCAGCAACAGGCCCAACGGCAGACCCAGCATGAAAATGCCCATGGCCCGCGCACGGCGGTGGGCCGGGAACAGGTCGCCAATCAGCGAGTTGGCCGCCGGCGCGTAGCTGGCTTCGCCGATGCCGATGCCCATACGCACCAACAGGAACGTCCAGAAACTGCCGACCATGCCGTTGATCGCCGTCAACCCGCTCCACGCGAACAGGCCCCACCCCATGAGTTTGCTGCGCGAACCGGTATCGGCCAGGCGCCCGAGCGGCAGGCCGGCAATGGCGTAGACGATGGTGAAGGCGGTGCCGATGATGCCCAGCTGAAAGTCGCTCAGGTGCCATTCCATGCGGATCGGCTCGATGATGATCGCCGGAATGGTGCGGTCGAAAAAGTTGAACAGGTTGGCGAGGAACAGCAGGAACAGAATGCGCCAGGCATTCGCCGCTTGGGTCGAGTTCTGCATGGGTCCGTCTCTTTTATTGTTATGAGAGCTGCGATGCCCGATGCATCCTGCTCAGGTATCTGCAACATAGTCAGGCCGGCGACGCTTGTCTGTAATGATTCGTAACGCTGATAGGGCATGATTTCACCCGAAACTACGGGACTTTCCCTACGAAAAATATAAGTGTGCCCTGCTCTTCCCAACGGCCATGGCGCGATTAGAATGGCGAGCCTTCCTGTCGCAACCCTTCTTACTTTCCTTATCGAAGACGCCCATGTCCGAAGCCAGTCCGTGTCTGAATTGCGGTGCCTGCTGTTCACACTTCCGTGTGTCTTTCTTCTGGGGTGAGTGCGCCTCGTCGGGGGGCACGGTGCCCGATGACCTGGTGGTGCAGATCAACCCCACACGCGTGGCGATGATCGGGACCGACCAGAAACCCGCGCGCTGCTGCAGCCTTGAGGGCGAAGTGGGCAAAGGCACTCATTGCACGATCTATGAGCAACGCTCCAGCGTGTGCCGCGAGTTCGACTCCTCCTGGAGCCAAGGTGTGCAAAACACCGATTGCGATGCCGCGCGCGCAGCATTTGGTCTGGCGCCGCTGGAGCCACCGCCTTTCGAGCTGGACCTGCCCATCAGCGCTTAGCCGCCAACAGGGCCGTGATGTCGGTCCGGGTGAGCTGCCCGCCAGCGCGATCATGAACATTTCCGCTGCCCGTAGCGGCGCCCACTTGCCTGCCAGAGCAATTCGCTGACGCCGAATCTTTGGCATTTCGCCATCATTTATCTAAAGAATGCCGGTAAACGGCCGATTCATCAGAGTCGGGCCGGGATTTCCCCTTGAAACGCTAGGGTTAAACCTATCGCCCCGGACCCGAACGCACTGTAAAGTCGCGAACTCCCACTCAGTGATGGCTTTTTAACATTTCACAGCCATCCGCCCAGGTACATGGCGCACAATGACTTCTAAAAATAACTCTGCCACCGTGGTCTCCGATGTGTTGCCGACAGCTCCTGCGGAAAAACCTTCAGGTTCGAAGTCATTGAGCAGCCCCCGTCCACTGGCGACCCAGCAATACCTGTACTTCACCGAGACCAATACCGACCGCATCCTCGACAACCTCGACGGCCTGCGCGACATGGTGTTCCCGCGCCTGCCCCATCAGGAAGTCGATGGCGAGCCGCACAGCGAACAGGAATTCCCCTCGGTGTGCCTGATCGGCCTGGGCCGCTGCGGTTCGAACATTGCGCTGGACGTGGCCGAGCTGGTCTATAACGCACGCAAGTTCTACCTGAACGAATTCAGTACCGAAGACAAGTCGACAGACAAGGGCTACAGCCCCGCCCAATGGATTCGCAACAACCTGCGCCTGGGCGTCGGCAAGGCCAGCAAACCGGTGTTCCTGGTGGAGCCGCTGGTGATGCTGGGCGACTTGGACAAAGACATCGCCGGGCGCATCCGATTCTCGCGCAAGGGCGAAAAAAGCGGCTTCCTGCGCGATTACAGCAAGATGAAAATCATGGACCTCTCGGAAGTCCATGCCGGTGGCGCCGGTAACGCGCCGATCCTCGGCCAGTACCTGGCCAAGATCATCCTCAATAAAGACACCCAGCGTTTTTCCAGCCCCGACTGGAAGATGATCCATTCGTACCTGATCGACTCCTGCGGCATCAAGGCCAACCAGTCGCGCCTGTATTTCTCGATCTTCAGCGCCGGCGGCGGCACCGGCTCGGGCATGGCGTCGGAATTCGGCCTGGCCCAGCAGCATTCATACATGAACAAGACGTTCGACACCAAGCCGGCCGACGAGCACGACAGCAAAAGCGGCCATGCCTTCGTCTTCGAACCGATCTTCACCAGCGGCATCTGCGTGCTGCCGAACATCTCCGACCACCGCAGCGAAATGTCCGAGGCGCTGCACATCAACGCCGGGCGGCTGCTCTGCAAGTATCTGTCGGAAGAATGGGATTTCTCGTACAACTTCGCCAATGAAGACAGCAGCGAAGCCAGCGTCAAGGGCCGTATCCGCCCGTGGAACGCGATGATGCTGATCTCCAACGACATCATGCGTTACGCCGAAGAGAGCGATGACGGCAATATCCAGAACATTGATGTCAATGCCATGGAAAAGCACGCCAACCAGTATATTTCGCAGCAAATCTTCAACATTCTTACCGCCCAGGCGGTCACCACCGACTACGACCAAAACTACTTCCGTCGCGCCGGTATCGACATCGGCGAAACCATCCGCCTGGATGCCAACGACCTGTTCATGAGCCTGGCCGGCCCGGTGGCGATTGCCTACGCCGAATCGGTGGTCCCGGAAACCCCGGCGCCGTCGGGTGACAAGTTCAAGGTGTTCGACAAAGAGCCGCAGCGCCTGAACATCGACGACCTGTTCTTCCGCTCCATCGACCTGCCGCACTTCAACAAAGTCACCCAGGCCATCGAAGGCATCAGCCTGCTGCCGATCGAGTCCAAGCGCTACAAGGCTTCCCTGGAGCAGTACAAGAACTCCGGCTATGACGCGGCGGCGCTGCACGACCTGCACTTCTTCAAGAACTGCTCGTCGGTGGTGTCGATCGTGTCGCTGCCCAAGGACTACAAACTGTCCTACATGGACCTGAACCGCCTCAAGACCCACCTCAACAGCCTGTTCCCCAACACCACGCTCAAGCGCTACGCCCTGGTGATCGGCGCGTCGGCCAACCTGTCGCTGACCACCCTGATCGCCAAGAGCCCGTGCCTGTCGGATGATTTCCTGACGCTGATCGTGGCGTTCATCAAACGCTGCTTTGCGCGCAACCCGTACCGTTTCGACGACACGCTGGACAACTCGATCCTGGACTTCATCATCCACGAGGATTTCGACGAAGAGCGTATCGACGAACTGCTCAATGAGTTTGAAAACCCAGCGAAGATCCTCGACACCAACTGGTACGCGATCAAGCCGATGTATGAGAAGAAGTACCGTGAGTTGATCAATGACAAAGATAAGTTTGTCTCGATCAATGACATTCGCCTGTCACGGGATTGCGTGAAGAAGGCGATCAAGTACTTGCGTGAGATTTACCGTCATCGGATCGGCAAGACGAAGATTATTTCGTTGAACAACCATACCGGCAAAACCGCCTAGTTGTCTGTGGCGAGGGAGCACGCTCCCTCGCCACAGCGATCTGCTAACACCAAGAAACAATTCCCCGGGCATTTCGCCGTCGGCAAAACTGTTCCCGTGACGCGCACGTCACCCTCAGCTGTGACCTTTCTCCACGGCAAGATGCCATCACCGCATCAGCGGTTACTCCGCTACACACTTGCAGCGGCGCAAACTGCGCACCATTTTCGTGCAGGCTTTTCTTACGCTGCCCTTTCCTGGATCAGAATCCACGGCGAAACCACCACCGCCCACAGGCTCGGATCACGCTCCAGCAGGTCCAATGCCCGCGTCGCAGACACTTCGCCCAGGCTCCCCGAGGCCAGCCAGGCAGCGACTTTATCGCGCTGATCCTCGGCCATGCCTTCGGCCGCCTCGATCAAATCCAGGCCGGCGTCGACCCACAATAGGGCACCCTTGGCAAAGAACGGTTCGAGCTCCTTCCAGGAGATTTCGGCGGTTTCACCGAGCAGCTTGGCATAGAGGGTGCTAGGTTCTTGCGTCATGGGGATTCACCTTGGGAAAAAATCGGCGCAATCATAACGTCGTGTCTCTCGTAGAAAAACCCAGTTGCAAATGAGTGAGCGATTGAAAGCGTCAGGAAAGCCACGGATTGTCCGCCACTGCGGCAGCGTCCCGGCGCAATTCTGTCTTTTTCTTTCATTTAAGCGACACGCCCGGGTATTGCCCCCAGCAGCCAGCTTTTCAAGCGATCAACCGGCGCTCTACACTGTACCGGTACAGTTGCCAGGGCACTGCCGGGGGGATATTCAAGATATCTGATCCGGTTCTGCAGCTCACAAGGCCGCTAGAACTATAAAAAAGACAACAGTAAGAGTGGAGCACTATGAATAAGGCTACTAAGCAGATTTCCAAACTGTTTGCCGCTATGGTCCTGGCCGGGGTTGCCAGCCATTCGTTCGCAGCCGATACCATCAAGATCGGCATCGCCGGGCCTAAAACCGGCCCTGTCACACAATATGGCGACATGCAGTTCATGGGTGCCAAGCAAGCGATCGCCGACATCAACGCCAAAGGCGGCGTCGATGGCAAAATGCTCGAAGCCAAGGAATACGACGACGCCTGCGATCCCAAGCAAGCCGTGGCCGTCGCCAACAAAGTGGTCAACGACGGCGTCAAGTTCGTGGTCGGTCACCTCTGCTCCAGCTCCACTCAGCCCGCGTCCGACATTTATGAAGACGAAGGCGTGATCATGATTACCCCGGCAGCCACCAGCCCGGAAATCACCGCCCGTGGCTACAAGCTGATCTTCCGCACCATCGGCCTGGACAGCGCCCAGGGCCCAGCGGCCGGCAACTACATCGCCGACCACGTGAAACCGAAGATCGTTGCCGTGCTGCACGACAAGCAGCAATACGGTGAAGGCATCGCCACTGCCGTTAAACAGACCCTCGAGAAGAAAGGCACCAAGGTTGCCGTTTTCGAAGGCCTGAACGCCGGTGACAAGGACTTCTCCTCGATCATCCAGAAACTCAAGCAAGCCAACGTCGACTTCGTCTACTACGGCGGCTACCACCCTGAGCTGGGCCTGATCCTGCGCCAAGCCAAGGAAAAAGGCCTGAACGCCAAGTTCATGGGCCCAGAAGGCGTCGGCAACGACTCCATCTCGCAAATCGCTCAGGGCGCTTCCGAAGGCCTGCTGGTGACCCTGCCGAAATCCTTCGACACCGACCCGGCCAACAAAGCCATCGTTGAAGAGTTCGCCAAGAACAAGCAGGACCCAACCGGTCCGTTCGTGTTCCCGGCCTACTCGGCCATTGAAGTCATCGCCGGTGGTATCAAAGCCGCGAAAAGCGAAGACACCGCCAAAGTGGCCGAAGCTATCCACGCGGGCACCTTCAAGACCCCTACCGGCGATCTGAGCTTCGACGCCAAGGGCGACCTGAAGGACTTCAAGTTCGTGGTCTACGAGTGGCACTTCGGCAAACCGAAAACCGAAGTTTCCCCTCAGTAAGCCAGGCGTTACTGGTCAACAAGCCCACTGTGAGAGCAGTGGGCTTTGTTTTACGAGGTTTATGGGCCTGTCACCCGCGATCCGGGCGCTGGCTCACCTGAAAATCTTAAAACCGTCACCAGCGGTTCGCTGGCAAACGCTTTGCGCAAATGTGCTCACAGAACACAGCGCAGGGCCGGAACATGACTCCACCAGTGAAATGCGTATCGGGTTTTTAGGAGCGTTGTAATGCCTGAGATCTATCATTTTTTCCAACAGCTGGTTAATGGCCTGACCATTGGCAGCACCTATGCCTTGATAGCCATTGGCTACACAATGGTTTACGGCATCATTGGAATGATCAACTTCGCCCATGGCGAGGTCTACATGATTGGTTCCTACGTGGCCTTCATTGCCCTTGCCGGGCTGGCCATGATGGGGATCCACTCCCTGCCGTTGTTGATGACCGCCGCGTTCCTGGCGTCGATCGTCGTAACCAGTGCCTATGGCTACAGTATCGAACGGGTTGCCTATCGTCCCTTGCGTGGCAGCAACCGTTTGATCCCGCTGATTTCCGCCATCGGCATGTCGATTTTCCTGCAGAACACCGTATTGCTGTCCCAGGACTCCAAGGACAAGTCCATTCCCAACCTGATCCCGGGGAGCTTCTCCTTCGGCCCGGGCGGCGCACAAGAAGTGCTGATTTCGTACATGCAGATCCTGGTCTTCGTCGTCACCCTGGTGGCCATGCTGGGCCTGACCCTGTTCATTTCCCGCTCCCGTCTGGGGCGCGCCTGCCGGGCCTGCGCCGAAGACATCAAGATGGCCAACCTGCTGGGCATCAACACCAACAACATCATCGCCCTGACCTTCGTCATCGGTGCCGCACTGGCGGCCGTCGCCGCCGTGTTGCTGAGCATGCAGTACGGCGTGATCAACCCCAACGCCGGTTTCCTGGTCGGCCTCAAGGCCTTTACCGCAGCGGTATTGGGCGGCATCGGCAGCATTCCGGGCGCGATGCTCGGCGGGCTGGTGCTGGGTGTGGCCGAAGCGTTTGGCGCCGATATCTTCGGCGACCAGTACAAGGACGTCGTGGCGTTCGGCCTTTTGGTTCTGGTGCTGTTGTTCCGTCCGACCGGCATCCTGGGCCGTCCGGAGGTTGAGAAAGTATGAGCAGATATCTTAAATCGGCGTTTTTCAGCGCCCTGTTGGTTTGGGCCGTGGCGTTCCCGGTACTCGGCCTCAAGCTGAGCATTGTCGGCATCAACCTGGAAGTGCATGGCACCGGTCCCGTGACCCTGACCATCATCGCCCTGTGTTCGGTGCTGATGTTCCTGCGCGTGCTGTTCACCCGGCAGGTCGGCGCGTTGTTCAAGGGCAACCGTGGCCCGCTGGTATCGCCCAAGGTCAGCCAATTCCTGACCCTGCCGCGCACCCAGCGCTACATCATCATCGGCCTGATCGTGGCCGCGCTGATCTGGCCGTTCTTCGGTTCGCGCGGTGCGGTCGACATCGCCACCCTGATCCTGATCTACGTGTTGCTGGGCCTGGGCCTGAACATCGTGGTCGGTCTGGCCGGCCTGCTCGACCTGGGTTATGTGGGTTTCTACGCCGTGGGCGCCTACACCTATGCGCTGCTCTCGCACTACCTGGGCTGGAGCTTCTGGATCTGCCTGCCCCTGGCCGGCATGGCGGCGGCGACGTTCGGCTTCCTGCTGGGCTTCCCGGTGCTGCGTCTGCGCGGTGACTACCTGGCCATCGTGACCCTGGGCTTCGGGGAAATCATCCGACTGTTCCTGCGTAACCTGACCGACATCACCGGTGGCCCCAACGGCATCAGCAGCATTCCCAAGCCGACGTTCTTCGGGCTGTCGTTCGAGCGCTCCGCGGCCGAAGGCATGCAGACCTTCCACGAGTACTTCGGGATTGCCTACAACCCGGTGAGCAAAGTGGTGTTCCTGTACCTGGTGGCGCTGTTGCTGGCCCTGGCCGCACTGTTCGTGATCAACCGCCTGCTGCGCATGCCGATCGGCCGTGCGTGGGAAGCGCTGCGCGAAGATGAAATCGCCTGCCGGGCCCTGGGCCTGAACCCGACCATCATCAAGCTGTCTGCGTTCACCCTGGGCGCCGCGTTCGCCGGTTTTGCCGGCAGCTTCTTCGCCGCTCGCCAAGGCCTGGTGACGCCGGAGTCGTTCACCTTTATCGAGTCGGCGATCATCCTCGCCATCGTGGTACTGGGTGGCATGGGCTCGCAGTTGGGCGTGATTCTCGCGGCGATCGTGATGATCCTGCTGCCGGAAATGATGCGTGAGTTCAGCGAATACCGCATGTTGATGTTCGGCGCCATGATGGTGCTGATGATGATCTGGCGTCCTCAAGGCCTGCTGCCCATGCAACGTCCACACATGGAGCTGCGCAAATGAGCCGCGAGATCCTGAAAGTCGAAAACTTGAGCATGCGCTTCGGCGGCTTGCTGGCGGTCAATGGCGTGGCCCTGACCGTGAAGGAAAAACAAGTGGTTGCGCTGATCGGCCCCAACGGCGCCGGCAAGACCACGGTGTTCAACTGCCTCACCGGTTTCTACAAGCCCAGCGGTGGCAGCATCCTGCTCGACGGCCAGCCGATCCAGGGCCTGGCCGGTCACGAGATCGCCCGCAAGGGCGTGGTGCGGACCTTCCAGAACGTGCGGTTGTTCAAGGACATGACGGCGGTCGAGAACCTGCTGATCGCTCAGCACCGTCACTTGAACACCAACTTCTTCGCTGGTTTGTTCAAGACCCCGGCGTTCCGCAAGAGCGAGAGCGAGGCCATGGAATACGCGGAGTATTGGCTGGACAAGGTCAACCTCACCGAGTTCGCCAACCGCCCCGCCGGCACCCTGGCCTATGGGCAGCAACGTCGCCTGGAAATCGCCCGCTGCATGATGACCCGCCCGCGGATCCTGATGCTCGACGAACCGGCCGCCGGTTTGAACCCCAAGGAAACCGAAGACCTCAAGGCGCTGATCGGCGTGTTGCGTGAGGAAAACAACGCCACCGTGCTGTTGATCGAACACGACATGAAACTGGTCATGAGCATTTCCGACCACATCGTGGTGATCAACCAGGGCACGCCCCTGGCCGACGGTACGCCGGAGCAGATCCGCGACAATCCTGAAGTGATCAAAGCCTATCTGGGGGAAGCGTAAAATGCTGCAATTCGAAAACGTTTCCACTTTCTACGGAAAGATCCAGGCCCTGCACAGCGTCAACGTCGAAGTGCGCCAGGGTGAGATCGTCACGCTGATCGGCGCCAACGGTGCCGGCAAGTCGACCTTGCTGATGACCTTGTGCGGTTCGCCGCAGGCCCACAGCGGCAGCATCCGCTACATGGGTGAAGAGCTGGTGGGCCAGCAGTCGTCGCACATCATGCGCAAAAGCATTGCCGTGGTGCCGGAAGGCCGACGGGTGTTTTCGCGCCTGACTGTCGAAGAGAACCTGGCCATGGGCGGGTTCTTCACCGACAAGGGCGACTACCAGGAGCAAATGGACAAGGTGCTGCACCTGTTCCCCAGGCTCAAGGAACGCTTCAGCCAGCGCGGCGGCACCATGTCCGGCGGCGAGCAGCAAATGCTCGCCATCGGTCGCGCGCTGATGAGCAAGCCCAAGCTGTTGCTGCTCGACGAACCTTCCCTGGGCCTGGCGCCGATCATCATCCAGCAGATCTTCGACATCATCGAACAGCTGCGCAAGGACGGTGTGACGGTGTTCCTGGTCGAACAGAACGCCAACCAGGCGCTGAAAATCGCCGACCGTGCCTATGTGCTGGAAAACGGCCGGGTGGTGATGCAGGGCACGGGTGAGCAGTTGCTGACCGATCCGAAGGTGCGTGAGGCGTACCTCGGCGGTTAACACCCGGTTGCTAAATGTGGGAGGGGGCTTGCCCCCGATGGCGCCATGTCAGGCACAGAATATGTGACTGATATACCGTCATCGGGGCAAGCCCCCTCCCACATTTGTTTCGGGTGATCGCTGAAATTTTTTTCAAACGGCTTGTAACGAATTCCAGCGTCCAGCCTCTAGTGGTACAAGCAGGCAATCATGCCCGCCGACTCATCCCACTGCTGGAGATACACCATGACCGTTAAACACCGTTCGCTGTCCGCTGCTTCCCTCGTCCTCGCCCTGAGTTCCGCCCTGAGCCTGTCCGCCTTGAGCACCAGCGCCCACGCGGCCGACGACATGCAGAAATGCTTCGGCGTCGCCGAAGCCGGCAAGAACGATTGCGCCGCCGGCGCTGGCACTTCCTGCGCCGGCACCTCCAAAACCAAGGATCAGGCCAACGCCTGGAAACTGGTCCCGGCCGGCACCTGCACCCAAACCCCAAGCACCACCTCGTCGACTGGCTTCGGCCAGGAAGCGGCCTTTACCGCCAAGTCCTGAAGCAGCCCGCAGCCTGAGTACTGATGATGACGCTTTCGTTCCTGCAAACGCCCTCAGCGGCTCAGGTGCCCGGCCTCCCCCTGCGGGCCGGGCTGGGGCTGAAAAACGAGCACTTCACCGAAGTGCTCGACACCTGCCCCGATATCGGTTTTTTTGAAGTGCATGCCGAAAACTACATGGTGGCCGGCGGCCCGTTTCATCACTACCTGGGTTTGATTCGCGCGCAGTACCCGCTGTCGCTGCACGGCGTGGGCCTGTCCATCGGCGGCGAAAACCCGCTGAACCGTGAGCACCTGGCACGGCTGGCAACACTGATCGAGCGCTATCAACCCCAGGCCTTTTCCGAGCACCTGGCCTGGTCGACCCACGGCCCGGTGTTTCTCAACGACTTGCTGCCCCTGGCCTACGATGTCGCCGCCCTCAATCGAGTGTGCGAACACGTTGATCAGGTTCAGAGCACCCTCAAGCGGCCAATGCTGCTGGAGAACCCATCGACCTACCTGCAGTTCCAGCGCTCGACCCTCGACGAAACGGACTTCATCGGCGAAATCATCCGCCGCACCGGTTGCGGCCTGCTGCTGGACGTGAATAACGTCTATGTGTCGTGCATCAATCATCAGCGCGATCCGTTGACCTACATCGACGCGCTGCCCTTGCACGCCGTGGCTGAGATTCATCTGGCAGGCTTTGCCGAAGACACCGACAGCCTGGGTGAGCGCCTGCTGATCGACGATCACGGCGCGCCCATCGATAACGCTGTCTGGCAGTTGTACGAACATGTGCTCGCGCGTACCGGCCCGGTGGCCACGCTGATCGAAAGGGATAACCAGGTACCGGCCTTCAGCGTGCTGCTGGCCGAGGCACAGCAGGCCGAACGGCACTTGTCGCGGGGCCGCCCATGAGCCTTCTCGAAGACTTTGCCGCCGCCCTGCTGGCGCCGGACCAAGCCTGCCCGGCCGGCCTGTTCAGCAGCAACGGCGCCGACCCGGCCAGCCGTTTTGCGGTGTATCGCAACAATGTCCACGGCTCGTTGATCAACGCGCTGGCGACCGCTTACCCGGTGACGTTGCAACTGGTGGGCGATGAGTTTTTCCGCGCCATGGCCGGCTGCTACGTACAGGCATGCCCGCCCGGCAGCCCATTGATCAGCGAATACGGCGCGACATTTTCCGGTTTTATCCAGGGCTTTGAACCGGCCGCGAGCGTGCCTTACCTGGCGGATGTAGCACGCCTGGAACGCTTGCGGGTCCGTGCCTATCACGCGGCGGATGCCCTCGCGCTGGAACCGCAGGCTGTTCTGCAGCAACTGCAAACGCACACCGAGCTGGGCACATTGCACCTGCAACTGCACCCATCCCTGGCCACGCTGGACTCGCGCTACGCCGTCGTCGCGGTGTGGGCGGCGCACCAGACCGAGGGCGCGATTGCCACGTTGAATCCCTGGCATGCCCAGGGCACCCTCGTGTTGCGCCGGGGCATGGAGGTCAGGGTGTTCGCCATCGACAGCGGCTCGGTGGCGTTTATCGACAGCCTGAACCAGGGCGCGGTGCTGGAGAAGGCGCTCGCGCACGCACTCGAGGCCTCAGCCGAGTTCGACCTGCACCAATGCCTGGCGCTGCTGATCAACCAAGCCGCCATCACTCATCTGTCTCTGGAACACAAGGTATCGCCATGAACCCTCGATCAACGTGCCTGATCAACCGGGCCATCCAGCTTTTCGAAAAAATTCCCTACAGCTTGATCGCCTTTCTCGCACGTTTCTCCATCGCGGCGGTGTTCTGGAAGTCCGGGCAAACCAAAGTCGAAGGCTTTGCCATCGACTTGATCAGCGGCACCTTCCAACTGGGCGAGCCGCGCCTCGCCGCCTCGACGCTGCCGCTGTTTCGCAGCGAATACAAGCTGCCCTGGCTGTCGCCGGAAGTGGCCGCGCACATGGCGGCATTTGCCGAACACTTCTTCCCGGTGCTGATCCTGCTGGGCTTGGCCACACGCTTCTCGGCCCTGGCGTTGATCGGCATGACCCTGACCATTCAACTGTTCGTGTACCCCGATGCCTACCCGACCCACGGCACCTGGCTGGCCGTCCTACTGCTGTTAGTGGCCAAAGGCCCGGGGCGCCTCTCCGTCGACCACCTGATCGCCCGCCGCTATCGCTAGAGTCGGTCGAGGGCTTCGCCGCTGCGCTTGAACCAGTCCACCAGGTAGTCGGCCAACACTTGGGTGCGTCGCGGCAAGCCGCCCTGATAGGGATGCACCAGGTACATCGGCAGGCTCCGCGTCTGATAATCCCGCAGCAGCCAGCGCAATCGGCCGTCAGCCAGTTCCGCCGGTAAAACGTAGGAAGGCAGCCGCGCAATACCGGCGCCCACCAGAGCGGCCTTTTTCAACAGGTTGTAGTGATTGGAGGCGAAGGTCCCGCTCACCCGCACGCGCAGCAGCTCGTGCTGCTGGTGGTACAGCCACTCTTCGCGGCCGCTGTAGTGGCTGTTCAGCAGGCAGGTGTGGGACGCCAGATCGGCTGGGGTCAGCGGTTCGCCGTGCTGCTCCAGGTAGGCCGGGCTGGCACAGGTCATCTCGTGCCAGGCCAACAGCGGCTTGGCCACCAGGCGCTGATTTTCGATGGCGCCCGAGCGTACCCCCAGGTCGAAGCCATCCCGCGCCAGGTCGCGGTAGCTGTTGTTCAGCTCCAGTTCGATCTGCACCTGCGGGTAGTGCTCGGAAAACTCCAGCAACAAGCCGTCGAAGAAGGTTTCGCCCAACGACACCGGAACCGTCATACGCACCGGCCCGGCCAAGTCGTCCTTGAGCCGCGCCAGCGCCTGACGTGCCCGTTCGACCTGCGCCACCAACGCCTGCGCCTGGGGCAACAACGCAGCGCCGGCAGCGGTCAGGCTGAGCTTGCGCGTGGTGCGATGCAGCAACACCACCGAGTACCCGGCCTCCAGCTGGCTGATGCGCTTGGACAGTTGCCCTTTGCTGCAACCCAGTTGCTCAGCCGCCACGGTGAAACTGCCGGCCTCGATCAATACGGCAAACGCCGCCAGGTCATCCATCTCGCTCATGGATTGTTTCCATTTGAAAACCAAAGGTTGCCTATTAGCGCGTTTATCCACTTGAAAAGCCACACTAGACTGAACCCTCACTTACCCACTGGAGAAACAGCACGATGAAAATCCTATTGATTGGTGCCAGCGGCACCGTGGGCTCGGCGGTCAAGGCGGAACTGGCGCAGCGTCACGAGGTGATCAGCATTGGTCGCAGCAGCGGCGACTTCCAGGTGGATATCAGCGACAGCGCCTCGATCCGTCGGTTGTTCGAGCAGACCGGCCGGTTCGATGCCTTGGTCTGCGCCGCAGGCAGTGTGAATTTCGTCGCGCTGGGTGAGATGAGCGAAACCGATTTCGAACTGGGCCTGCGCGACAAACTGATGGGCCAGGTCAACCTGCTGCTGATCGGCCGCGAGTACGCCAACGACGGCGCCTCGTTCACCTTTACCAGCGGCATCCTCAACCGCGACCCGATTCGCACCGGCGCCTCGGCGGCACTGGTCAATGGCGCACTGGATGCATTTGTGAAAGCCGCCGCAATCGAATTGCCACGGGGCCTGCGCGTCAATTCCGTAAGCCCGACAGTGCTGCTGGAAGCCATGGGCAGCTATGCACCGTACTTTCGCGGGTACAAACCGGCTGCGGGCGCCGATGTGGCACTGGCCTACGCGAAAAGCGTCGAGGGCTTGCAGACCGGCCAAACCTTTATCGTAGGTTGAACGCCAAAGCTGTAAGAAATGCCTGAAGCTGGCGCGTGGGCTTGTGATGCACCGCCAGCCTGCGTAACGTGGCGGCACTTGTCAGGAGACCCGATAATGCGTGCCGCCCGTACCTTCATGCTGTTTGCCTTGCTCCCCTTGTTCACCGCCTGCCAGTTGTTCGAAAGCGAGCCGGCCAAACCGTCCACCGCCGGGCTGACCCGCATGCAGGGCGAGCTCACGGCAGTCGCCGGCAAGCTGTTGTTCCAACCGTGCCACGACCAGCGCAATTACGTGGTCAAGGACACCGGCGGCACCAGCATCCTGCAGGAAGCCGCGTCCCTGGCCGGCCAGCAAGGCGCACTGTTTGCCGACCTGCGCGGCAAGTTCTCCGGCGTCGCTGCCGGCACCCAGGGCGAAGTGGAGCTGCAACAGCTGTACCGCGTCGAGCGCTCGACCTCGGCCTGCGATGATCCCGACTTCAAGCGCATGATCCTGCGTGCCAACGGCCACAAGCCGGCCTGGGCGCTGAACGTCACCGCCAAGGGCATGGTGCTGGAGCGCGAAGGCCAGCCGCCGCTGCCGGTTCCCTATGTCGAGGAACAACTGGGTGACGGTCGTTTCAACCTGATGACCGAAGCCAATAACCAGCACATCGAACTGTGGGTGGCCCCCCAGCGCTGTGTCGACAGTGCCAGCGGCAGCTTGCAACACATGACCGCCGAGTTGCGGGTCAACGGTCAAGTCCAGCGTGGCTGCGCGGCTTTCGGCGGTTCGCGCGACGATTGATGCGGGCCCGCGCTGTTTTAACATGACGGGAACCTGCCGTTGGGGCTTATAATCGCCGGTTTGCAAAACTGCCGGCCCCACCAAACGCCGCACACCGGATCCTGTCATGTTACGAATCACCGAACTCAAGCTGCCCATCGACCATCCCGAAGAAGACCTGCGGCCCGCCATCGTGCAGCGCCTGGGCATCGCCAGTGATGACCTGCTCGATTTCACCCTGTTCAAGCGCAGCTACGACGCCCGCAAGAAATCGTCGGAGCTGTGCTTCATCTACACCGTCGACCTGAACGTGAAGGGTGAAGCCGCCCTGCTGCTCAAGTTTGCCGACGACCGCAACATCAACCCGGCGCCGGATGTCAGCTACAAGGTGGTGGGCCAGGCGCCCGCGGATCTGGTTGAACGTCCGATCGTCGTCGGTTTTGGCCCGTGCGGGATTTTCGCCGGGCTGCTGCTGGCGCAGATGGGCTTCAAGCCGATCATCCTCGAGCGCGGCAAGGAAGTGCGCCAGCGCACCAAGGACACCTGGGGCCTGTGGCGCAAAAGCGTGCTCAACCCGGAGTCCAACGTGCAGTTCGGTGAGGGCGGCGCCGGGACCTTTTCCGATGGCAAGCTCTACAGCCAGATCAAAGACCCGAAATTCCACGGGCGCAAAGTGCTGCACGAGTTCGTCAAGGCCGGCGCGCCGGAAGAAATCCTCTACGTCAGCAAGCCGCACATCGGTACGTTCCGCCTGACCGGCGTGGTGGAAAACATGCGCGAGCAAATCATCGCCCTGGGCGGTGAAGTGCGCTTCGAGCAACGGGTGACCGACGTATTGATCGAAGACGGTCAACTGAACGGCGTGGTCATCGACGGCGGCGAGCAGATCCTCTCCAAGCACGTGATCCTCGCCCTCGGCCACAGCGCCCGCGACACCTTCCGCATGCTCCACGGCCGTGGCGTGTACATGGAAGCCAAGCCGTTTTCCGTGGGTTTCCGTATCGAACACCCACAGTCGCTGATCGACGCCGCGCGCCTGGGCAAATACGCCGGGCACCCGAAACTCGGCGCGGCCGACTACAAACTGGTACACCACGCCAAGAATGGCCGTTCGGTCTACAGCTTCTGCATGTGCCCCGGTGGCACCGTGGTGGCCGCGACGTCCGAGCCGCATCGCGTGGTGACCAACGGCATGAGCCAGTACTCGCGCAACGAGCGCAACGCCAACTCCGGCATCGTCGTCGGCATCACGCCTGAGGTCGATTACCCGGGCGGTCCGCTGGCCGGCATCGAGCTGCAGGAGCGCCTGGAATCCCACGCCTACATCCTCGGCGGCAGCAATTACGAAGCCCCGGCGCAACTGGTCGGCGATTTCATCGCCGGCAAGCCGTCCACGGCCATCGGCAGCGTGGAACCGTCCTACAAACCTGGGGTGTCCATGGGCGATCTGGCCCTGGCACTGCCGGACTTCGCCATCGAAGCGATCCGTGAAGCCTTGCCGGCGTTCGAGAAGCAGATCAAGGGCTACTCGTTGCACGATGCCGTCTTGACCGGGATCGAGACACGCACCTCATCGCCGTTGCGGATTACCCGTAACGAATCGATGCAGAGCCTGAACGTCAAAGGCCTGTTCCCGGCCGGCGAAGGCGCGGGTTATGCCGGTGGGATTCTGTCCGCAGGCGTCGACGGCATTCGGATTGCCGAGGCGTTGGCGCGGGATATGTTGGGTATCGAGGCCTGAAAACAGCGTCGTCCAAAGGTGGGAGCGCGGCCGCTCCCACATTGGTTTTTGTAGCGTGTCAGATATTCGCGCGCAGGATGTCGTCGGGCAGTGGCTCACCGCGCTCGACGCTGGCCGCCACCGCGGCTATCAAGCCCTGCAGTTCATACCCCTGCCCCGCCAGCCACGCCTGATCGTAATAGGTGGTGGCATATCGCTCGCCCCCGTCACACAAGATCGCCACGATCGACCCCGACTCCCCCGCCGCTGTCATCTGCTGCGCCGCCATCAGGGCACCGATCAGGTTGGTCCCGCTCGACCCGCCGACCCGCCGACCCAACCGCTCGGCCAGGTAATGCATGGCCGCCAGCGACAGCGCGTCCGGCACCTTGACCATCGCATCGATGACCTTGGGCAAAAACGACGCTTCGACCCGCGGTCGACCAATGCCTTCAATCCGCGAGCCGCACTCCAGGCGCAAGCCGGCATCGCCGCTCAGGTAGTAGTCAAAGAACACCGAGCGCTCGGCGTCGGCACACAACACGCGGGTGCAATGCTGGCGATAACGCACATAGCGTCCCAGGGTCGCGGTGGTACCGCCCGTGCCGGGGCTGGAAATCAGCCAGCTCGGCTCCGGATGACGCTCGAAGCGCATCTGCTGGAAGATCGACTCGGCGATATTGTTGTTCGCCCGCCAGTCGGTGGCGCGTTCGGCGTAGGTGAACTGGTCCATGAAGTGACCACCGCTTTCCTGCGCCAGGCGTTCGGATTCGGCGTAGATCTGCGTCGGATCTTGTACCAGATGGCTCTTGCCGCCGTAGAAGCCGATCTGGGCGATCTTTTCCTGGGAGGTGGTGGCCGGCATCACGGCGATAAACGGCAGGCCGAGCAAGCGTGCGAAGTAGGCTTCGGAGATCGCCGTCGAACCGCTGGAGGCTTCGATCACCGGCGCTCCCGGCTTCAGCCAGCCATTGCACAGCGCGTACAGGAACAGCGAGCGCGCCAGCCGGTGTTTGAGGCTGCCGGTGGGGTGGCTGGACTCATCCTTGAAGTACAACTCGATACCCGGCAAGCCGGGTAGCGCCAAAGGGATCAGGTGGGTGTCGGCGCTGCGCTGGAAGTCTGCTTCAATGATACGAATGGCTTCGCGGGCCCAGGGACGGTGGTCGCTCATGAGAGGATCTCTAAGGATTTCAGCCTGAATCTTAGGATGTTTCCTACGCCACACACAGATACAGTAACGACTCAATCGGACACACAATTGCTAGGCTCCGCCCCAACTCCGACCGCGCTCCTTTCTTATAACAAATAAGAATATAACTTTTGTTTTAACAACTAACGGTACGGGTTAGGGTACGCATCTATTGAATCTGGATTGGAGAGCACCCCTTGGCTCTGCGTAGCACGTTCACCCGTTTCTTCCAGTTGGAAGCCGCCAGCGGTCTATTGTTGATCGCCGCAGCCGCGTTGGCGCTGATCGTCAACAACTCACCGTTGTCGCACCTCTACAGCGCGTTCCTCGACGTGCCCGTGGTGGCGCAGATTGGCGCGCTGAAGATCGCCAAGCCCGCGTTGCTGTGGATCAACGACGGCCTGATGGCCCTGTTCTTCCTGCTGATCGGCCTGGAGGTCAAGCGCGAGCTGCTCGACGGCCACCTGTCCAAGCCTTCGCAAGTCGTCCTGCCAGGCGCCGCGGCGATCGGCGGCATGGTCGTGCCGGCATTGATCTACTGGGCAATCAACAAGGATTACCCGGCGGCGCTTTCCGGCTGGGCGATCCCCATGGCCACCGATATCGCCTTCGCATTGGGCGTCCTGGCGCTGCTCGGCAAGCGCGTGCCGGTGTCGCTGAAACTGTTCCTGATGACCCTTGCCATCATCGATGACCTGGGCGCGATCATCGTGATCGCCGTGTTCTATTCCAGCGACCTGTCCGGCGCCGCCCTGGCGGGCGCGGGCGCCTGCTTGATCGCCTTGATTGCCATGAACCGCCTGGGCGTGATCAAGCTCGGGCCGTACCTGATCATCGGCCTGATCCTGTGGGTCTGCGTACTGAAAAGTGGCGTGCATGCCACCTTGGCCGGCGTAACGCTGGCGTTCTGCATCCCGATGCGTACCAAAAACGCCGAAACCTCGCCGCTGTTGACGCTCGAACATGCCCTGCATCCATGGGTGGCCTATGGCATCCTGCCGCTGTTCGCGTTCGCCAACGCCGGCGTGTCCCTGAGCGGGGTCAGCCTCGAGAGCTTCACCCACCACGTACCGCTGGGCATCGCCCTCGGCCTGCTGATCGGCAAGACCATCGGCGTGTTCGGCCTGACCTGGCTCGCCATCAAGACCGGCCTCGCCGCGCTGCCCAGCGGCGCCAGTTGGGGCCAGGTGTTCGGCGTGGCGATCCTGTGCGGCATCGGCTTCACCATGAGCCTGTTTGTCGGCTCTCTGGCGTTCGTGCCGGGCGCCAGCGAATTTGCCGGGGAAGATCGAATGGGGATTCTGACCGGGTCGATACTCGCGGCGTGTATCGGTTATGCAGTGACGGCGATGGCGAGTCGCAAGAAAGCCTGACTCGCACAAAACACCGCGCACAAAAAACCCCAGCCGGTCACCCGGCTGGGGTTTTTCTTTGCTCGCGGCTTAACGCTTAGCGAGTCACGCGGCTGGTACCATCAACGGTCATGATGCGAACGCGATCACCGATGCGGAAGATTTCATTCTCCTGCACGGCCTGCACGTAGGCACGCATGCTGCCGTCGTCTTCGCGAACGGTGATTTCCACGCCCTGGGTGCGGGTCAGGCCTTCTTCGGTGGCCGAACCCAACAGGCCGCCGGCGACGGCGCCGATCACGGCGGTCACGATACTGCCACGGCCGCCACCGATGGCGCTGCCGCCCACGCCGCCAATGACGGCACCGGCCGCACCGCCGATTGGGGTCTTGGTGCCTTCGATTTTCACCGGACGCAGGGATTCAATGGTCCCCATGCGAACGGTCTGCACGCGACGCGCTTCGTCACGGGAGTATGAGTCGCCGGTCAGACTCGAGGCGCAGCCACCCAACAACAACGACAGGGTAGTAAAGCAGGCAACTAGTAAAACGGACTTACGCATAGCATCAACTCCAAAGGACAGGTGTTCATTAGACGCGGCCGCTTGACGCCTGTCACGGCAAGCTCCGCAGAAAATTGCTTTCATTCAGCCCTAGTACAGAGTGCCAGCACCAAAACAGACGACAAACGGTAGCTCTCATCTCGTAAACAGGACGCTCATGGATTATTTCATCATTATAGTCACGACCGTAGCCGGCTTGTATTTCCATGGCTGGTTATACCTGCGCATCCGCCGCTGGATCGACCGCGACCTGGCGCTCTCCCTGGCGGGCAACGACCTGCACAAGCGGGCCTTCATGCTGCAACAACTGGAAAAAGCCCGCACCCTGAAGATCAACCGCCGCGAGCTGCCGGACTGGTTGAAAAATGCGGCGCAACAGTACACGCCCGAGGCCTCTTGAACAGAGGCTTCGGGGTGACGAGCAACAGTCAGAAAGGGTGACGCAAGACGACGATCAGGGCGCCAGGCGCTCACGGGTCCAGTCGGCCCCGTGCAAGCGGTAGTTCAGGCGGTCATGCAGGCGGCTGGCGCGGCCTTGCCAGAACTCGATGCGCTCGGGCAATAAGCGATAGCCGCCCCAGTGTTCAGGGCAGTGCGGCTGAGTGTCGCTGAACCGCTGTTCGGTGACCTTGAGCAAGTCGTGCAATTCTTCGCGGTCACGGATCACCTTGCTCTGCGGGGAAGCCCAGGCGCCCAGGCGGCTGCCCAAGGGGCGCACCTGGAAATAGGCATCCGACTCTTCCGGCGTGACCTTGACCACCCGGCCCTCGATGCGTACCTGACGCTCCAGGGTCGGCCAGAAAAAGGTCATGGCCGCGAAGGGCCGCGCCGCAAGCTGATCGCCCTTGGCGCTCTCATAGTTGGTGAAGAAGGTAAAGCCCTGCGCATCCAGGCCCTTGAGCAACAGGATGCGACAGTGCGGGCGACCGTCCTCGTCGACCGTGGCCAGGGTCATGGCATTGGCCTCCACCGGCGGCTGCTCGGTTTTCACCGCATCGCCGAACCACTGGTGGAACAAGGCAAACGGCTCGCTCGGGGCCTGGGCCTCGCTCAAACCATCTCGTGTGTAGTCACGGCGCATATCAGCCAACACCTGGGTCATGCGACTTTATCCTTCTGGTTCAGCGGATCAGTTTTTGGCCTGGTCGTTCGCAGCCGGTGCAGCAGCCTTGGCCTTGGCTTTGGCCGCTGCGGGTTTCTTGGCGGCTGCCTTGGCCGGAGCCTTTTTCGCGGCTGGCTTGGCAGCGGATTTTTTCGCGACCGTCTTTTTCGCCGAGGCTTTTGCGACCGGTGCCGGCGCGGGAACGTCCTGCACGGCAACCATTTCAGCCACAGGCGGGGTCTTGCCCGAGTTGTACTTGCTCAGCAAGGCCAACATAGTTGTACGCTGAGTAAACATAATTTCCATGCGACGGTTCAGCGCACGGCCTTGGGTGCTGTCGTTGGCGGCACGCGGCATCATGTCGCCCATGCCACGCAGCATCAGACGGTCTTGCTTGAGGCCGCTGAGGCTGAAAATCGATGCGATGGATTGCGCGCGTTCTTTGGTCAGCGCCTGGCTCGCCGGGGCCGCGCCGGTGGCATCAACGTGACCGAGGACCAGTACGGCGGTCTTCGGGTCGGCTTCAACAGCCTTGGCGACGCGAGTGAACGGGCCCAGGGTGACCGGCAGCAACATCGCCGGGCGTTTCGGGTTGTAGGAACCGTCTACCGGGGCAATCACCACCAGTACGTTGTCGCGACGTTCCAGTTGCAGGTTGCTGTCCTTGATCGCGGCGCGCAGGCGCGGCTCATAGTCGTCCAGCCAAGCCTGGGTGATTTTCGGGTCGGGCATTGGCACGTTGGTCACGTCGACCTTGGCCAATGGCTTAGGCTTGGACGTGCTTTCGAACGGCCACCACCAGTGAGTCTCGGAGTCGGTCTTGGCCACGGCGGGGGCGGCAGGAGCAGCGGCTGGCGCCGGGGTGGCGGCCTTGAGGTCGGCCTTCAGGTCAGCCTTGGCATCGGCGGCCTTTTCGTCGGCGCTCTTGGAGGAGAACGGCCACCAACTGGAGCCGGTATCCGCTTTGGCCACCGGGGCTGGCGCAGGAGCGGCGGCTACCGGTGCGGCAGGCTTGGCGCCAGCAGCGGCAGCTACCGGTGCAGCCG
Organism: Pseudomonas sp. K8; assembly: GCF_014889455.1. Taxonomy (NCBI): domain Bacteria; kingdom Pseudomonadati; phylum Pseudomonadota; class Gammaproteobacteria; order Pseudomonadales; family Pseudomonadaceae; genus Pseudomonas; species Pseudomonas sp. K8. The sequence goes on from NZ_VJWO01000004.1 coordinate 47,956, forward strand.
GCTTGGCGCTGGCAGCAGCCGCTACCGGTGCGGCAGGTTTGGCGCCCGCGGCGGGTTTGGCGTCCGGCTTGGCGTCGGTTTGGCTCACTGCGTCCTTGGTAGCAGCCTTGTCAGATCCAAATGACCACCAATGCCCGCCTTCGGCATCATTTTGTGGTGTTTGTGCGCAGCCAGTAATAGATAGGCACAGCGCCAGTGCCAAGGACTTGTTCGATAACATGAGATATCCACAAAATGAGAAAAAACCGAGGGCCTGAATGACCCGTTAAACAGACGCTTCCAGAACATTAAAGTTACAATATTTTGCTCAGCGTCTTCTTATACTTGCATTTGTAACAAAAAAACGTGAAACAGCAAGGGGTTTACAGACAACCGGCCAATATTCTGACCAACTTCTGCGCACGTGGGTCCATAAGTACGTAGGGCCCCAGCGTATTAGTCACAAAACCGAACGCTACATCATGTTCGGGGTCGGCAAACCCCAGCGAACCGCCCGCACCAGGATGTCCAAATGCACGCGGGCCAAGGCCGAAGGTCGCGTTCGGCAATTGCGGTTGATCCAACATGCAGCCCAGGCCGAAACGGGTTTGGGTCAATAAGGTTTTATCGGGCCCGATACTGTGTTCACGGGTCAATTGTTCGAGCATGTCGCTTTCCAGCAAACTACCGTCCAATAAACCACTATAAAAACCCGCCAGGCTACGCGCATTACCGTGACCGTTTGCCGCTGGCTGCTGCATACGCCGCCATTCGGGTTTATTAGTGCTGGTCAGAATAGACGGCGGATTGGCAAATGCCCGCGTCGTCATGGCCGTGGGTTCACGCATCATTACTTGCAGTAAACGTTGCGCGGCTTCATCGCCCATGTTGCCTTTGCCGCGCGCTACATGGGCCACGCGATAAAATTCTTCGTCCGCCAGGCCCACATGAAAATCCAGCCCCAACGGGCGTGCAACCCGCGCCACGATGGACTCGCCCGGCCCACGCCCGTCGGCACGGCGCAGCAATTCCCCGACCAGCCAGCCATAGGTGATCGCTTCGTAGCCGTGGCCTTGGCCCGGCGTCCACCACGGCGCTTCGGCGGCCAAGGTGTCGACCATCAACGACCAGTCGTACAGCGCTTCGGTGGGCAGCATCTCGCGGATCGCCGGCAACCCGGCCTGGTGGCAGAGCAACTGGCGCAAGGTGATCGCTTCTTTACCGGCCGCGGCAAATGCCGGCCAGTAGTTGGCCACTGGCGCATCCAGTTGCAGCTTGCCTTCGGCCACCAATTGCAGGGCCGCAACGGCGGTGAAGGTCTTGGTGCAGGAGAACAGGTTGACGATGGTGTCGCTGTGCCAGGCCTGTGCCCCGTCCTTGTCGGCGGTGCCGGCCCACAGGTCGACCACGGTTTCCCCGCCGATCTGGATGCACAGCGCCGCACCACGTTCCTGCGGGTCATCGAACAACGTGGCGAACGCTTCACGTACCGCTTCGAACTGGAGTTCGTAATGCCCCTGAACCTGCACCTAAGCCCCCTCGGAAAACGCTGTAAAAAGTGGCCGACATTGTTCCAGCCCTTGTAGGATTTGTGAACCCGTCAACACTGAATCAATGACCATTTCCGGCATGCCCACCGGTGTGTCCGGCGCCCTGCCCCGCACCTTTACCGTCATGCCCGGGCTTGCTGCCTTCATGCTCGCGAACCGCGCGGGCCGCCTTGGCCTTTTCGGCTTCCTTGCCCAGTTGGTCGACCGCCGCCAGGTTGCTTCGACGCACGCTGTCGACAAAGCCCTGGAACGGCACATCGGTAATGCCGACCAGACCGAAGTGGCCGTTTTCGCCGTCCAGCAGACGCCCGGTCACGGGCTGGTCCAGGTACTGGAACCAGTGAACGCCGACAATCGACGGCTCGGCCATGGCCTGCTTGAGGAAGTTGGCATACGCGGCGCCGCGATCTTCTTCCTTGGCCAACTGGGTCACACCGCCCCAGAACGGGCCGCGGTCTGCCGAGCCGAAGTTGAATTCGGTGATCAACACCGGCTTGTCCAACGCGCGCAAGGCGGCGAAGTCATAGCCGTCCTGGGGTTTGAGCGTGTACAGGTTGAAGCTCAACACGTCGCAATACTGCGCACAGGACGCCACCGCCTCCGGCGTACTCACCGCGTACCGCCCGCCCAGCAGCAACTGGTTGGGCGCGTGCCATTTGAGTGCATCGGAGATGGTCTTGAAGTACGTATCGGCGAAGGTCTTCTGGAAGTATTTGAAGTCGGCTTCGATTTCCGGGTGCTCAGGATTGGGCATCGGCGGTTCGAAGCCCGGGTCTTCCATCAGTTCCCAGCCCGCCAGGTGGATGCCCCAGGCTTTCGACAGGCCTTCTTCGTTACGGTATTTGTCACGCAGTTGCTTGAGGAATGCACGCTTGGCCGGTACATCGGTGGTCATGCGCAGGGTGCCGTAGGCCAGGGCGTAACGGGATTTTGCATCGTCACCGGGACCGGCCCAGGCGAGTTCGTTATCGGCAAAAAAACCGATCAGCCAAGGATCGTCGCGATGATCGCGGGCGGCGATGGCCACGGCGCGCTCGGTGGCCATGGCGAAACGCGGGTCGAACGGGTCGGGCATGCCGCCCCACCAGTCGGTGCCGGTGCTGATGCTGGCGTAATCGCCGACGATCGACAGCGGCAAGGTGTACGGCACGCGGTCCGCGCTGGCCAGTTGCGCAGCGCTCCAGTTGCCGACGGTGTTGAAACCCCAGGCCTGCAGGCGGTCGAGGGTGTGGCTGACCCAGCGCTTCTGGTCGAAACCGTCAGTGTCATACGTGCGCTGCAGGTTGGCGCGGTAGAAATCGTACCAACGCCCGGCGCCAAAGCTACGCCCTTCGCCGGCGCCGTTACCGGTGCGGTTGTCGCCGCTGCCGTAGTACTTGTCAAAGGGTTCCCCAGCCTTGGGCAGCGCCGCGAACATCCATTCACGGCCCGCCACGTAGGTCTGGTTGTTATCCGAAGCCACGGTGTTGACGCCCAGGGAATAGAACGGATGCCCCTCCGGCGTCACCAGATACCAACGACCATCGCGCTTCTCGGTGCGGAAAAAGCCGCTGGCGTCGAACGCCGGGCCTTTGTTCCAACCGCCGTACTGGTCCAGGGAGGATTTATCCCGCTCGGCCAGCCAAGCCTTGAGCTGTTGCTGCTCCTTGGTGGCGGCGGCCTTGAGTTGCTCGTCGCTGTTGACCTTTTCCGGCCAGCGCGCACGGGTGGACTGGCCATAGGCATCCACCAGTTCGCTGTAGGCCGCCTTCAGCACCGGCTCGCTGTCCTGCACGCCAAAGCGTTCCAGCAGAATACTTTGGGCGACATTCGGCTTGATCATCGACAGGGTCACCGACACCACCTGGCTGCGGTCGATGTCTCCGGCGCTGCTGGCCAGTAACACGCGCTGGCCGTCGACGCTGATCGGCATCGGCGGGCCGGCCTTCATGCCCTGGCTCAATGGCGAGTTGGCTTGCAGCGGGATCAGCAGGGTCTGGGCCGGACCGGCCGGCAGGTCGATGCGGCTGACCAGGGTCTTGCCGTCGTTGCTCTGCACCTTGACGTACAGGGTCAGCGCCCAGTCCATGGCACTCTGGATACGCAGGCTCATGGCACCGGATTGCGACCAGTCCCAGGCACCGGTCTGCGGGCTGAGCACCAGGCTCGGTTCGGCGGCCGGGTTGAAGGTGATGCGGCGCAGCACCTCGCCTTCAGGGGTTTGTTCGGCGTTGTATTGCGGCAGGCTGGCGTCCTGGGTCGCCACTTTGACCACATCGGCAGGTCGGACGAAGTTGAACAACGTTTGTTGCCCGGCGGGCGCGGCCAGCAGTGGCGCAGCGAACAGCAGGGCAAAAAGGGCGGGCAGCGTGCGAATCATACGAGCAAGGTTCTCCCAAACGGCCGATAAATGGCCTGATGACATAATGCGATGGCAGTGAGATAGACCACGAAGTGGGCGATTTTGCCCACTGTGGCTTAAGAAATTTCGCGCCGGAACGGCGGCAAGGCATTCAGGATGGCCTTGCCATAGCGCTGCGTGACCAGACGGCGGTCCAGCAAGGTGATGGTGCCCCGGTCTTCTTCGGTCCGCAGCAAGCGCCCGCAGGCCTGCACCAGCTTCAGGGACGCATCCGGCACCGAGATTTCCATGAACGGGTTGCCGCCACGGGCCTCGATCCACTCGGCCAACGCGGCCTCGACCGGGTCATCCGGCACCGAGAACGGGATCTTGGCGATCACCACGTGTTCGCAGTAGGCACCGGGCAAGTCCACGCCTTCGGCAAAGCTCGCCAGGCCGAACAGCACGCTGGAATCGCCGCCATCGACCCGCGCCTTGTGCTTGTTCAGGGTTTCCTGCTTGGACAGGTTGCCCTGGATAAACACCTGCTTGCGCCAGTCGCGGTCGAGGCCGTCGAACACGTCCTGCATCTGTTTGCGCGACGAGAACAGCACCAGGGTGCCGCGTGAACCTTCGACCAGCTCCGGCAAGTCACGGATGATCGCGGCGGTGTGGGCCGGCGCATCCCGAGGGTCGGCCTTGAGGTCTGGCACGCGCAGCACACCGGCGTTAGCGTGATGGAACGGGCTCGGCACCACGGCGGTGACGGCTTTTTTCGGCAGGCCGGCGCGCATACGGAAGCGGTCGAAGGTGCCCAGGGCGGTCAGCGTGGCCGAGGTGACCAGGCAGCCATACGCCACGTTCCACAGGTTGCGCCGCAGCATTTCCGCCGCAAGGATCGGGCTGGCGTTGACCTCGATATCGAACAGCGCACCGCTTTCCGACAGGGTCAGCCAACGGGCCATGGGCGGGTTGTCTTCCGGGTCTTCGACGGTGAAGGCCGTCCACAACTCCCAGTTGCCCTGGGCGCGGGACAACAGGCTGCCGAACAGTGGGTACCATTCCTCGGCCTGGTTGCTGGCGATGCCGATGTTGACCTCGCCGTCCATGCCTTCCTTGAGCAGGTCGGTCAGGCGGGTGAACAGGTCGGTCAGGCGCGAAAAACCCTTCTTCAGTTCGACGCCCATTTCACGCATGTGCTCGGGGATCAGCCCGCCGACAAAGCGATGGCGCGGGCGCTCGCGGCCTTCGACGTCTTCGCCGGGCTTGAAGTCGGCAACCTGCTCGCAGGCGCTGAACATGAACTGCTGCTGGGTCTTGATCTCCCGCGCCAGTTCCGGCACCTGTTCGATCAGCTTGCCCAGGTCGCCGGGCAGCGGGTGCTGGGCCAGCAGTTTGGTGAGGTTCTTGGCGGTGGCCTCCAGCCAGTCGGCGGTGGAGCGCAGGCGCGTGTAATGGGCGAAGTGGCCGATGGCCTTGTCGGGCAGGTGGTGGCCTTCGTCGAATACGTAGAGCGTGTCGCGCGGGTCCGGCAGCACGGCGCCGCCGCCCAGGGCCAGGTCGGCGAGGACCATGTCGTGGTTGGTGACGATCACGTCGACCTTGCCCATGCCTTCGCGCGCTTTATAGAAGGCGCACTGGCCGAAGTTGGGGCAATGCCGGTTGGTGCATTGGCTGTGGTCGGTGGTCAGGCGCGCCCAATCAGCGTCTTCCAGGGCGGTGGGCCAGCTGTCGCGGTCGCCGTCCCATTTATTCCCGGCCAGTTTTTCGATCATGCTGGTAAACAGCTTCTGGCTGACTTCATCGACTTCGATCTTGAAGCCTTCTTCTTCGAACAAGGAGGCCGTGGCGGTTTGCGCGTGGCCTTCCTGCAGCAGCACGTCGAGCTTGGACAGGCACATATAGCGGCCACGGCCCTTGGCCAGGGCGAAGGTGAAGTTCAGGCCGCTGTTGCGCATCAGGTCGGGCAGGTCTTTGTAGACGATCTGCTCCTGCAGGGCGACGGTGGCGGTGGCGATCACCAGGCGCTTGCCGGCGGCCTTGGCGGTGGGAATCGCCGCCAGGCTATAGGCCACGGTCTTGCCGGTACCGGTGCCGGCCTCGACGGCCACAACCGCGGGGTCACCGCTGCGCCGGCCTTCGTCGTCGGTGTCGATATCCCCGAGGACCTTGGCCACTTCGGCGATCATCAGGCGTTGGCCGTAGCGCGGTTTCAAGCTCTTGGCTTCGAGAAAACGCGAATAGGCGCCCTGGATCGTGGTTTTGAGTTCAGTGCTGATCATGGATAGTCGGGCGCAAAAAACGCTGGATAAATTTTCAGTGGTTCGGATCGACCGCTATCATACCCCGCTAATTAATCCCGCGCAGAACGGAGTACCGCAATGACCGTGTTCAGCCTCGTTTACACCCTGCATGTATTGGCCGCCCTGATCTGGGTCGGCGGCATGTTTTTCGCCTGGATGATCCTGCGCCCGGCCGCTGTGGCGGCCCTCGAGGGCCCTGCCCGGCTCAAGCTGTGGGCGAATGTGTTTCAACGTTTTTTCGTGTGGGTTTGGGTGGCGGTGCTGGTTTTGCCGATCAGCGGTGTCGGCCTGTTGCAACTGCGCTTCAGCGGGTTTGAAACCGCACCGCGTTACGTGCAGGTGATGATGGGCTTGTATGTGGTGATGACGGCGCTGTTCATCCGCATCCAGGCGTTGAAGTTCCCCGAATTGCGCGTAGCGGTGGCGGCTGAGGATTGGCCGGCGGGTGCGGCTGCACTGGGGCAGATCCGCAAGCTGGTGGGCATTAACCTGCTCGTTGGGTTGGTGGTGGTCGCGATTGCTTCGGCGCGGCCGATGTTCTGAGACGGGCCTTAAACGGCCATCGGGAGGGGGCGTGCTCCCGATGGCGTCAGATCGGACGACTCAAAGTCGCTGAATGGTCACAGTTCCCGCAGGCCCGGCCGGCCCCGGCTGCCCTTCCACCCCTGGCCGGCCTTTCTCGCCACCATCGGCGCGGTACACCAGGCAACCCTTGGATTGCCCACCACGCCCAGGCTTGCCCGCCGTCCCCGCCAAACCGCCCGCGCCGCCATCGACCCAGACCTTGATCTTGTCGCTTGGGAAGTCCTGGGGCAGTTCGACCCGCACCTGCGCACCCGCCGCGCCAGGCAACCCGTCGCCACCGTTATCACCGTTGGCGCCGCGCCCAGCGGAGCCCCAAGTGCAACCCGGGTCTTCGCCGTTGGCGCCGTCCAGCCCGGCATAACCTTGGGCGCCAGCGCCACCACGGGCATCCACCGACAGTTCCTGCGCCGTCAGGGCATTGATGCGCAAGGTCAGGTCACGTCCGGCCCTGGCTGGTTTTTCGTGGGTACCGGGAGCGCCACGCGAGGTGATCTGGCTGCCATGTTCCAGTTGCGCATGCCGCGCCTGCAATTGCAGCCCGGTGCTCCCCGGAGCGATGGCGATGCGTGCTTCGCGGCCCAGGTGCAACTCATCCACCGAGATCTGGCTGATCGTGGCCGGGATGAGCAACGTGCCGTAGTCCGCGACGTCCAGGCGTTCCAGCTGCAATACGCCGGTACTGCTGGGCAAGCGCATCAACGAGTTGGTTTCAACACTCACGCTCTGGGCCAGGGCAACGGGGCTGACCAACAGGGCCAACAGAAAAACCTTACGCATCATGGGGCTCCTGAGTGATGGGGAATTTGTTATTTCAAATTTTTCTTTGGGCGCACAGTAACGACTTCTACAGGCGATTTGCCAGTGAAGGATCAAAAAACTTGAGAAGGCGGCAGTTTCAGCGAGGATCGCCAACGATGCCCCTGTGGAATCCCACAGGGGCAAGGCCTGTCAGCGGTTGATCTGGATTTCTACGCGGCGGTTCAGGGCACGGCCTTCAGCGGTTTTGTTGTCAGCCACCGGATGACTTTCGCCCGCACCGGTCACCGACACGAAGTTACTGCGAGGCACACCGGCGCCGATCAGGTAGTCCGTCACCGAATGTGCGCGTTTTTCCGAGAGTGTCTGGTTGTAGGCGTCCTTGCCGACGCTGTCGGTATGCCCGCTGACCCGCAACTGGGCGCTCGGGGCTTCGCGTTTCAAGCGGGTGGCGATGGTGTCGAGCGCGGTTTTATCCGCCGCCGTCAGCTTCGCCGAGTCGAACTGGAAGTGTACATCGCGAATCACGATGGTTTCTTCCTTGACCACAACCACCTCTTCAACCACCGCCGCGGGTGGCGCAGGAGGGCAACCATTGGCATCGACCTGTACGCCTTTCGGCGTGCCGGGGCACTTGTCGCGGCTGTCCGGCACGCCGTCGCCGTCTTCGTCACCATCGCCATGTACCCAGCAATAGGCGCCGGCCATGCCGCCGATCAACAACGCGCCGTAGCCGGCATAGGCTGAGCTTTCCGTCGCACCGATCGCCGCACCGGTCACGCCGCCCAAGGCGGCGCAGGTGGGCCAATCGGTTTTTTGCAAACCTGCACAACCTGTCAATACTCCGGTGAGCAGAACCAAGGGTAGAGCTGTCCGCATGATGCTCATTTGATTTCTCCTGAGGGGATCGGCAGGGGCCGATGGGTGGAGTAAAGACCGCTCCTTTCAACTGCGCCAGTACGTCACACCCCCGGATTCATTGAGGATGGGCGTACTTGAAGGACTTTTCGCAACCACCCGCTCTAGGCCCGCACGCTCAGCCGCGCTAGTCTCTAGGGTCCTGATGTGAGGATCTCTGATGACCGCTGGTATTTCTTCCCGTACACCCCAGCAAGCCCTGGCTGCCTTGCTCGATTTGCACCAGCCCAAACGCCTGTTGCTGTTGGGTGCCAGCCAGTTCCCGGCGCTGGAGGCCTTTCAAAAGGCGCACCCTGAGACTCAGGTGTCCGTCGCGACGCCTGGCGCGCTGCCGGCGGACCTCGCGGCGCAGCGTTTTGACCTGGCGCTGGTGGTCGATTGCCTGGAGCACCTGTCAAAACCACAAGGCCTGACCCTGCTGGGTGGCATCCGCAACCTCAATGCCAGCCGCATTGCGGTGCTGGTCGACCTGGGCGCCTGCGACTGGAAAGACACTGACTTCTTCTCCCTGGCCCTGCAGGCCGGCGAGCGCTTCCAGCGCGATGAGCAGGTACTGACGCTGTTTACCTATGATCTGCTTGACTATAAACAGGTGCCGGACTGGCTCAACGCCCGCTTCTGGGCCAACCCGGAAAACTTCGGAAAGTATTGGTGGTAACCCGATGAGTACATCCATTTGCCCCTGTGGCAGCGGCAACCTGCTGGACGCGTGCTGCGGCCATTATCACGCCGGCCACCCGGCGCCGTGCGCCACCGCGCTGATGCGCTCGCGCTACAGCGCCTACGTACTGGGCCTGGTGGACTACCTGGTGGCTACCACGTTGCCTGCGCAGCAGGCCGGCCTGGACCGTGATGCCATCGCCACCTGGAGCGCCCAGAGCACCTGGCTCGGCCTGGAAGTGGAAAGCTCCGAGGTGTTCGGCGGCCAGCCGGAACATGCGTTCGTGACGTTTACCGCGCGCTGGCATGACAGCACCGGCGAACACAGCCACCGCGAACAGTCCTCTTTCGTACAGAATGAGGGACACTGGTACTTCATCGACCCCACCGTGGAAGTGAAGGCCGGACGCAATGATGCATGCGTCTGCGGGAGTGGGCAGAAGTTCAAGAAGTGTTGCCACAATTACCTACAAGCCAATCCGGTGCGGTAGGAGGCAACATGCCCAAAGTGTTCAGTTACGTCAGATTCTCAAGCGCCAAGCAATCATCGGGCGACAGCAAAGCGCGACAAATCAAATCAGCCAAGGCGTTTGCCGATGAACACGGGTACGAGCTGGCAGACCCGAAGGACTACCTGTTCTTCGACGCTGGCCGGTCGGCATACAAGGGCAAACATCTTGACGACACAGGTGAGCTGGCCCGTTTCCTTGCATTTGTGGAAGACGGAACTGTCCCTGCTGGGAGTATTCTGGTTATCGAATCGCTGGACCGGCTAAGTCGAGAGCGAGTACGCGACGCCCTGCCCCGCTTTCTTGACCTACTGGCAAAAGGGATCAATGTCTACACCAGCACGGACAGACGCCTCTACACCAGTGACTACAACGAGATAGACCTGATCGTCTCGATCATCACCATGAGCCGTGCCCACGAGGAGAGTGCCACCAAGGGGAGCCGGGTATCATCCGCCTGGCGGAACAAACACAAGGACGCTCGTGAGACAGGTAAACCGCTCGGCAAGCTAAGACCTTTATGGCTGGACGTTACACCGGACGGATATGCCCTGAACCCCGACCATGCAAAGGTTGTGCGACGGATCTTCGATCTATCTGCCAGGGGCTATGGGTCTCGCGTAATCGCTGCCACCCTCAACCAAGACGGCACTCCCACATTCTCGGCAGACCGGAAGAACTCCAGTGGCCTTTGGGGATTCAGCACCGTTCGGCACATCTTAGAAAGCCGCACGACCCTGGGCGAGTATCAGCCCCACATCTTTGTAGATGGTGTACGCACTCCAGACGGCGAACCTATCAAGGGCTATTTTCCGCCCGTGGTTACTGAGGAGCAGTTCTATCTGGCTGCTGCCGCCAGAGCCTCCCGTAGATTGCACAAGGTCACTAAGGTGACGAAGAACTTCAACGTGCTGGCCGGGATTTTCTTTTGCCAGAAATGCGGTGGGGCCATGCACCTACAAGGCTTCAAGGACCGGAAATACTTCAAATGCACCAACAAACAAAAAGGGATGTGTGACGCGGGCGTGATTGGCTCGGAACGCTCGGAGGCGGTGTTCCAAGAAGTTTTAGCCAAGATTGATAGTTTGTCCCTGGTACGCTCAAGCTCAGGAAGCCTGACCAAGAAGCTACAAGTGCTCGACGGGCGAGTTGAGGAACTGAGGACTAAGCAGGCCAGCGCGGAATCCTCACACGAAGAATTCCCCAGCAGGATCACCGCCAAGCTGTTGCAGCAAATCGAGACCGACCTAGAAACACTCAATGCGGAACGTGAGGCACTCGCCCAGAATCTCGCCACCGATCAAGTGGAGAGCAAGGCAGACTTCTTTGAAAGGCTCGACCTGACAAGCTACGAAGGGCGTGCAGCAGCAAACAATTTGGTTAAGCGGCTGGATGTCCGTGTCAATGTCACCAAGCTCGGACGATTGAACGAGATCTACTCAGTCAACCTGGGTGGCGCCCTCGCGTTTCTGATCTACCACCACGAAACCATACTCACCATCCGCTCGGTAGATACACACATCCTTGATAAGCAGGTGCTGCACGGTGAGATCACTCCACAGGAGCGGTTGCAGCTTGATCAGATCAAGGACATGGGCGAGTCCCAAGGGACCATGAAATTGGTACAGGCTCTATTTGACTGGGAGCACTCCGTGGAGAAAAAGAATCTCGCCAGCCTGGCTGAGTGAAGCCGTCAAACCACTCCAGCGTCTGTTAATCGTCAGCGCCGCTGACAGGTGATCACCTTTGACCGAAGGTCATGAATCACCTCAGAAGTGAGAACACTGCCTTCCGCCTGGATGTACCTCGATCCATACCCTGTATCCACAAAACCAGCCTTTGGATCTTGATCTTGATCTTGATCTTGATCTATTAGATTGGCAAGATTGATAGCTAGACGCTATCTAAGGATTCACTGGCGACGGAACGTCGAAGGCGGGATAACTTGAAAGCTCGCGCTTTCGGGCAAGTCAAAAGCAAGAGCGGAAGCTCTAATCTGTGGTGACGTATGGATGTATCCGGGGGCTGATCCAGATTAAGCGCTGGTGCTGATTGTGCTGAGGATCAAGTGCATTATACCAAAACGCCACTATCGTGTCAAGCGATATTTGTTGCAAAGACGATTGGAGTGTGGTAGCAGCTTTGCTTATAATATTGCAACGTTATATCTGAACTTGTATAAGCGCTTGTACCTCATTGATTTTACTGGATATTTCATGATCACCGAGAGGGCGTATATTTCTGGGGATCATGCCCCGCCGCTTGGAAAGGGGTGCAACTCGATGGGCGATTGAGGTTTCAGCCAGGAAAATAAGCTGGGCAGGCAGATAGTTGCGAGTGCTGCTTAACGAGGCGCCCTCTAAGGCCATCTAATTGAGAATGATTATTAAATAACCTCAAGCGCCCACACTCACTTAAAGCCTCTACAAGCCTCTACAAGGCGTGTACATACATAACAGCTACCAGTGTAGCAATGCATGTCACATGTAGCCTTATACGGCTCTACAGGAGCTTACATGGAGAATAAAGTCAGAATGACAGACTTAGTTTAGCCATCACTCGCTTAACCTGCATTGGAGACCACTCACCACCTCGGCTTGTGGGAACACCCTTCTCGCTCAAGCACTGGGCAACCTGGGGCAGAGTCCTGGCGCCCTTACGAATGCACAGATCGATAGGATCTCGCACCGTATCAAGCCAGGTAGTAACACGCTGCTGAACAGCTTCACCGGCCTTTGCACGGTTGGTGGGTGTACGCCCCCTGGCTAAAGTCTCTGAGCGGCGAGCCACCTTCGCTACACTCTCAGCACAACCACTATCAGCTCGGTCCTGTAGAGCCTTGAGAGCGTCCTTTGTACGACTGGCGATGAACGAGCGCTCCTGCTCGGCCAGGGCTGCAAACAGGTGAAGCTGGAAGTTATCAGCGAGCGGCATGGTAGCCACTTTCAGTGATGTACGTTTCATCAGGTCAGCAATATGACCAACATCCCGGCCAATCCTATCGAGCTTTGCCACCAGCAGCGGCAAGCCATGAGCCAGAGCTTTCTTGCACTCAGGCCGATCCTGAGGGGTGACTGTACCGCTAACGGTTTCAGTGTACTCAGCGACGATTTCCCAGCCTTGCTGACGGGCAGCGGAATGGACGTAATCCACCTGAGCCTCAAGACCAAGACCACTTTTCTCCTGAGCCCCTGTCGAGACCCGGTAGTACGCCACAACTCTCATTTTCAGCCCTCAATCATGTGCAGGGCTGAATCATAACACTTCTAGTACGTTCGTTGTAGAGATGTTATGACCCTTTCTGACGAAGGTATTTGATGGCGTTTGTGATGCTCTCGGCGTTCTGGTCAAGGGTTCGCAATGCGCCCATGACATTGGCATGGACCCCCGGTTCGCCGCGTGAGCGTGCCCAAAGCGATATTTCCTCAACAGCAGCGCCCAAGGCGTTCTGGTTCATCTGTAGCAGCTCCAACGTATCGGCGATTACTTCACTTGAATCTGACATGGCGGCCCTCCTTGATGGCGTGGTGCAGGGATCGTAGCTCGCCCAGAATCTGGACGGTCCTGGGTGCTGCCGTTCTGTGAAAAAACGGTGATTCCGACTCAGAACTGCCGTTCTGGCGTGGAAACCTCAATTTAAACGCAGCCAGCGGAAACTGCTTAGTCGATCTCGCCTACAGGCCACGGAAACACTGGGCTACAGACGTGCTACAACTCTCACACTTAGATGGAGCGCTCACAGCGACCACAGGAATTGGGTGGGTTTAGCCCAGGTTGTTTGACAGTTTCGTTGAGGGTTTCACGAAAACCGAGCAAGGCTCTTAATTAACGCGTCGTAAGGATCAGAATAAAGATACGTCTTGCTAATCGGCTCCAAGTTGCCACACTGGATAACAAAAGAAGTCTCCTTAATCCTAGCGTGGTATATAGCCTCGTAAATTTCCTTTACAGCAGTGATCTGGGCACCTTCTGCGTCGCCACCCTTGAAAGCCTTAGTCTTAGCGCTACTGACATCAGGGCAGTCCTTCCAGCCGTGCCCTTCCAAATATTCGTCGAAGAGGTCGCGGTGTTCTGTAGTTGTGTTCTGTTTCAGGTCGAACGAAAGCAGCACGTTAGTGTTCATGGCATTACTCGGCAAGTGGTTGAGACATGAACATATACCTACTCAGAACACCTATGCAAATTTATTTTTAGTGGTGCCAGCCACTATAATCGTTATTAACGGTCTTCTTGCGATTATTAACGACAGCAAGACCGTTAGTTACGGAACAACCACCGTTAGTTACGGTGAATATATACGCATAATAATTATCCCAGAGACATTCCCTTGCTAAGTTTCAATCCCATGGCAAGGGGTCCGCTTCATACGCCACCGTATGCGCCTGTAGCGCTGGCGGGGTATGACACCACGGCGCCAGCATGGATAATCATGCCCACTACCAAGGAGAGCAGGCGAATGACTAGACTGAGCGGGTGGCAAAGGCTGTGGATTGTGGTGGCAGTAATCCTACTTGCCGCGATCACCCTGGGCGGGGCGAATTCCTACCCTAGCCAATCCGAAGTCAAAGACAAGTATCAGGCACGCCTCAAGTTTTGGGGCGACTGTAGCTTCTACTACCAAGGTCACAAGCTAGCGCCGGTAACGCCACCATCACCCTGCCTAGATTTGAAAAAAGATGATGTGGTGCTGGCCTACAGGAAGACGGCATTCGAATATAACGATGAATTGGAGCGATTACCTACCAGGCGCCTGGGTTGGGCTGGGGCCATTCTAGGTATATGGGCCATCACCAACCTCGTCATTTTCATCGTGTTTACCACTACGAGGTGGGTGATCCGGGGCTTCCGCCCCAAAGTTGCATAACCAACTACAGTTTAAGCTGCGAACAACCGGAGGGTTCAGATGCACGGAGAAGGATGGAGAAGGCTGTGGGAGCTGGTGAAGTGGTTAACATCCATAGCCGCTGGGCTCTACACAGCATTCACGCTCTTTGAGGCTGCCCCGCAAGTTGAAGCCGATAAAGCTACTAACCTGTTCGTTGGGGTTTTACTCGTAAGCGGGGTTATAGGAGGAGCAACAGGTCTGTTCCTACACGCTATAGAATGGGTGTACCGGGGCTTTCGCCCTTTACCTACCGCTCCCACGGAAGCGGATCAACCACCACCGCCAGGTGAGCCCGAGGCATCACCGGAACCACGTCTAGCACTGGGTCATCAAGAGACTCAGCAAAGCCCATCAGCGTCGCCAGCATCCTTGCGGGAGCCTGTGCAACGGGAGTGACTGATGGTGCTGTTTGCTTGGATGGAACGTTAAACACGATGGGCGCGTAAGCGGGGATGCGTTCACCGTGATCTACGACACTCGTGTGGCGAGCAATGTATTCATCTAGGACGTTCTGGATGGCTTCAACAGGCTGGCCGTGTAACACGTCAAAGACTGCCCGCTGTTCCTGGGTGTTGAGATTGATCCGACTCAAGTGCTGCGATGTAAACGGGGCTACACGCTTCCGAAGTATGCCCACGACATTGGCTAGTTCTGGCCGGTATGTGGAGTGGCGCTCAAGCTCCAGCAGGAAAACGTCAGAGGCTGTGTACGTGATGGTCTTCACCACGAAAGACCCACTCCCCTCCTTGCCCTCCAGTTTTGCCTTGAGAGCTGTCAAAGCCTGAGGAGTCATGCTGTCGAGCTGGTCGAGGTACTGGCGTTGTTCTGGGTCTGTTGCGTCCATGTGATCATGTAGCCATGACGTTAGAGCGTGTCGGCGTGTGGTTTGAATCTTGGCAGTCTTCACCAACTCGGCAACTACATCAGGCCCAAGGAAGGCGATGATGCGTTCTACGGTTTGCTTACGTGGAGCGCCCTTCTCAACAGCGTGCTTGGATACCAGAGCGCTACGCTTGATGCTTAGCCCGCCACCATAGTGTTTTGCACCGTGGGCTCGGTTGAGGTGAGCGGGTGCCACTACGAGGTTTTGAGCGTGGTAGAGGCCGATGCAATCGTGACCCCTGGATGGACAGATGTGGCTGATTTCGAAGTCTCTTGTCTGTCCGTACTGATTGGCCTTGAGCTTGAGCAGATAGACGGCATGGAGGTCTACCAGTGATTGGACTGTGTGGCCGGTGAGAATTTGCAGGGTTCCCGCACGTTCGCATTCGAAGGCTACGTGGTACATGAAAGCGCTGTTTGTTGCTCGTTCAACACGATTAACATGGCGCTTCACTTTGGTGGCTTGCCGTTGACAGGCGGGAGTACAGAACACCTTAACGGTGCTGGTGGTACGGAATTGCTTACGGCATTGTTTGCATCTTGGGCGGCGTACTGCCTTAGTTGTTTTTTCCGGTGTTGCTGATTTCATTCATTGCTCCGTCACGGTTAGCATTCTTGGGATTGGTTGAAGTAAAGATGTGTCGGCAGCGTCCGCTGCAAAAGACTTGAAGTTTGGTAGAGGTGAACCGTGCCTTACAGGCGCGACATGTGCATGTCTTCATACTGAAAACTCCACGTAGGGAATGGCCGGATTACCATCCGGGTGAACTACTACCCAGCGCGGATAGCCCTGGGGGTTAGTTACTTCTTGGACAATGAAACGCTTGCGGGTTGTCCCGCACAGAGTCATGGCGGCTGTAAGCGCCGCCCCTGATGATGTGAACTCGTATGGCCTTGCCATGAGAGTGCTCTCCTGTTGGTTGGGTATGTTGTGTGCGTAGCACACGAATTTGAGTCACTAAAAATGGCTACAGCCCATATAGACCGTGGCTTGTAGGGGTAAGTAATCATGCGATTACTCTACTAGAGGCGTGGTTGTTTGTTAGTGACGCTCTGGCAGTGGCAACCTGTGATCACCCAAGACGGTTATCCAGCAAAGCCCTTCGGGCATGCCCATCATTACGCAAGACCAAACTGTGTCGGCCACGCCGGGAAACTGCTGGGCGACTTTCTCACCATAAACAGCCCCAACATATTGAATTGCGGCGGCGTGGTAATCCGCCTGAATAGCAATATCTTCATATCTCATTGGCCTTCTCCAAATATTTCTCGTGTATGTCCATGAAGTTGCCGCGCCACTTCAAGTTCTGCAAACTTCCTTGAGCGGGTTAAGTCTTCCTGCTGCCAATCAAGCCAGTTATTCCGCAGGCTATTTGCCTGATGTTCAATGTAGTCTCGTAGCTGGGCAGAGAGTTTGCTTTCTCGCTGAATGGCGTAGTCTGTTAGTTGTTCTGCAACCTGAATGTACATTCGCTCATTACGGACAACTCCGAATGATGTAACACCGACATTCAACAGAACTACAACAATGGTTGTTATGAGTAATCGTTTCATCAGTTTATAAGGATCAGGCACAGAGCCTCCTTGATCTATCTGATTATGAAAGGGGGGAAAGCCTGGAGTTAGCAGGCTTGTTATATCAATGCACTTCTTTAGGCTGGAACTCAGACAACACCTTGTGAACTTCCTCACGGACGTTCTGGCGAGACTTCTGGTCAATCAGATCCGCCAACCCTTCCGTACTCGTTCCAGTCGGAACACTAATATTGTTCACCACGCTAACCTGAGGAGATGCAATGTTATTGTTAATGACACTGCTTGTAGTTGGCGCCGTGGTTGTCGGATTAGCTTGCTGAGCAGCTCGATCCGAAGCACTTCGATATACAGAATCAGCAGTCATTGGTTTCGGTAGTGTTTGAATGGTCTGAACACCAGACAAATACTTTTCCAGCCCGGCGGCTGTTTGAGGGACATCCTCACTACCGCCATAGCGATCGGCTGTCTGGTCACGAGCCTGTTGATTAGTTTGCGTCTTCGCGTCGCTTGGTTCGGCCTTGATTAGTCCGGCTGCTTTCAATACGGCAATCAACCGATTAATCATCGAATCAATCAAACTGGCAACGTCACCAACCACTGTAACGATACTCGTCAACCCAGTTAGAACCGCTGAGAAAATATCAGCACCAGAAGTGTCACCAAAGATGCGTTTCCATACACCGTCCAATGTCTCAAACAGATGGGACATATCACCACCCAAGTCAGACCATGCAGCCTTGAAAGTCTTCATAACAGCAGGATCAAAGAACTTTTCCATGAAACGACTATCTGTTGAACTTAAAGCATGGACAAACTCTGTAAATGTGTCCATTGCACGAGTGATGAGATCCAATGTACTTGCAGCCATAGACCCAAACTTGTCAAATGCTGGACCCATTGCATCCAATAAAGCCAACTTTGCAGTGGTATATTGAGCGACAGACTTATTTAGTTTTCCATCATCAGCGTCCCACGCATGTTGCAAGAGTGCATCAACATGGTTCTGAGTGCGATTCTTACGACTCTCCTGGGTGTTAATTGCGACATCAAGAGCGCCACCGTCATTGGCGTGTTGTTGTAGAATCTTGCCCAGGTTCTCAAAGAAGGCAGTAAGCCGTGTTCCTACAATCAACTTGTTCTGACGATCATCGCTAAACTCTCGCATGGCTTTATCGCCAGTGGCGTGACCACCCTTAGCTCTTTGCCAAGCCTCAGCACCAAACAAATTGGCATTAGCGCCCATGTGTTCGGCGATTTGGCCAGTCCACTCTTCGGCATATAACTGATTCTTGCCAAGTGCCTGTAAGATGCCGCGTGTCATGTTACCGATTTCAACGGATGACATGCCCTGAGCTTTGCCATAGCTCAAGATTCCGCCTGTTGTAGCCTCAGCTCGATCAATACCAACTTTCTTGGCGAGACTCCCGGTAACTTTCGCGTAGTCGCGTCCGTTGTCTCCAACTGAAATACCCAACTTGTCTGCCAAGTCACGGAAGTGTTGATCAGCTCTTTGAGCGCCAACATCGCTGCCAGTCATGGATCTCAGTTGCGCCATGCGCAGGTCACGGACGTTAGCTGATCGTTCAGCAGCTCCAGCGAATGCAACGCTTGCAGCGGCAACGGCTACAGCGAGAGCGCCCAGGGCCATCGTTGCCCCACCAGCAGCTCCAGCAAGGCCAGAGAACGCGGTCAATCCTTCAAAGCCAGCCATGCCGCCAGTCATGGACGCCGCCCTACCCGCAAAACTGCCTAGCCCACGCACACCACCGGAGACAGCTCCCCCCAGGTGCGGAAGGCGCGATCCAGACATGCCACCACCGCTGAACTGAGCACGCTGTGCGGCTCGCTCAGTGCGTGCCTGAGCCTTCTGGCGCTGTCCCTTGGCCCAAGCCTCAGCACGTCCGATTGCAGTCCTAGAACGTGCCTCAGCGGCTGCTGTCATGGCTTGTTGGCGTACCATCTTCTGAGCATGTAGCTCGGCACGCATATTGTGCTGTTGGGCAGCTTTATTAGTTTGAGCGTTGAGCTTCCCATGTTGCTCAACTAACTTGCCTCTTGCCAGGGCTTGACGAGTTTGGAGCGTTGATTGCCGAACTTGCTCACCAGCTAATTGAGTCTTTGCTTTCTCAGTGGCGAGGGTAAACTTGGACATTTGCATCTGGGCCTGGAACTGCTGTTTCGTCATTGCTTGCGTAGCTTTCCATTGCTTTGCAGCCTGCCCCTGGTTAATCCCGAGCTTTAGGTTCAACTGCTCTTGGAGCTTGTTAGCCTGAGAGCCCACCTGTTTCATTTGGCGAGACACTCGTTGCAGGTACTGCTGGAACTTCTCAAGCCCACCCGTGTTAACCCTGAAGTCTAAAACCCCAACGAGCCTAGCAATGGTTTGTTCAGACATTCCGCTCATGACTTAACAGCCTCAGCGATGCTTGCCAATGCACTTGCAAGAGCCCCCATCACCGCAACATATTCATCTGACTGCATGAAACGATCCACACGCTTAATGGCGGTGAAAGCTGTCTTAGATAGCATTGCCTCGGCAACTTCCATCATCAATGGCGTTAAATCGACTTCCTTTAGGAGCGTTTCAACTTCATCAGACCGAGATGTTTCTGATAGCGCGGCGATAACAGCATCACGTGTAAAGCTCTTGAAGAATGCGAGCTGAGCAGGCGTTAGTTTAAATTGCTTATCAATCATTGGCTACCTCCAAACGAGTGTCGAATCAATGTTGGCGAGTAGCCCTCAAGCAAGTTATCCAGGGTGGAGCTAAACACAGAAGAGCCGATACCCTCGTAAAGCACCTCACCCATATTGAATAGTTTCAAGCGATTATTGCTCAGCAAGAACAGCTTTACATGAGCGATCACAGGGCGACTTCCAGCGATTGCGATAACGTGCGATCCATCCGAACAGTTAAACCAAGCCAGCTTGTAGACTTGTTCGCCATATACGCGCCTTACTGTGGCTTTGAAGTTGCCAAGGACGTGTTGAATGTCAATGGCACTATCTGATTTGATTCTAAAGATGATGCGACGTGGAGCGGGTTCTGCAAGTTTGACGATACGCGCCGTCAATGGAGCGGGTGTTTCAAGTTTATCCATTAATCATCTTCCTCTGAAATCATAAATACCCAGGAACCAATCGGGATACCGTATTGAGCAACGGGCAGCATGTAACTACGCGCCATTAACTCTGGGAACGCTCGATTAAACTTTGTGACAGCAGCAAAGATTACGCTCTCGTTGTAGTCACTTGCCGACATAACAACCTTCATACCTGTAGCCTTCTCCAATGCTTCTGGAGACACTTTAATGTCTGGGACATTCGATAATGAGGATGTGGCCTTTGCAATTGCTGCAAGAGCCCCTGAGGGCTCTGTTAGTCTTGGATCATTGGGAGCGTATCGGCGTAGCAAGAGCCTTGTAAGGGAGTCCATTAAGAGCGCTTCCCTTTAGCTGGTGGAACTTCTACAGACTCGGCTGGTTGATAAGCCGCACGAACTTCTGCCTCAATGTCTGCACGACGCTTAGCGGCTGCTTCTGCAAGTTCGCGCTCTTGACGGCGAGCCTCAATAGAGAGTTGGGCTTGCACTTCCGACTCTATGAAAGCTGCGTTATGCTCTTCGATCTCTTTGGCGTACCGGGTTGTTACATCAGCGGCAATCTTGTCCAATGCTAGCTTCTGAACCTGAGTAGGCCGGTGCGTGTACAACTCGAACTGTGGATTACCATGATAGTCCAAACCAACCTGCACAAGTCCAAGCGGGTGGAGTGTGTTTCCAAGGGCGATTGCCTCAAAGTACACGGGAAGTACTTCAAAGGCGCTTGGCACAGGAAACGTTTCAACGCCGCCGTCAACGTATTTACCGATTGGGCGCCCGGATACAGGGTCAATTTCAGCGAAGTGGTCAATCCCGCTCTTCCGGTCTTTGTAAAGTGTTTGAGCGGCTTCGATTCTTGCTTTTAGTTCTTGCTGGTCTACTTGTTTAAGCATTGTGTGTTTCTCCTGGGATTTGTGTTGGTTGATCTGAATGGATGATTTCGAGCATTTCTGGGGTAAGTTCGTTTGCTACAAGAGCATGTAACTCTTCATAGGATTTATCAGCGACGTTCTGAAACTCTACGGATAGAATCCCAATACGTACTGTTTTCGTGCTGGCGCGCTTTGCTCGCCCGTGTAGAGTCCTGCAACTGGCGCTGCAATAAACTCCGTGACTACGCTTTGAGTTGAATAGCTTGTTACAGTGCAAGCACGGCTTTTTGATTATGATTGACACAGGGGTACAACTCCTTTCGATGAAGGTGGTTAGATAGTTGTTGCTTTAAGTTTCGTTATTGAATGAAAGGCAAAGAAAAAGGCGAGAGTTTTAAGGTTCTCGCCTTTAAGATGTAGCTGATGCTTGTTTTCGGTTGTTGCTGAATTAGTTGTCCATTCCCTCAGTCAAGGACTGTGACCAACCGGGTGATAAATCCGGTCTAACAGTTTTCGGCCGTCGCACTGCTGAGCGCCAGGAACCGTTTTCACGTGGCCGGGCTGAAACTCTAACGAGTCTCAGGAGAATTTTGGAGGCGATGCGGGGAGAAGAGGGTCAGACAGAAACCTTTCTGCCTCTACACTCTTATTATAAGCCCTACATCACGATTTGTCAATCACGGAATTGAAATAAAAGCAAGCATTATCTATTTTTTATGACGAAAGGAAGAGCGGGCGGCGACGTGTCCCACCCTCTTGAGCTACACCTACCGTAAACTCGGTATCCGAGAGACTATGTTGTGGTGCATCTGAGCCCACCAATGGAGCCACGCACACTAGTAGTGTTTTGTTGTACAACTTCAAGAAGTGTTGCTCCAGCTACCTCTAACCACCTCACAGGGATCGCGCCATGCTCCGCACTTACAGCTTGTTGCTGGCGTTGACCCTTGGCTTGAGCGGCTGCGCCTCATGGTTCGAGGACGACGCCCCACCGCCCCACGTCGCCCTGGTGAAGGTCGAAGTGGTGCGGGCCAAGTTGCTCGAACAGAAGTTCAAGCTGTATTTCCGCGTGGATAACCGCGACGACGCCGACCTCACGGTGCGCGGCCTGATCTACAAGGTCACCCTGGGTCGCATGCTGCTGACCGAAGGCGAATCCAACGAATGGCTCACCGTGCCGCCGCGTGGTCACGCCTTTTTCAAGATCTCGGTACGCACCAACCTCTGGCCGCAGATCCGTGACGTCGTGCAGATGCTGAAAAACCCCGACCGGCCCGTGCCTTATCGGCTGGAAGGCGAGCTGAAAACCGGATTATTCATCGGTAATGACGTGCGCGTGGACCACAATGGCGAGATAATCCCCGGCGATTTTATTCCGGAGCGACATCGATGACTCAGCAACCCCATGTCCATGGTCCTGACTGCAACCACGATCACGATCACCATGATCACGACCACGGCCATGTCCACGGCCCGAACTGCGGCCACGCTCACCAGGAGCCGGTGCGCAACGCCCTGAAAGACGTTGGCCGCAACGATCCATGCCCGTGCGGCAGCGAGAAGAAATTCAAGAAGTGCCACGGCGCTTGAAACCTGGCTACTGAAAATAAGCTTTAGCTCCTGCTTGCGTCGTTTCACCGCGCTCACTAACGTAGCGCCTTTACTGACGCTACCCCCCGCAGGAGCTTTGCCATGGCCTCGCCAGCCCTTTCACATTTTCTTCCCCGGTTCGGCGTTGCCGCGGCAGTGGCCAGTGCATTAAGCCTGGCCGGTTGCCAGCTCCAGAGCACCCAGGACACCCTGCCACCCGTTACCGGCGTCCAGCCGATCAAGGGCCTCGCGCAGAATGTTTCGATACGCCGCAATGCCCAGGGCATGCCGCTGATTGAAAGCAATACCTTCCACGACGCACTGTTCAGCCTCGGCTATGTGCATGCCAGCGACCGCATCACGCAGATGGTCACGTTGCGCCTGCTGGCCCAGGGCCGTCTGGCGGAAATGTCCGGCCCCGAGGTGCTGGATGTCGACCGTTTCATGCGCGCGGTCAACCTGAAAAAAAGCGCCGGCGAGCTCTACAACGCCTCGTCGCCGCGCCTCAAGCGCTTCTTTGAAGTGTATGCCCGTGGCGTCAACGCCTACCTGTTCCGCTACCGCGACAAGCTGCCGCCGGACCTGGCCCAGACCGGCTACAAACCCGAGTACTGGAAGCCGGAAGATTCGGCGCTGTTGTTCTGCCTGCTGAATTTCAGCGAGTCGGCCAACCTGCAGGAAGAATTGTCATCGCTGGTGCTGGCGCAAAAGGTCGGTGTCGACAAACTCGCCTGGCTCACCCCAAGCGCGCCGGACGAGCCGATCCCCCTGGCCGAAGCCGACAAGCTCAAGGGCGTGAACCTGAGCCAGATCACCGGCCTGGCCGGGCTGGACACGGTCAGCCAGCAACTGAGCAGCCTCAACTCACTGGCGGTGACCACTTCGAGCAACTGGGCCATCGGCCCGCAACGCAGCCGCAGCGGCAAGAGCCTGCTGGCCAATGACCTCGCGGCCCAGCCGCAAGCCCCGTCGCCATGGAACTACGTGCAGATCCGCGCACCGAAATACCAGGCCGTCGGCGCCTCGATCGCCGGCCTGCCGACCCTGTTGTCCGGCTTCAACGGCAAAGTGGCGTGGAGCATGAGCACGGTCAAGGGCGACACCCAGGACCTGTTCCTGGAAAAGGTCAAACGCCAGGGCAGCGCGCTGTACTACGAGAACAACGGTAAATGGCTACCGGCCGCTGTGCGCAACGAGACCTTTTTCATCAAAGGCCAACGCTCGATACGTGAGGTGGTGTACGAAACCCGCCACGGCGCCCTGCTCAACAGCAGCCAGGCGCTGACCAGCGGGCTGGGCCTGGCCCTGCAAACGGCGAACTTCAAGGACGACAAGAGCCTTGATGCGTTCTTCGACCTGTCCCGCGCGCAAAATGCCGCCAAGGCCTCGGATGCGACCCGGGAAATCCGCGCCATCGCCTTGAACATGGTGTTCGCCGACGCCAGCAACATCGGCTGGCAGGTTACCGGGCGCTTCCCCAACCGCCGCGAAGGCGAGGGCCTGCTGCCCTCGCCGGGCTGGGATGCGCGCTTCGACTGGGACGGTTACGCCGACGCGATGCTGCACCCTTATGACCAGGACCCGGCCCAAGGCTGGATCGGCACCGCCAACCAGCGTACCGCGCCGCGCGGTTATGGCATGCAACTGTCCAACTCCTGGGACGCTCCGGAGCGCAGCGAGCGCCTGGCGCAATTGGCCAATGCCGGCAAGCATGACAGCCGCAGCATGATCGCCATGCAATACGACCAGACCACCACGTTCGCAGCCAAGCTCAAGAACATGTTCCAGGCGCCGGGCATGGCACAGCCGCTGAAACAGGCGATCGCTGCGCTGCCCGCGGCCGAACAGACCAAGGCCCGTGAAGCGTTGAATCGTCTGATGGCGTTTGACGGCCGCCTGACGCCGACGTCCGCCGACGCAGCGATGTATGAGCTGTTCCTGCAGGAAAGCAGCAAACAGATCTTCCTCGACGAACTCGGCCCGCAAAACAGCGCCAGCTGGAAAGCCTTTGTCAGCAACGCGAGCCTGTCCTACGCCGCCCAGGCCGACCACCTGCTGGGCCGTGAAGACAGCCCGTTCTGGGACGATGTCCGCACTGCGCAGAAAGAAGACAAGCCGACGATCCTCGCCCGCAGCCTGGCCGCCGCGATCACTGCCGGCGACAGCCAACTGGGTACCGATCACAAGGCCTGGCAGTGGGGCAAACTGCACAGCACCACCTGGAAGAACCGCAATGGCCAGGTGATCCGCGGCCCGCTGGCCAGCGGCGGCGACCACAACACCCTGAACCCGGCGCCGTACAACTGGGGACAGAGTTTCGACACCACCCAAGTGCCGGCACTGCGCATGATTGTCGACTTCGGCCAGGCAGAACCGATGACGGGCCAGGGCGGTATCGGCCAGTCCGGCAACCCGGTCAGCCCGAACTATGCCAATGGCATCGATCCGTCGCTCAAGGCGCAATACCTGAGCTTCCCAATGCAGCCGCAGAACTTTGACAAGGTGTATGGGAAAGCCAGGCTGACCCTCACGCCCGGCAAATAACCGTACCAACAGGTGGGAGCAGGCTTGCCTGCTCCCACATTTTTTAATCTGCGCTCGATCCAAAATAGTGCAGCCTATTTTTCATGCCCATTTTCGGGCACCTCCTATACTCATAGCTCCCTCTTCCCACCTTTTAAAACGATCATTCGGAGCTGCATTCGGAACTATGGTGCAGAAATTGCTACTTGTGATCCGTCTGACACCGTTCAGTAACAGTCCTAAACGCGCCACAAGCGCTTATCTTGGTTTCCAGGGATTACATAATGAAAAAAGCATTGCTGACCCTTTCTGCACTGGCTCTGTGCATGGCCGCTGGTTCCGCCTTGGCCAAGGAATACAAGGAATTGCGTTTTGGTGTCGATCCGTCCTACGCACCGTTCGAGTCCAAAGCCGCTGACGGCAGCCTGGTGGGCTTCGACATCGACCTGGGCAATGCGATCTGCGCCGAGCTGAAGGTCAAGTGCAAGTGGGTCGAAAGCGACTTCGACGGCATGATTCCAGGCCTCAAAGCCAACAAATTCGACGGTGTGATTTCGTCCATGACCGTCACCGAAGCCCGCATGAAGGCCATCGACTTCTCCAACGAACTGTTCTCCGGCCCGACTTCGCTGGTATTCAAGAAGGGTGCCGGCTACTCCACGCCTGAGTCGCTCAAGGGCAAAACCGTGGGCTACGAGCAAGGCACCATCCAGGAAGCCTACGCCAAGGCCGTGCTGGACAAGGCCGGCGTGACGACCAAGGCTTATGCCAACCAGGACCAGGTCTACGCTGACCTGACCTCCGGCCGTCTCGACGCGTCCGTGCAGGACATGCTGCAAGCCGAACTGGGCTTCCTGAAGTCGCCGGCCGGTGCCGGTTACGAAGTCAGCGCGGCCATCGACGACCCATTACTGCCGTCGAAAACCGCGGTCGGTATCAAAAAAGGTAACACTGAGCTGAAGGCCCTTTTGGATAAAGGTATCAAAGCGTTACACGATGATGGCACCTACGCCAGCATCCAGAAGAAACACTTTGGCGATCTGAACCTGTACAGCGGCAAATAATGCCTGGGGCGCCCCTTCCCGCGAGGGGCGCTGTTTTATCGCCATAGGTCCTGATTTATGTTCGAAGAACTGTTGCAAACCCTCGGGCTGAGCGCGTTCAGTTTGAAGGGTTTCGGCCCGCTGTTGCTGCAAGGCACCTGGATGACCATCAAGTTGTCGGTGCTGTCCCTGGCCGTCAGCGTGTTGCTGGGCCTGCTCGGCGCCAGCGCCAAACTGTCCAGCCTGCCGTTCCTGCGCATTCCCGCCCAGCTCTACACCACGCTGATTCGTGGCGTGCCCGACCTGGTGCTGATGCTGCTGATTTTCTACAGCCTGCAAACCTGGCTGACCGGTCTTACCGACTTCATGGAATGGGAATACATCGAAATCGACCCATTCAGCGCCGGGGTGATCACCCTGGGCTTTATTTACGGTGCGTACTTCACCGAAACCTTTCGCGGCGCGATCCTCGCGGTGCCCCGTGGCCAACTGGAAGCTGCCACGGCTTACGGCCTCAAGCGCGGGCAGCGGTTTCGCTACGTGACCTTCCCGCAAATGATGCGCTTTGCCCTGCCGGGCATCGGCAACAACTGGATGGTGATGCTCAAGGCCACCGCACTGGTGTCGATCATCGGCCTCGCGGATCTGGTCAAGGCCGCGCAGGACGCCGGCAAGAGCACCTATCAGCTGTTTTACTTCCTGGTGATCGCCGCACTGATCTACCTGCTGATCACCAGTGCGTCCAACTTTGTCCTGCGCCGTCTTGAACGTCGCTATTCGGCAGGCTCGCGGGAGGCCGTGCGATGATCGAACTCTTGCAGGAATACTGGCGCCCATTCCTTTACAGCGACGGCCAGCACATCACCGGCCTGGCCATGACCATGTGGTTGCTCAGCGCCTCGCTGGTGATCGGCTTCCTGGTGTCGATTCCGCTGTCCATCGCCCGGGTGTCGCGCAATCCCTTGGTGCGCTGGCCGGTGCAGTTCTACACCTACCTGTTTCGCGGCACGCCGCTCTATATCCAACTGCTGATCTGTTACACCGGCATCTACAGCATCGCCGCCGTGCGCGCCCAACCGGTGCTGGATGCGTTCTTTCGCGATGCGATGAACTGCACAGTCCTGGCGTTTGCCCTCAACACCTGCGCCTACACCACCGAGATTTTCGCCGGGGCGATCCGCAGCATGGCCCACGGCGAAGTCGAAGCGGCCAAAGCCTATGGCCTCAGCGGCTGGAAGCTGTACGCCTATGTCATCATGCCGTCGGCCCTGCGCCGTTCATTGCCGTACTACAGCAACGAAGTGATTTTGATGCTGCACTCGACGACAGTGGCGTTTACCGCGACCATCCCGGACATTCTCAAAGTGGCCCGGGACGCCAACTCGGCCACGTTCCTCACCTTTCAATCGTTCGGCATCGCTGCGCTGATCTACCTGACCGTGACCTTTGCCCTGGTCGGTCTGTTTCGTCTGGCGGAGCGCCGCTGGCTGGCCTTCCTCGGGCCGAGCCACTAAGGAGCCTTCATGCGTCATCAGGTTCATGAACTGATCGCGCCCGTGCCTGGCACGGCACGGCAGATTCACAGTTTCCACTTCGGCCCGGAACTGGCCGAACGCAAGGTCTACATCCAGTCGTCACTGCATGCCGA
Organism: Pseudomonas sp. K8; assembly: GCF_014889455.1. NCBI lineage: Bacteria > Pseudomonadati > Pseudomonadota > Gammaproteobacteria > Pseudomonadales > Pseudomonadaceae > Pseudomonas > Pseudomonas sp. K8. The sequence continues at coordinate 75,615 of NZ_VJWO01000004.1, forward strand.
TGAATTGCCGGGCATGCTGGTGGCCTGGCACCTCAAGGCGCGCCTGGCGCAACTGGCCGCCGCCGGGCGCTTGCGCAGCGAGATCGTGCTGGTGCCGATCGCCAACCCGGCGGGCCTCGAACAAGTGTTGATGGACATCCCGCTGGGCCGCTATGAGCTGGAAAGCGGGCAGAACTTCAATCGCCTGTTTGTCGACCTCAGTGAAGAGGTGAGCGATCGGGTCAAGGATTTGCTCGGGGATGATCCCCAGCGCAACGTCGAATTGATCCGCACGGCACTGTCCACCGCGCTGGCCGCACAAACCGCCGCGACGCAGTTGCAGTCCCAGCGCCTGGTGCTACAACGCCTGGCTTGCGATGCCGACATGGTGCTCGACCTGCATTGCGATTTCGAAGCCGTGGCGCACCTGTACACCACGCCCGAGGCCTGGCCGCAGGTGGAGCCGTTGGCGCGCTATATCGGCTCGGAGGCCAACTTGCTGGCCACCGATTCCGGCGGGCAATCTTTCGATGAGTGCTTCAGCCTGGTGTGGTGGCAATTGCAGCAACGCTTCGGCGAGCGCTTCCCGATCCCCATGGGCAGCTTTTCGGTAACCGTCGAGCTGCGCGGCCAGGGTGACGTCAACCACGGCCTGGCCGGCCTCGACTGCCAGGCGATCATCGACTACCTGATTCACTTCGGCGCGATTGCCGGCGACGTGGCACCGCTGCCCGCCCTGCCCTACCCGGCCACCCCGCTGGCGGGAGTCGAACCGGTGGCGACGCCGGTCGGCGGCCTGCTGGTGTTCAGTGCCTTGCCCGGCGAGTACCTCGAAGCCGGGCAACTGATCGCCGAAATCATCGACCCCATTACTGACCGCGTAACGCCTGTGCATTGTCAAAACGCCGGCCTGCTTTACGCCCGTTCGCTACGGCGCATGGCCACTGCGGGGATGGTCATCGGCCATGTCGCAGGTTCAGAGGCCTACCGCAGCGGCTACCTACTTTCGCCTTGAGGATGCACGCCCCATGTACAAACTGACCGTTGAAGGCCTGCATAAAAGCTATGGCGACAATGAAGTGCTCAAAGGCGTCTCGCTCAAGGCCAAGACCGGTGACGTGATCAGCCTGATCGGCGCCAGCGGCTCGGGCAAGAGCACCTTCCTGCGCTGCATCAACTTTCTGGAAACCCCCAACGACGGCGCGATGACCCTCGATGACAAGCCGATCCGCATGGTCAGCGACCGCCACGGCATGCGCGTGGCCGACGATGCCGAGCTGCAGCGCCTGCGCACACGCCTGGCGATGGTGTTCCAGCACTTCAACCTGTGGAGCCACATGAGCGTGCTGGAAAACATCACCATGGCCCCGCGCCGGGTGCTGGGCTGCAGTAAGAAAGACGCCGAAGAGCGTGCCCGTCGCTACCTGGACAAAGTCGGACTGCCGGCCCGCGTGGCCGATCAATACCCGGCATTTCTCTCCGGCGGCCAGCAGCAACGCGTGGCCATCGCCCGCGCCCTGGCGATGGAACCGGAAGTGATGCTGTTCGACGAACCCACCTCGGCCCTCGACCCGGAGCTGGTGGGCGAAGTGCTGAAGGTGATCCAGGGCCTGGCCGAGGAAGGCCGCACCATGATCATGGTGACCCACGAGATGAGCTTTGCGCGCAAGGTGTCGAGCCAGGTGCTGTTCCTGCACAAGGGCCTGGTGGAAGAGCAAGGCACGCCGGAGGATGTGCTGGGCAACCCGAAGAGTGAGCGCCTGCAACAGTTCCTGAGTGGCAATCTGAAGTAAGCCTTCGCTGATCTTCCCGCACGCCCCTGCGCCGCCTAAGCGCTCTGAGAGCCCGCCCAGCCGGCCCATGCGCTTGAGCGCGGCAATCCACGATAAGCGCGCAGGCGGCCCGCTGCCCGCGTTTTGGGGCTTTGCTGGGGATACTGAGTGCAACACGGCAGATATTTGTGATCGGCCGCCAGGAGAGATGGCCAGCCCGCGGAAGGACTGACCACATTCCAATCTGCAGGCATCAGGCCATCGGCGCGGGTGGCGGCTCGTCCGGAAGGGTCGGTTCGCCAGGTTCGTCGGGTTCGGTAGGGTACGGGGAATCGGGCTCAGGTTGACCGGGGATACCACCCGCATAAGCAGGGTCGGCCATCAGGGACCAGGCCAGAACACCAATCTGGTTGGGTTCAAGCCGGGCGAGTTCGGCGCTGATTCGCGGGTCGAGTTTCATAAGGTACTCCTCAAGCGTGGCTCGGCGCGCATTGCACGCACCGAAGCAGTACACCCAATAGAGTCACTTTCCGCAGACTAATTCCCTTTACGCGTAGGAGCTTTCGATCAAGCGCGTGGCAAGGTGACGCCGCGCTGGCCCTGGTACTTGCCAGCACGGTCCTTGTAGGACACTTCACAGGCCTCATCGGACTGCAGGAACAGCATCTGCGCCACGCCTTCGTTGGCGTAGATCTTCGCTGGCAGGGTGGTGGTGTTGGAGAACTCCAGGGTGACGTGACCTTCCCACTCAGGCTCAAGCGGCGTCACGTTGACGATGATGCCGCAGCGCGCGTAAGTGCTTTTACCCAGACAGATGGTCAGCACGTCGCGGGGAATACGGAAGAACTCCACGGTGCGCGCCAGGGCGAAGGAGTTGGGCGGGATGATGCACACGTCGCTCTTGACGTCGACGAAGCTCTTTTCGTCGAAGTTCTTCGGATCGACGATCGCCGAGTTGATATTGGTGAACACCTTGAACTCATCGGCACAACGCACGTCGTAGCCGTAGCTGGAAACACCATACGAAATCACGCGATCGGCGTCGTCACCACGGATCTGGCGCTCAACGAACGGTTCGATCATGCCGTGCTCTTGCGCCATGCGGCGAATCCACTTGTCCGATTTGATGCTCATGGCGGGTGTCCTGATAGCGAGGTGGAAAAATTCTGTTGGGCATCTTACCGGGGCAGGCGTTGGGGTTCAAAGGGCGTGGGGCTTTTGTTGACGAATGTGTTGATCAATGCCCGCCTTGTACAAGCCGCGCCCATTGGGGCCGGGACCCGAATCGGCGTGCGCGACGGACGTAAATACCACCGCCAGTCACGAAATTAGAGAAACCTTCGGAAATACCATTGGCACGTTCCGGAAAAAGGGTTAAGGTGGCGCCACTGTGCTGCTTGTGTCACTGAGAATCTCTACACGATATGTTGAATTTCGATCCAACCATCTCCAAGAATTTTTCCTGCTCTTTGCACTCAGTCTCGGCCAGGGCTTTTCCTGAGTCGCAGTTAACTTTGTCCAAGGAGATACACCATGTCTAATCGCCAAACTGGTACCGTTAAGTGGTTCAACGATGAAAAAGGCTTCGGCTTCATCACTCCACAATCCGGTGACGACCTGTTCGTTCACTTCAAAGCTATCCAATCCGACGGCTTCAAAAGCCTGAAAGAAGGCCAACAGGTTTCTTTCATCGCTACCCGCGGTCAGAAAGGCATGCAAGCTGAAGAAGTTCAAGTTATCTAACTTGTACTGACTCAGTCGAAAGAACCCCGCCCTTAAAAGCGGGGTTTTTTTATGCCTTGGATTTGGGCATGCATGAGCGCAAAAAATATGGGAGGGGGCTTACTCCCGATGGCGGTGGGTCAGTCAATACATCCAGTGACTGATCCACTGCCATCGGGAGCAAGCTCCCTCCCACATTCAGACTGCGTCGTTACTGAAACAACGACTCGCTCGACAAGCCGTTCTTCTCCAGGATCTCACGCAAGCGCTTGAGCCCTTCTACCTGGATCTGCCGCACCCGCTCACGGGTCAAGCCGATCTCCAGGCCTACATCCTCCAGGGTGCTGCTCTCATGACCGCGCAGGCCGAAGCGGCGAATCACCACCTCGCGCTGCTTGTCCGTAAGCTCCGACAACCACTGGTCAATGCTTTGGGAAAGATCATCGTCCTGCAACAGCTCGCAAGGGTCTGTCGGGCGATCATCCGTCAGGGTGTCCAGCAGGGTTTTGTCCGAATCCGGGCCCAGCGAGACGTCGACCGAAGACACGCGCTCGTTAAGACCGAGCATGCGCTTGACCTCGCCCACCGGTTTTTCCAGCAGGTTGGCGATTTCTTCAGGAGAGGGTTCATGATCGAGTTTTTGTGTCAGCTCACGCGCCGCCCGCAGGTAGACGTTGAGCTCCTTGACCACATGGATCGGCAACCGGATCGTGCGGGTTTGATTCATGATCGCCCGTTCGATGGTCTGACGAATCCACCAGGTGGCATAAGTCGAGAAGCGGAAGCCGCGTTCGGGGTCGAACTTCTCCACCGCCCGGATCAAGCCCAGGTTGCCCTCCTCGATCAGGTCCAACAGTGACAGCCCGCGATTGACGTAGCGTCGGGCGATTTTCACCACCAGGCGCAGGTTGCTTTCAATCATGCGCTTGCGCCCAGCCGGATCGCCCTTTTGCGACAAGCGCGCAAAATGGACTTCTTCTTCGGGAGTCAGCAGAGGGGAAAAGCCGATTTCATTGAGGTACAGCTGGGTCGCATCGAGCGCCCGCGTGTAGTCAATGTACTTATGTTGCTTTAACGCAGTGGAGTTCTTGGATTTGGTGCGAACTGAAGGTACAGCCATTCCCTCATTCGACATCGATTCCATAGCGATGCCGGTCTCCGTAAGGAGAACCTCATCGTCGATGTCAAACTCCGGCGCTTCTTTACTGAGAGCCATTGTTATAGTCCTTTGGTGAGTTCGACCTCAAGCTCAAGCGACGCCTTTATCCTTGGCAACGCTAGAGCCTGTTCCTTCTACGTGAGGGAACAGGCTGGCAACACATCAACGACGGGGTAGGAATTGCAGAGGATCTACAGGTTTCCCTTGGCGGCGAATCTCAAAGTGCAGTTTCACCCGGTCTGTACCAGTTGACCCCATTTCGGCAATTGTCTGTCCGACTTTGACCTGCTGCCCCTCCCGAACCAACAGCCTACGGTTGTGGCCGTAAGCACTGACGTAGGTATCGCTGTGTTTGATGATGACCAGCTCGCCGTAGCCCCGCAAACCACTCCCGGCGTACACCACTGTCCCATCAGATGCAGCTAAAACAGGCTGTCCCAAATCCCCGGCGATATCAATGCCTTTATTCAAACTACCGTTTGAAGAGAATTTTCCAATCAATACGCCGTTCGACGGCCATCCCCAGCCGGTCGGCGCAGGCCCCGCAGGCGGCAGCGGCGCGGCTGCCGGTTTGCTCGCAACCGCAGGCGCGGCGCTGCCTGCAGGCCGCGTGATGATCGTGGTTTTGCTCGAGGACGAGGGCGAAGATGTGGTGTTTGTCACCACTGATGTCGGTGTTGAACCGGTGCGCCCATCGAAGCGAATCGTCTGACCCGGATGTATCGTGTAGGGCACCGGAATATTGTTGCGTGCGGCGAGCGCCTTGTAGTCCCAGCCATAGCGGAAGGCAATCGAAAACAGCGTATCGCCCTTGCGCACCACATACTGCCCCGTGGTCACGGTCGGCTTCTGCGGCGCGGCATTCGTGCGATCAACCACCCTCGCGCCCCCGGAAGGCGTGCTCGAACAAGCCGCCAATAAGGAACTCAAGACAAGGCCAAGCACCAGTCGCTGAAAGCTTGTTTTACTCATACGCTGCGCAAGACCTGTGAGACTCACCCGCCGCTCCCTTTGTGGTGGCTGAACATGAATGCCTGTATCAGGCTTGAAATATGTCGTAAGTATAACTGGGCATTGGCTTTTTACTGGCACACGACTGAAACGAAAGATTCATCGCGTTTAAAACCAACGACCGATCATGTTGACTCTATAGACCCCGCCGTAAGACACATCACTGCCAACAGAATTCACTGCTCGCGAATAAATGATCAGGCCAGCGGGCCATTGAGCAACGGCACGAAACGCACGGCGCCGAGCACATGCCGGGAAAAGCCTTCGTCTTCACGGATAATGAGCATCAATTGTTGCACTTCGCCGGAACCCACCGGGATCACCAGCCGACCGCCGGGGGCCAGTTGATCAAGCAACGCCTGCGGTACATCGGTGGCGACCGCGGTGACGATGATGCCGTTATACGGCGCCAGCGCCGGCCAGCCTTCCCAGCCATCGCCCCAGCGGAACACCACGTTGCGCAGGTTCAGTTCCACCAGGCGTTCCTTGGCGCGATCCTGCAGCACCTTGATGCGCTCCACCGAGAACACGCGCTCTACCAACTGCGACAGCACGGCAGTCTGGTAGCCGGAACCGGTGCCGATCTCCAGCACCTTGTCCAACGGGCCCGCCGCCAGCAGCAGCTCGCTCATGCGCGCAACCATATACGGCTGGGAAATGGTCTGGTTATGCCCGATCGGCAACGCCGTGTCTTCGTAGGCGCGATGGGCCAGGGCCTCATCGACAAACAGGTGCCGGGGCGTGCGCCGGATCACTTCCAGTACCTGGGCGTTGGACAGGCCCTCTTCGTACAGGCGCTGGATCAGACGCTCGCGGGTGCGCTGGGAGGTCATCCCGATGCCGCGACGCAACAGGTCGTCTTGTTCACGAGCCATCAGCGCAAGTCCTCCAGCCAGCCATCGAGACTACTGAAGGCATCACTGAAGGTGCGATCGAGCTGCAACGGGGTAATCGATACATAGCCTTGCATCACCGCATGAAAGTCAGTGCCCGGCCCACCGTCTTCGGCATCGCCCGCAGCGGCGATCCAATAACCTTCCTTGCCACGCGGGTCGACCACCTTCAACGGCGCCGCCGCGCGGGCGCGATGGCCCAGGCGCGTGAGCTGGATACCGCGAATATGCTCGAGGGGCAAGTTGGGGATATTGACGTTAAGCACCGTCCGGGGCGGCAGATCGAGGGAACCGTGGGCCTCCACCAGCTTGCGCGCGAAATGCGCGGCCGTCGGCAGGTTGTCCAATTGACGCGAGGTCAACGAAAAGGCAAACGAGGTCCGCCCCAGGAAACGCCCTTCCAGGGCCGCCGCCACCGTGCCGGAATACAGCACGTCATCCCCCAGGTTGGCGCCGAGGTTGATGCCCGACACCACCAGGTCCGGCTCCTGATCCAACAAACTGTTGATCGCCAGGTGTACGCAGTCGGTGGGGGTGCCGTTCACGCTGATATAGCCATTGGCCAGAACGTGTACGTGCAGCGGACGGTCGAGCGTCAGCGAACTGCTGGCGCCGCTCTTGTCCTGGTCGGGGGCAACCACCACGCACTCGGCGTAATCCGCCAGCGCAGCATGAAGCGCGGCGAGGCCGGGTGCGGTGGCACCGTCGTCATTTGATATCAGAATACGCATGGGCTGTCCGTCTGCCCCACCGGCACCAGATCAACAAGCTCGCGCACCAAGACAGTGGCGAAGCATCCGGCCGGCAGGACGAATTCCAATTGCAGAATGTCAGGCCCGGGATAATGCCACGTCAACCCGCCAATGGGCAGTCGCAGAATGCGACGTTCCTGGCTCATGCCGGCATTCACCAGCCAATCGCGCAGGTCGGCCTCACTGGCGGCAACCGCCTGCTCCAGCGCATGGGTTGCACCGCTGGCTGGCGAATCGCCTTCGCCCCAGTGCGGTCCGGTGGGGTGCAGATCGAGGATCGCCAGGCGCGGGTCGCTGCATTCAGCCTCCCCCGCCGGGAAAAAACTGCGACTGTCGGTGAAGGCCAGCAGATCGCCGACCTGCGCACGCTGCCAGGAACCGTCCGCGACACGGGCCGCCAACACTTTGTTGAAGAGGAAACTGCGTGCCGTCGACAGCAACCGCGAACGCACGTTGCGCTGCTCCGGCAAGGCCTTGCGGGCCGCCCACTCACGCGCATCCACCACATTGCCGCCGTTGTGGCCAAAGCGCTGGGTGCCGAAATAATTGGGAATGCCGTGCTGGGCGATCAGTTGCAAGCGCGCATCGATGGCCGCGTGATCCCCCGCCAGTTGCGTCAGGCGCAAGGTAAAACCGTTGGCCGAATGAGCACCGCGTTGCAGCTTGCGCTTGTGGCGGCCGGTCTTGAGGATCTTGAGGGTGTCGTTTTCCGCTCCGCTCAGGTCCGGATCGGCCTTGCCCGGCAGTTGCACACTGAACCACTGGCGGGGCAACGCCTGGCGATCCTTTAGCCCGGCATAGCTGACGGTGCGCAACGGCACGCCGGCGGCCTTGGCGATCCGGCGCGCAGCTTCTTCGGTGTTGAGGCCACGCTTTTCCACCCACAGCCACAGGTGCTCACCCTCACCGCTCAGCGGGATATCGAGCACTTCGTCGACCTGGAAATCTTCCGCGGTAGCCTTCAGCACGGCGCTGCCCAAGGCCTCGCCATAGGCCCGTGGGCCCAGCAGTTGCAAGTCGTTCATGCGCGCAGCAACAAAGCGACGGAATGTACCGCGATGCCCTCTTCACGACCGGTAAACCCGAGCTTTTCGGTGGTGGTGGCTTTCACGTTCACTTGATCCAATTCAATGTGCAGATCCGCCGCGATCAACGCGCGCATCGACTCGATGTGGGGGGCCATTTTCGGCGCCTGGGCCACGATGGTGTTATCGACGTTGCCGACCTTCCAGCCTTTGGCGTGGATCAGGCCGACCACATGGCGCAGCAATACCCGGCTGTCCGCGCCCTTGAAGGTCGGGTCGGTGTCCGGAAAGTGCTTGCCGATATCGCCGAGCGCCGCGGCGCCGAGCAAGGCGTCGCTCAACGCGTGCAGCAGGACATCGCCGTCGGAATGAGCCAGCAACCCATGGTGGTGCGCGATCCGCACGCCGCCCAGGGTGATGAAATCGCCTTCAGCGAAACGGTGCACATCGTAGCCGTGGCCAATACGCATAAAAAAACGCCCCGATTTAATTCAGGGCGTGATTCTACCTACTTTTGTCGCATATTAACCGAGCAAAGCACGGCCATGATGTCGCAAATGGTCTTCGATGAAGCTGGCGATAAAGAAGTAGCTGTGGTCGTAGCCCGGTTGCAGGCGCAGTTCGAGCGGATGGTTGGCCGCTTTCGCCGCTTGCTGCAGGGCTTCGGGCTTGAGCTGCACCGCGAGGAAGTCGTCGCGGTCGCCCTGGTCCACCAGCAACGGCAGCTTTTCCGCGGCTTCGCTGATCAGCACGCAAGCGTCCCACTCGCGCCACTTCGAGCGCTCTTCGCCCAGATAACGGGAGAAGGCTTTCTGGCCCCATGGGCAATCCATCGGGTTGTTGATCGGCGAAAACGCCGACACCGATAGGTAACGCCCGGGGTTGCGCAATGCACATACCAGCGCACCGTGGCCGCCCATGGAGTGGCCGCTGATACCGCGCTTCTGCGAAGCCGGGAAATGCGCCTCAACCAACGCCGGCAATTCCTGCACCACGTAGTCATGCATCCGATAGTGCTTGGCCCAGGGTTCCTGGGTGGCATTCAGATAGAAACCGGCCCCCAGGCCGAAATCCCAGGCGTTGTCCGGATCGCCCGGCACCCCAGGACCACGCGGGCTGGTGTCCGGCGCAACAATGATCAGCCCCAGTTCGGCCGCCATGCGCTGGGCGCCGGCTTTCTGCATGAAGTTTTCATCGGTGCAGGTCAACCCGGACAGCCAGTACACCACCGGCAGCTTGCCGCCCTGCTCCGCTTGCGGCGGCAGGTAGACGGCGAAGGTCATGTCGCAACCGAGCACCTCGGAATGATGCTTGTAGCGTTTATGCCAGCCGCCGAAGCTCTTCTGGCACGACAGGTTTTCCAGACTCATGGCCGACCTCAGAAGTGAATGACGGTACGAATGCTCTTGCCTTCATGCATCAGATCAAACGCTTTGTTGATGTCTTCCAGGCCCATGGTGTGGGTGATGAAGGTGTCCAACGGGATCTCGCCGCTCTGGGCCATTTCCACGTAGCTGGGCAGCTCGCTGCGACCACGCACGCCGCCAAAGGCCGAACCGCGCCAGACGCGGCCGGTCACCAGTTGGAATGGACGGGTGGAAATTTCCTGGCCGGCACCGGCAACGCCGATGATCACCGATTCGCCCCAGCCTTTGTGGCAGCACTCGAGGGCGGCGCGCATCAGTTGCACGTTGCCGATGCACTCGAAGGAAAAGTCCACGCCGCCGTCAGTCAAATCGACAATCACGTCCTGGATCGGGCGATCGTAGTCTTTCGGGTTGATGCAGTCGGTGGCGCCCAGTTGCTTGGCGATTTCGAACTTGGCCGGGTTGATGTCGATGGCGATGATGCGACCGGCCTTGGCTTTTACCGCGCCGATCACCGCCGACAGGCCGATACCGCCCAAGCCGAAGATGGCGACGGTATCGCCGGGCTTGACCTTGGCGGTGTTGATCACCGCACCGATGCCGGTGGTGACGCCACAGCCGAGCAGGCAGACTTTTTCCAGCGGCGCGTCTTTAGGAATCTTCGCCACGGAAATTTCCGGCAGCACGGTGTACTCGGAAAAGGTCGAGGTGCCCATGTAGTGGAAAATCGGCTGACCCTTGTAGGAGAAACGCGTGGTGCCATCGGGCATCAGGCCTTTGCCCTGGGTGGCACGAATCGCCTGGCACAGGTTGGTCTTGCCCGACAGGCAGAATTTGCACTTGCCGCACTCCGGGGTGTAGAGCGGGATCACATGGTCGCCGACTGCAACCGAGGTCACGCCCTCGCCGATCGCCTCAACCACCGCACCGCCTTCATGGCCGAGAATCGACGGGAAGATGCCTTCCGGGTCGGCGCCCGACAACGTGTAGGCGTCGGTATGGCACACACCGGACGCAACCACGCGCAACAGCACTTCGCCGGCGTTGGGCATGGCGACATCCACTTCTACGATCTCGAGGGGCTTCTTGGCTTCGAAGGCTACGGCGGCGCGGGACTTGATCATCCGGGTTTCTCCTGGGAGTTAAAAACTAAGACGGCGAGTGTAAAACATGCCCCGCTGATTAATAATCCAGGTAAAAGCAAAACTTTATTGCTGTACAGGGATAATCGCCATGCTGGAAAACCGCTGGGAAGGCATCGATGAGTTCGTCGCCGTCGCTGAATGCAGCCAATTCACCGCGGCGGCGGAACGCCTTGGGGTATCTTCGTCGCACATCAGCCGGCAAGTGGCTCGCCTGGAAGAACGGCTGCAAACGCGCTTGCTGTATCGCAGTACGCGCAAGGTGACCCTGACCGAAGCCGGCCAGACCTTTCTGCAACACTGCCAGCGCCTGCAGGATGGTCGCGAAGAGGCCCTGCGCGCCGTCGGCGACCTCGCCAGCGAGCCCAAGGGCATGCTGCGCATGACCTGCGCCGTGGCGTATGGCGAACGATTCATCGTGCCGCTGGTGACGCGGTTCATGGGGCTTTACCCGCAACTGCGGGTGGACATCGAACTGAGCAATCGTCAGTTGGACTTGGTACACGAAGGCCTCGACCTGGCGATTCGCCTGGGACGCCTGCAAGACTCGCGCATGGTCGCCAGCCGCCTGGCGCCGCGCCGCATGTACTTGTGCGCGTCGCCGTCCTACCTGGCGCGGTATGGGCGGCCGCACAGTTTGTCGGAATTGACTCGGCACAACTGCCTGATCGGCAGCTCGGACATCTGGCAACTGGCCCAGGACGGGCGCGAATTTTCCCAAAGGGTGCAGGGCAACTGGCGCTGCAACAGTGGGCAAGCGGTGTTGGACGCGGCGTTGCAAGGGGTGGGCTTGTGTCAGTTACCGGACTATTACGTGCTCGAGCATTTGCACAGTGGCGCGCTGGTGTCGTTACTGGAAGCGCATCAGCCGCCGAATACGGCGGTGTGGGCGTTATATCCGCAGCAGCGGCATTTGTCGCCGAAGGTCAGGAAGCTGGTGGATTATTTAAAGGCAGGGTTGGCCGAACGGCCGGAGTACGGTACTGAGCATTGATGGCGTTTATCGTTTATGTAGGAGCGAGCTTGCTCGCGAAAAACTTGAGAGCGCCGCTTCAATCCAGATTGTCCGCGTTATCGTTGACGTTTTTCGCGAGCAAGCTCGCTCCTACAGCCGATTGGCCCAGCGTAGTCGCAGCCATTCCAGGTCCTCGGGCCGGGTCACCTTGATATTGTCTGAGCGTCCTTCGATCAGGCGCGGCGCCTGGCCTGACCATTCCATGGCCGAGGCTTCGTCGGTGATCACCGCATCGGCCACCAGGCTGTCGGCCAATGCGCGATGCAACGCGCCCAAGCGGAACATCTGCGGTGTGTAGGCTTGCCAGATCAGGCTGCGGTCAACGGTCTCGATGACGCGACCATGCTTGTCTACACGCTTGAGGGTATCGCGGGCCGGCACAGCCAGCAGGCCGCCCACCGGATCGTCCGCGAGTTCGGCGAGCAGTTTGTCGAGATCGTCACGACTCAGGTTAGGCCGCGCCGCATCATGCACCAAGACCCAATCATCATCGCTGGCGCCCAGGGCATTGAGCTGCAGCAACGCATTGAGTACCGAGCCCGAACGCTCCGAGCCACCGTCCGCCCGCTGGATACGCGGGTCAGCGGCACACGCAAGGTGAGGCCAGTAAGGGTCATCAACAGCAAGACTGACCACCAGGCCCTTGAGCGAGGGGTGGTCGAGAAAACAGCCAAGGCTGTGTTCGAGAATAGTGCGCCCGCCCAGTTGCAAGTACTGCTTGGGACGGTCCGCAGCCATACGGGCACCGATGCCCGCGGCAGGAATCACGGCCCAGAAGGCCGGCAAACGGTGATTCATTGGGCCAACTGGTAGAGGGTTTCGCCCTCCTTGACCATGCCCAATTCATGGCGAGCCCGCTCTTCGACGGTCTCCATGCCCTTTTTCAACTCAAGCACCTCGGCATCGAGAACGCGATTGCGCTCCAGCAGGCGTTCGTTTTCGGCGTGCTGGTCGGCAATTTGCTGGGTCAGGTCTTTTACCTGCGCAAAGCTGCCATTACCCACCCATAGGCGGTACTGCAGGCCAGCCAGCAACAAGAGCAAGACGAGGAACAACCAATTGGGACTGCGCATCGAATATCGGGTATCCAGTGAAAAAAGACCGCCATACAAAACTTTTGCAGCAACGGATAGCACGAAGCCTGGAAGACCCAGGCTTGTGCTTGATCGTCATCAGATTAGCGTCGAATTGCACACTCTCGTGATTTTTCCGACACAATCTGCCGACTTTTTACCATTTACTGATCAGCCGCGAAACTCGCTGCGACCGTTGTACTTGGCTTTACCCGCCAGTTGCTCTTCGATACGCAGCAATTGGTTGTACTTGGACACGCGATCGGAACGGCACAGCGAGCCGGTCTTGATCTGGCCCGCCGACGTGCCCACGGCCAGGTCGGCAATGGTCGAGTCTTCGGTTTCGCCGGAGCGGTGCGAGATCACGGCGGTGTAGCCCGCGGCCTTGGCCATCTGGATGGCTTCCAGGGTTTCGGTCAGGGTGCCGATCTGGTTGAACTTGATCAGGATCGAGTTGGCGATCTTCTTGTCGATGCCTTCTTTCAGGATCTTGGTGTTGGTCACGAACAGGTCGTCGCCCACCAGCTGGATTTTTTCGCCGATCTTGTCGGTGAGGATTTTCCAGCCGTCCCAGTCGGACTCGTCCAGGCCGTCTTCGATCGAGATGATCGGGTAGCGCTGGGTCAGGCCCTTGAGGTACTCGGCAAACCCTTCGGAGTTGAACACCTGGCCTTCGCCGGACAGGTTGTACTTACCGTCTTCGTAGAATTCGCTGGCGGCGCAGTCCAGGGCCAGGGTCACGTCGGTGCCCAGGGTGTAGCCGGCGTTGGCCACGGCTTCGGAGATGACTTTCAGTGCATCTTCGTTGGACGCCAGGTTCGGCGCGAAACCACCTTCGTCACCCACGGCGGTGCTCAGGCCACGGGCCTTCAGCACAGCCTTGAGGTGATGGAAAATCTCGGTGCCCATGCGCAGGCCTTCGGAGAAGGTCTTGGCGCCAACCGGCTGCACCATGAATTCCTGGATGTCGACGTTGTTATCGGCGTGCTCGCCGCCGTTGATGATGTTCATCATCGGCACCGGCATCGAGTACACACCCGGTGTGCCGTTGAGGTTGGCGATGTGGGCGTACAGCGGCAGGTCCTGGTCCTGCGCGGCGGCCTTGGCGGCGGCCAGGGACACGGCGAGGATGGCGTTGGCACCCAGGCTGCCTTTGTTTTCAGTGCCGTCGAGTTTGATCATCGCGTGGTCCAGGGCTTTCTGGTCCAGCGGGTCTTTGCCCAGCAACAGGTCGCGAATCGGACCGTTGATGTTGGCTACCGCCTTGAGGACACCCTTGCCCAGGTAACGGCTCTTGTCGCCATCACGCAGTTCCAGCGCTTCGCGGGAACCTGTGGAAGCACCGGACGGCGCGCAAGCGCTGCCGATGATGCCGTTATCGAGAAGCACGTCGGCTTCGACGGTGGGGTTGCCACGGGAGTCGAGAACTTCACGACCTTTGATGTCGACGATTTTTGCCATTGTTGTAAACACTCCAAAGTTGACGAAAACGCTCTATACCGCTCGATTTAACTTGTCGCGCACATTGCAATATTTGGAACGAACTTGCCAGTAATAGTGCCCTCTCGGGCCTCATCGCGAGCAAGCTCGGCTCCTGCACGGAGAAATGGCGCTTACGCGGTCTCTACCGTCGGAAAACTCTTGACCAGCTCGTCCAACTGCTTGAGCTGGGCCAGGAATGGCTCCAGTTTGTCCAGGCGCAGGGCGCAAGGACCATCGCATTTGGCGTTGTCCGGGTCCGGGTGGGCTTCCAGGAACAGGCCGGCCAGGGACTGGCTGATGCCGGCCTTGGCCAGGTCCAATACCTGGGCACGACGCCCGCCAGCGGAATCGGCGCGACCACCCGGCATTTGCAGCGCGTGGGTCACGTCGAAGAACACCGGGTATTCAAACTGTTTCATGATGCCGAAACCGAGCATGTCCACCACGAGGTTGTTGTAGCCGAAGCTCGAACCGCGCTCGCAGAGGATCAACTGGTCGTTACCCGCTTCCACGCACTTGTTCAGGATGTGCTTCATTTCCTGGGGCGCGAGGAACTGGGCTTTCTTGATATTGATCACCGCACCGGTCTTGGCCATGGCGACCACGAGGTCGGTCTGGCGCGACAGGAAGGCCGGCAACTGGATGATGTCGCACACCTCGGCGACCACGGCAGCCTGTTCAGGCTCGTGGACGTCGGTGATGATCGGCACGCCGAAGGCTTGCTTGATGTCCTGGAAGATCCGCATGCCTTCTTCAAGGCCCGGGCCGCGATAGGAGGTCACGGACGAACGGTTGGCCTTGTCGAAGCTGGCCTTGAACACATAAGGGATACCCAGTTTCTGGGTAACCTTGACGTACTCTTCACAGACCTGCATCGCCATGTCGCGGCTTTCCAGCACGTTCATGCCGCCGAACAGCACCATGGGCTTGTCGTTGGCAATCTCGATGTCGCCTACGCGAATGATCTTCTGGGCCATCAGCTTCACGCCTTCTTCTGATGTTGCGTCAGTGCTGCTTTAACGAAACCGCTGAACAACGGGTGACCGTCGCGCGGCGTCGAGGTGAACTCAGGGTGGAACTGGCAGGCCACGAACCATGGATGATCCGGCGCCTCGACCACTTCGACCAACTTGCCGTCACCGGAGCGACCGGAGACTTTCAGGCCGGCTGCCTTGATCTGCGGCAGCAGGTTGTTGTTCACTTCGTAGCGGTGACGGTGACGCTCGACGATCACGTCCTTGCCGTAGCAGTCGTGGACCAGCGAACCCGGCTCCAGCAGGCAGTCTTGCGCGCCGAGGCGCATGGTGCCGCCCAGGTCGGACGATTCGGTACGGGTTTCAACGGCGCCGGTGGCGTCTTCCCACTCGGTGATCAGGCCTACGACCGGGTGGCCGCTGGAATGATCGAACTCGGTGGAGTTGGCGTCTTTCCAACCCAGCACGTTACGAGCGAACTCGATAACGGCCACTTGCATGCCCAGGCAGATCCCCAGGTACGGCACCTTGTGCTCACGAGCGTACTGCACGGCGGTGATCTTGCCTTCCACGCCACGCAGGCCGAAACCGCCTGGAACGAGGATCGCGTCGACGCCTTCGAGCAGCGCGGTGCCTTGGTTCTCGATGTCTTCGGAATCGATATAGCGCAGGTTGACCTTGGTACGGTTGCTGATGCCGGCGTGGCTCATCGCTTCGATCAGCGACTTGTACGCGTCCAAAAGCTCCATGTACTTGCCGACCATGGCGATGGTGACTTCGTGCTCAGGGTTGAGCTTGGCGTCGACCACGGCTTCCCACTCGGACAGATCCGCGCCGCCGCATTGCAGGCCGAAACGCTCGACCACAAAATCGTCCAGGCCCTGGGAATGCAGGATGCCCGGGATCTTGTAGATGGTGTCGGCGTCTTCCAGGGCAATCACCGCACGCTCTTCAACGTTGGTGAACTGCGCGATCTTGCGACGCGAGGAAATATCGATCGGGTGATCGGAACGGCACACCAGCACGTCCGGCTGCAGGCCGATGGAACGCAGTTCCTTGACCGAGTGCTGGGTTGGCTTGGTTTTGGTTTCGCCGGCGGTGGCGATGTAGGGCACCAGTGTCAGGTGCATCAGCATCGCGCGCTTGGCGCCGACTTCGAAACGCAACTGGCGGATGGCTTCGAGGAACGGTTGGGATTCGATGTCACCCACGGTGCCACCGATCTCGACCATCGCCACGTCGGCATCGCCCGCGCCCTTGATGATGCGGCGCTTGATTTCGTCGGTGATGTGCGGGATCACCTGGATGGTTGCACCCAGGTAGTCACCACGACGCTCCTTGCGCAGCACGTGTTCGTAGACACGGCCGGTGGTGAAGTTGTTGTTCTGGGTCATGGTCGTGCGGATGAACCGCTCGTAGTGGCCCAGGTCCAGGTCGGTCTCGGCGCCGTCGTGGGTGACGAACACTTCACCGTGCTGGAACGGGCTCATGGTGCCCGGGTCAACGTTGATGTACGGGTCCAGCTTGAGCATGGTGACCTTAAGTCCCCGCGCCTCCAGGATGGCCGCCAATGAAGCGGAGGCAATGCCTTTCCCCAATGAAGAAACAACACCGCCCGTGACGAATATGTAGCGCGTCATGAAAAACCCTAGAAGTCTGCGTTAAAGCGGTCCGAGCCGCCGGGGAAAGCGAAGGAAGGCCGAAGCCCCCGATCACCTGCATTAATCACAGTGCACCTTTCAAAAAAACCGCCGCGTGGTGACAGACCAGCAATGAAACACCGGTACGTTGATCGCTACACATTTTTTGGAATCGCCCAGCAAAGACTGCTTGGTAATCGGCAACTGCTGCGATTCAGGCGAATCCACAGAAGTTGTATCAAGAAGGGAGCGTAGTCTACCGGAAAGGCGCTATCAGCTCAAACCTTGATCGCAGGTCTGTGGCATCCAATGTAATTGCCAGCCGTCATTCGACGTCTTCCAAAGCCCTGCAAGGCTGGGCACAGCCAGCAATTGCTCGCCCCGATACAGCAGCGGCAATCTGCCACGGACAAAACCCGGCAGCCCACTTTCGTTGAGCAGACGCTTCAAATCGCGCCGACCGCGCCCCGGAATGTCGATGATTTCGCCGCCCTGGCGATAGCGAACCTGCAACACGCCCTCGGGAACCCGGCCGATCAACCGGAGTTGGCCATTACCCGGTAACTCTAGCGGGTTTTGCGGCTGCGCCCAGCTCACCGATGCGTCGGAAAACTCCGACCAACCGGAGGGCAGCCACCAGATGCGCTCGCCGCAACGGTGCAGATCGCCGTTGGCCAAGCGCCACAGGGGTTGTGCATCGAGCTTGGCGTCGCGCAGGGAATGCCAGCCGGCCCAGTGGTCGCTGTCGGGTAAACGCGTGAGCGGGCTCAGCCAATGGCGCAGGGCGTTGCGTTGACGCGCGTCGGAAAGCTCACACAACGGCGCCAGGGCCAAGGACGGCAAGGGCAGCCACGGAAAAGGCGAAGGCTGCTCGGCGGCTTGCAGGTCGATGTGCGCCAACTCGTCCAACAGGCCTTGGGCTTCGCTCAAATGTTCAGCGGCACGGGCCAGGTTGGCCACGGCCTGGGGCCAGCGCTCGGTCAGCCGCGGGAATACACGATGGCGCAGGTAATTGCGCGAAAAGCGGGGATCGGCGTTGGAAGGGTCTTCGATCCACGTCAACTGGTGCTCCTCGGCGTAGGCCTGCAGCTGCGCGCGTGAACTGCGCAGCAACGGCCGCAGCAGATGACCGCCCGCCAGCGCACGCTGCATCGGCATGGCCGCCAATCCTTGCACCCCCGCGCCGCGCAACAGACGAAACAGCAAGGTTTCGGCCTGATCGTCGCGATGCTGGCCGATGAGCAACACTTCCCCTGCCCCGACCACCTCACTGAATGCCTGATAGCGCGCATCACGGGCCGCGCGCTCCAGGCTTGCGCCAGCCCGCACCTGCACGCGCATCACCTTCAAGGGTACGCCAAGGGCGTCACAGACCGACTGACAATGAGCGGGCCAGGCATCGGCTGCAGCTTGCAGGCCATGGTGGACATGAACAGCGCCGAGCGTAGGAAGCTTCTCGGTTTTGGCGAGATTTGCCAGGAGGTGCAGCAGGACGGTGGAATCAAGCCCGCCGGAAAAAGCGATATGCCAGGCCGGAGCGTTGCGCCAGGGGGCCAGGGTTTGCAGGAGTTTGGCGGAAAGTAATGGTTTCATCAGATGTTACCGCCGCAAACCTGGAATACGTTGGCCAAGCATACACAAAGCAAATGTGGGAGGGGGCTTGCTCCCGATAGCGGCAGGTCAGTCACCAGATGCATTGACTGACACTCGGCAATCGGGAGCAAGCCCCCTCCCACATTTTTTACGGCTGCGGTTTAGAGACCGTAGCTCATCAGGCGCTCGTAACGCCGGGCCAACAGTGCTTCGGTATCCAGCTTCTTGAGCATCGCCAGTTGCGAACCCAGTTCGGCACGGATGGTCGCGGCAGCGGCGGCCGGGTCGCGGTGGGCGCCGCCCAATGGTTCGGCGATGACTTTATCCACGATCCCCAGGCCCTTGAGGCGATCGGCGGTGATGCCCATCGCTTCGGCAGCGTCCGGCGCTTTCTCGGCGGTTTTCCACAGGATCGAGGCGCAACCTTCCGGCGAGATCACCGCGTAGGTCGAATATTGCAGCATGTTCAATTGGTCGCAGACACCAATGGCCAACGCACCGCCGGAACCACCTTCACCAATCACGGTGGCAATGATCGGGGTTTTCAGGCGGGACATGACGCGCAGGTTCCAGGCGATCGCTTCGCTCTGGTTGCGCTCTTCGGCGTCGATACCCGGGTACGCGCCCGGGGTGTCGATGAACGTCAGGATCGGCATTTTGAAGCGCTCGGCCATTTCCATCAGGCGACAAGCCTTGCGGTAGCCTTCCGGACGCGGCATGCCGAAGTTACGGCGGACTTTCTCGCGCACTTCACGGCCTTTCTGGTGACCGATCACCATCACCGGCTGGTCGTCCAGGCGAGCGATACCGCCCACGATGGCCGCGTCGTCGGAGAAGTGGCGGTCGCCGTGCAGCTCGTCGAACTCGGTGAAGATGTGCTGAATGTAGTCCAGGGTGTACGGACGGCGCGGATGGCGGGCCAGGCGCGCGATCTGCCAACTGGTCAACTTGCCGAAGATGTCTTCGGTGAGCGAGCTGCTCTTGTCTTGCAGGCGAGCGATTTCATCGCCGATATTCAGCGAGTTGTCATTGCCGACCAGGCGCAGTTCTTCGATCTTGGCTTGCAGGTCAGCGATCGGCTGTTCGAAATCAAGAAAATTCGGGTTCATAAGCGTCCGTCTTGGGTCGACGGCCAAGGAGTGCCTGGCCAGCCGGTTGTCTATTCGCGCCCTACCTTAAGGGAGAGGCGCGTCTAGGTCGAGATTAAATGTTTGGTCGAGATCAGGCTATTTGCCATCACCTGATCGTCAACGGTATTGGAGGAAGACGTTGTCACGACCGAACTGGTCACGCAATGCTTGAATCAAGCCATCAGCGGGATCAATTCGCCAGGTCTCGCCGAACTGCAGCATGGCCTTGGCGTCGTTACCGGTGTATTCCATGGTCACCGGGCATGCGCCACGGTGGCGTTTGAGCAAGTCCCCCAACCAGCGCAGCTGATCGCCCTTGAGCGCCTCGGTCTTGACCTTCAAGCGCAGGCTTTCGGCCAGGTTGGTGCGCGCGTCTTCCATACTCATCACGCGCTTGATCCGCAGGCGCAGGCCGCCGGAGAAGTCGTCGTTGCTGACCTCCCCTTCCACCACCACCATAGCGTCGGTCTGCAACAGCGACTGCGCCGAATGGAACGCATCGGCAAACAGCGACGCCTCGATCCGGCCGGAGCGGTCGTCGAGGGTGATAAAGCCCATCTTGTCGCCCTTTTTGTTTTTCATCACCCGCAGGGCGATGATCATGCCGGCGACGGTCTGGGTGTCGCGCGCCGGTTTCAGGTCGATGATGCGCTGACGGGCGAAACGACGGATTTCCCCTTCGTATTCGTCAATCGGATGACCGGTCAGGTACAGGCCCAGGGTGTCTTTCTCACCTTTGAGGCGTTCCTTGAGGGTCAGTTCCTTGGCCTTGCGATGGTTGGCGTAGACATCCGCGTCTTCTTCGACGAACAACCCGCCAAACAGGTCGGCGTGACCGCTGTCGTGGGTGCGGGCGGTCTGTTCGGCGGCCTTGATCGCTTCTTCCATGGCGGTCAGCAGCACCGCGCGATTGCGGTCGATATTCGCCTGGTAGGCCTTCGGCTCATCATGGAAATACGGGCCGAGACGGTCGAGGGCGCCGCTGCGGATCAAGCCATCGAGGGTGCGTTTGTTGATGCGCTTGAGGTCGACCCGCGCGCAGAAATCGAACAGATCCTTGAACGGGCCGTTTTGGCGCGCCTCGGTGATCGCTTCCACCGGGCCCTCGCCCACCCCCTTGATCGCCCCCAGGCCATAGATGATGCGGCCTTCGTCGTTCACGGTGAACTTGAACTCCGAGGCGTTCACGTCCGGCGCGTCGAGGCGCAGCTTCATGGTTCGCACTTCCTCGATCAAGGTCACGACCTTGTCGGTGTTGTGCATATCCGCCGAGAGTACCGCGGCCATGAACGGCGCCGGGTAGTGGGCCTTCAGCCAGGCGGTCTGGTACGACACCAGGCCGTAGGCAGCGGAGTGGGATTTGTTGAAGCCATAACCGGCGAATTTTTCCACCAGGTCGAAAATGTTACCGGCAAGGTCGGCGTCGATATTGTTGGTGGCGCAGCCCTCGATGAAACCGCCGCGCTGCTTGGCCATTTCCTCGGGCTTTTTCTTACCCATGGCGCGACGCAGCATGTCCGCACCACCGAGGGTGTAACCGGCCATGACCTGGGCGATCTGCATCACCTGTTCCTGGTACAGGATTATGCCGTAGGTCGGTGCCAGTACCGGCTTGAGGCCTTCGTACTGGTAGTCCGAGTGCGGGTAGGCCAGTTCGGCGCGACCGTGCTTACGGTTGATGAAGTCATCCACCATGCCCGATTGCAGCGGGCCCGGACGGAACAGGGCGACCAGTGCGATCAAGTCTTCCAGGCAGTCGGGCTTGAGCTTTTTGATCAGCTCTTTCATGCCGCGGGATTCCAGCTGGAACACCGCCGTGGTTTCGGCTTTTTGCAGCAGGCTGTAGGTCGGCTTGTCATCCAGCGGGATAAACGCGATGTCCAGCGGTGCTTCGCCGACCTTGGCACGGTCGCGGTTGATCGTCTTGAGCGCCCAGTCGATGATCGTCAGAGTCCGCAGGCCGAGGAAGTCGAACTTCACCAGGCCGGCCGCCTCCACGTCGTCCTTGTCGAACTGGGTCACCAGGCCATCGCCTTCTTCGTCGCAATAGATCGGCGAAAAGTCGGTGAGCTTGGTCGGCGCGATCACCACGCCACCGGCGTGTTTACCGACGTTACGCACCACGCCTTCGAGTTTGCGCGCCATCTCCCAGATTTCGGCGGCTTCTTCGTCGACCTTGATGAAGTCGCGCAGGATTTCTTCCTGCTCGTAGGCCTTTTCCAGGGTCATGCCGACTTCGAACGGGATCATCTTCGACAGGCGATCCGCCAGGCCGTAGGACTTGCCCTGCACCCGGGCCACGTCGCGGATTACCGCCTTGGCCGCCATGGAACCGAACGTGATGATCTGGCTCACGGCGTTGCGGCCATACTTATCGGCCACGTATTCGATCACACGGTCGCGACCGTCCATGCAGAAGTCGACGTCGAAGTCGGGCATGGAGACCCGTTCCGGGTTAAGGAAGCGTTCGAACAGCAGGTCATATTCCAGCGGGTCGAGGTCGGTGATCTTCTGCACATAGGCAACCAGCGAGCCGGCACCCGAGCCCCGGCCAGGACCAACCGGCACGCCGTTACTCTTGGCCCACTGGATAAAGTCCATCACGATCAGGAAGTAACCGGGGAACCCCATCTGGATGATGATATCCAGCTCGAAATTCAGCCGGTCGACGTAGACCTGACGCTTGGCTTCGTAATCTTCGGTGGTGTCCTTGGGCAGCAGGACCGAGAGGCGTTCCTCCAGGCCATCGAACGATACCTTGCGGAAATACTCATCGATGGTCATGCCTTCGGGAATCGGGAAGTTGGGCAGGAAGTGCTTGCCCAGCTTCACTTCGATATTGCAGCGCTTGGCGATTTCGACGGAGTTTTCCAGGGCCTCGGGCAGGTCGCTGAACAGCTCGGCCATTTCCTCGGCGCTTTTGAGGTATTGCTCTTCGCTGTAGTTTTTCGAGCGGCGCGGGTCATCCAGGGCCCGCCCTTCGCCGATGCACACGCGGGTTTCGTGGGCTTCGAAATCTTCCTTCTTGATGAAGCGCACATCGTTGGTCGCCACCAGCGGCGCGCCCAGCTTGTCGGCCAGGGCCACGGCGGCGTGCAGATGTTCTTCATCGTTGGGGCGGTTGGTGCGCTGGACTTCCAGGTAGAAGCGGTCAGGGAACACGGCCATCCACTCGCGGGCCAGTACTTCGGCTTCCTGCGGGTTGCCGCCCAGCAGCGCGATCCCGATCTCACCCTCTTTGGCCGCCGAGAGCATGATCACGCCCTCGCTGGCCTCGGCCACCCACTCGCGCTCGATGATCACCGCGCCGTTGCGCTGGCCGTCGATGAAGCCACGGGAAATCAGTTCGGTGAGGTTGCGATAACCGACGCCGTTCATCGCCAACAGGCTGATGCGGCTCAGAGGGTTATCCGGGTCTTTGTTCGACAGCCACAGGTCGGCGCCGCAGATCGGCTTGATGCCGGCGCCCATGGCGTTCTTGTAGAACTTGACCAGGGAACACATGTTGTTCTGATCGGTGACCGCGACGGCAGGCATGTTCATGCCCACCAGGGTTTTGACCAGCGGTTTGATCCGTACCAGGCCGTCGACCAGGGAGTATTCAGTGTGCAGGCGTAGGTGAACGAATGAAGCCGGCATAGTGATCCTGTCTTAAACGTAGAAACAACAAGGCCCGGGATTGTACCGGGCCTGGGCAAAAACATCAGCCTCGCGACTAAACCTCGCTGAGGCTCTCGCGCTGTTCGTAAGCCAGGCGCACCGGGGCGAACGAGCGGCGGTGGATCGGCGTCGGGCCGAGACGGGCCAGTGCTTCCAGATGAACGGGCGTCGGGTAGCCTTTATGGCCCGCGATGCCGTAGCCGGGGTAGATCAATTCGAACGCAGCCATTTCACGGTCACGGCTGACCTTGGCCAGAATCGAGGCGGCCGCGATGGCAGGCACCTTGCTATCACCCTTGACCACCGCTTCAGCCGGCATCGCCAGTTTCGGGCAGCGATTGCCATCGATCATCGCCAGTTTCGGGGTGATATGCAGGCCCTCGACGGCGCGCTGCATGGCAAGCATGGTGGCGTGGAGGATATTCAACTCGTCGATTTCTTCGACTTCGGCCCGGGCGATATGCCAGCTCAGGGCTTTTTCACAGATCTCGTCGAAGAGTTTTTCCCGACGCGCTTCGGTGAGTTTCTTCGAGTCGTTGAGGCCGAGGATCGGCCGGTTCGGGTCAAGAATCACCGCCGCCGTCACCACGGCACCACAGAGCGGGCCGCGCCCGACTTCATCCACGCCGGCCACCAGTTCGTGGGCTTGCGCGACCAGGCTGAAATCCAGCCCCATTTGCGTCGTCATAGGGCTTCCTGTTTATGGCCGATCAAGGTCAACACGGCATCCGCCGCCTGGTTTGACGCATCGCGCCGCAGGGTGCGGTGGATCTCGTCAAAGCCGCGGGTCTGCTCTTCGCCGCCGTCGATCAAGGGGAGTAGCGTCTGCGCCAGGGCTGCGGGCGTTGCATCGTCCTGCAACAATTCCGGCACCAACAGGCGCTGGGCCAGCAGATTGGGCAAGGAGATGTAGGGGCTTTTAACCATGCGCTTGAGAATCCAGAAGGTCAGCGGCGCCAGGCGGTAAGCCACGACCATCGGACGCTTGTACAGCAACGCCTCCAGGGTCGCGGTACCCGAGGCGATCAGCACCGCGTCGCACGCCGCCAGGGCCAGGTGCGACTGACCATCGAGCAGGGTCAACGGCAGGTTGCGCCCTTGCAGCAAGGTTTCGATCTGTGCGCGACGTTGCGGGCTCGCACACGGCAGCACAAAGCGCACGCCAGGCTTCATGATCAGCAGGCGCTCGGCGGCATCAAAAAACAGCGCGCCCAGGCGGCCCACTTCGCCACCCCGACTGCCCGGCATCAGCGCGACCAGCGGGCCGTCCGGCAAGCCCAGTTCGGCACGCGCCGCAGCACGATCGGCGTGCAGCGGGATGGTGTCGGCCAGCGTGTGCCCGACAAACCGCACCGGCACGCCCTTCTCTTCGTAGAAACGGGCTTCGAACGGCAGCAAGGTCAGCATCAAATCACAGCCTTCGCGGATCTTCAGCACGCGCTTCTGCCGCCACGCCCACACGGACGGGCTGACGTAATGCACGGTCTTGATCCCGGCCTGACGCAACTTGAGCTCGATATTGAGGGTGAAATCCGGCGCGTCGATTCCGATGAACACGTCAGGTTTTTCTTGGATCAGGGTCTGAATCAGCAGCTTGCGCCGTGCCAGCAGCTCACGCAGACGGCCCAGCACTTCCACCAACCCCATGACCGACAAGCGCTCCATGGGGAAGTAGGAGGTGAGGCCCTCGGCCTGCATCAACGGGCCGCCCACGCCAATGAACTCGACCGCCGGATGCTGGGCCTTGAGCGCCCGCATCAGCCCCGCGCCCAGGATATCGCCGGAAGCTTCCCCGGCGACCAATGCGATACGCAGATTGGCCATGATCAGCGCGTGATGCCGCGGGTCGACGCCTGGATCGAGTCACGGAACACCGCGACTTCCGGGAACAACGTTGCCGGCTCGGTCAGTTCGGCCAATGCCTGCTCAACCGTCAGGCCCTGGCGGTAAACCACCTTGTAGGCGCGACGCAGGGCGTGGATCGCATCGTCGCTGAAACCCCGACGGCGCATGCCTTCGAAGTTCATGCTGCGGGCTTCGGCAGGGTTGCCGAACACCGTGACGAACGCCGGGACATCCTTGCCGATAGCCGTGCCCATGCCGGAAAAACTATGGGCGCCGATGTGGCAGTACTGATGCACCAGGGTGAAACCGGACAGGATCGCCCAATCGTCAACGTGTACATGGCCTGCCAACGCGGTGTTGTTGACCAGGATGCAGTGGTTGCCGATCACACTGTCGTGGCCGATATGCGCGTAAGCCATGACCAGGTTGTGATCACCCAACGTGGTCTCGGCACGGTCCTGCACGGTGCCACGGTGAATGGTCACGCCTTCACGAATGATGTTGTGATCACCGATTACCAGGCGTGTTTCTTCCCCCTTGTACTTCATGTCGGGGGTGTCTTCGCCTATCGAGGAAAACTGATAGATGCGATTGTGCCTGCCAATGCGGGTCGGTCCCTTGAGGATCACGTGCGGCCCGATGACAGTCCCCTCGCCGATTTCCACACCTGCGCCGACGATCGACCAAGGGCCGACCTCAACGTCGGCGGCCAGTACGGCCGACGGATCGATGATTGCGCGAGGGTCAATCAAACTCATAGTTTGCGTTCCGCGCAGATGATTTCGGCGGAGCACACCGGCTTGCCATCCACCGAGGCCTGGCATTCGAACTTCCAGATCTGGCGCTTGCAGCTGATGAACTTGGCTTCCAGGATCAACTGGTCACCCGGGGTGACCGGGTTGCGGAAACGCAACTTGTCGGAGCCCACGAAATAATAAAGCGTGCCGTCGGCAGGCTTGAGGTCGAGCATTTTGAAACCAAGGATACCGGCAGCCTGGGCCATTGCTTCGATGATCAACACGCCCGGCATGATCGGATGCGCGGGAAAGTGACCATTGAAGAACGGTTCGTTGATGCTGACATTCTTGTAGGCACGAATGCGCTTTTCCTCAACATTGAGGTCCACTACACGGTCCACCAGCAGGAACGGGTAACGGTGAGGCAGGTATTCGCGAATCTCGTTGATGTCCATCATTTCGGGGGGAAGCCTGTAATAAAGATTGGGGGCGGGCGACTAAACGCACGCCCCGCTAGCAAATCAAGGAGGCAGTCTAGCGGCTGTGCACACTTGATATGGAAATGGTATCAGCCTTCTGATGAAGCATTACCGCCAGGGGTCACGTCCCCAACACGCTTTTCCAGCTGTTTGAGACGTCGAGCCATGTCGTCGATGTGCCTCAAACGCGCTGCACTCTTGCGCCATTCAGCCGCAGGCTGCATGGCGGTACCGGACGAATAGGCACCGGGCTCGGTAATCGAGTGGGTGACCATGGTCATGCCGGTGATGAAGACGTTGTCGCAAATATCGATGTGCCCAACCAGCCCTACGCCACCGGCGAGCATGCAATGCTTGCCGATCTTGGTGCTGCCGGATATGCCTACGCAGGCCGCCATGGCGGTGTGATCGCCAATCTGTACGTTGTGGGCAATCTGGATCTGGTTATCGAGCTTCACACCATTGCCGATCACGGTATCGGCCAAAGCCCCGCGATCAACAGCGGTATTGACGCCGATTTCCACATCGTCGCCGATCAATACGCCGCCGACCTGGGCAATCTTGTGCCAAACGCCTTTCGAATTGGCAAAACCGAAGCCTTCGCCACCGATCACTGCGCCCGACTGAATGACCACCCGCTGCCCGATACGCACATCGTGGTACAGGGTCACGCGGGGCGCCAGCCAGCCATCGGCACCGATTTCACAGCGTGCGCCGATAAAGCACTGAGCGCCCACGGTGACACCGGCGCCAATGCGCGCGCCACTTTCGATCACGGCAAAGGCGCCAATGCTCGCCGCAGGATCAACCTGGGCATCATCGGCGATCACCGCCGTCGGGTGGATCCCTCCAGCCGCCTTGGGTTTCGGATCGAACAGGTGGGATACCCGCGCATAAGCGAGGTACGGATCAGGCACCACCAGCGCATCCCCGGCGTAACCCTCGGCGTCAGCAGCCTTCAGCAGCAGGGCTGCGGCTTGGCTATCGGCCAGGTATTTACGGTATTGGGGATTTGCGAGGAAGCTCAACTGAGATGGGCCAGCCTCCTGCAAGGTGGCTAGCCCAGTGATTTCTTTCTCCGGGGAACCACGCAAGGTGGCTCCCAGGAACTCGGCCAACTCGCCGAGCTTGATAGTCGCGGTCATGGCTTACTTCAGCTGGTTCATGCGCTCGATCACCTGGCGGGTGATGTCGTATTGAGGCTTGACGTCAATCACGGCGCCGCGCTCGAACACCAGGTCAAAGGCACCTTTCTTGATGACTTCTTCCACAGCGCTGTCGAGTTTCGGCTTGAGCTGCTTGAGCATTTCGCGGTCGGCAACAGCCTTGGCTTCGTTCAGTTCCTTGGACTGGAACTGGTAGTCACGGGCCTTTTGCTTGAATTCAAGCTCCAGGCGCTCGCGCTCGCCTTGCTGCATCTTGTCGCCACCGGCTACCAGACGATCCTGGATGCCCTTGGCACTGCTTTCCAACGTTTTGAGCTTGGTCAGTTGCGGACCGAACTTCTTCTCGGCATCCACCGCGTACTTCTTGGCCGCGTCGGATTCCAGCAGGGCCATCTGATAGTTCAGGACGGCGATTTTCATCTCGGCGAAGGCCGGGGTGGTTACCAGCACAGTGGCCAGCAGAACCAATTGAGTCAACTTACGCACGATGTACTCCTACAGATCCGTTGTCGTTATCTTGGGTCAGACGCTTAGAACGTCTGGCCGAGGGAGAATTGGAAAATCTGGGTTTCAGCGTTATCCGGTTTCTTGACTGGCATAGCCAGAGCAAAGCTCAACGGACCAAGCGCAGTCACCCACGTCACGCCAACACCTACGGAGCTCGCCAGGTTGCTGAGGCTTACTTCGTTACACTGGGTATTGGACTTCACGCCAGTCGGGTTGGTGACCTGATCGCACTTGGAGTCGAATACGTTACCCACATCCCAGAAAACCGAAGTACGCAGGGACCGCTGATCTTTCACGAACGGCAGTGGGAACAGGATCTCGGCACCACCCTGGATCAGCACGTTACCACCGAATGGCAGTGCGCTAGTGTCCGTATCCGCCACGGTACCGGTGTTACCGGTCACGCCAGCGCCACGGCTAGGGGTACCACGAGGACCCAAGGTGCTGTCCTTGAAGCCACGCACCGAGTTGAAACCACCAGCATAGTAGTTTTCATAGAACGGCAAGCCGTTGGTCGAACCATAACCGTCGCCATAGCCCAGTTCAGTGTGCAGGCGCATGGTGTAGTTGTCGCTCAAAGGCTGGAACAACTGGCCACGGTAGTCGAGCTTGAAGAACGACAGGTCGCTGCCCGGCGTGGTGGCTTCCAGGGTCACGCTCTGGGAGTGACCGCGGGTGGCCAGTACGCCTTTGTTCAGGGTCGACTCGGACCAGCCGGCAGACGCCTTGAAGTTCAGGAACTTGTCGCCTTCGCGACGGGTGAAGTCGAAGATCTCATCCACGGTGTACACACCGGTCTTGATCTCATCCTGCTGCGCGGTCAGGCCGAAGGTCAGACGCGAGGTCTCACTGATCGGGTAACCGATGTTGACGCCGGCACCCAGGCTGTCGATCGCATAGCTGGCAACGTTGACGTCGAGGTCTTTGTAGTCGGTGGTGCGGTAGAAGGCGTTATAGCCCAGGCTCACACCGTCAGCGGTCCAGTAGGGGTCGACATAACCGAAGTTATAGCGGCTCTGGTATTCGCTGCGGGTCAGGCCGATGGAAACCTTGTTACCGGTACCGAGGAAGTTGTTCTGGGTGATCGAACCACCAAGGATCAGGCCGGCACTCTGTGCGAAACCGACGCTGGCGGTGATCGAGCCCGAGGCTTGTTCTTCAACGGCGTAGTTCACGTCAACCTGGTCGTCCACACCCGGTACGGCCGGGGTTTCGACGTTGACTTCCTTGAAGAAGCCCAGACGTTCAAGACGGGTCTTGGACTGGTCGATCAGGTAGGTCGACGCCCAGCCACCTTCCATCTGACGCATTTCACGACGCAGCACTTCGTCCGCAGACTTGGTGTTGCCACGGAAGTTGATGCGGTTCACGTAGGCACGCTTGCCCGGGTCGACCACGAAGGTGATGTCCACGGTGTGGTCGTCATCGTGCGGGGTCGGCACGCCGTTGACGTTGGCGAAGGTATAGCCTTCGTTACCCAGGCGACGGGTGATCAGTTCGGACGTGGTGGTCATCAGCTTGCGCGAGAACACCTGGTCTTTCTGCACCAGCAACAGGGCCTTGACCTGGTCTTCAGGCACTTTCAAGTCGCCGCTGAGCTTGACGTCGCGGACCTTGTACTTCTCACCCTCGTTGACGTTGACGGTGATGTACACATGCTTCTTGTCAGGGGTAATGGACACCTGGGTCGAAGCGATATCCATGTTGATATAGCCACGGTCCAAGTAGTAGGAACGCAAGCGCTCCAGGTCACCGGAGAGTTTTTCACGGGCGTACTTGTCGTCGTTCTTGAAGAACGACAGCCAGTTGGTGGTCTTGAGCTCGAACAGGCCGATCAGGTCTTCATCAGGGAACTTGGTGTTGCCCACCACGTTGATGTGCTGAATGGCCGCCACGGTGCCTTCGTTGATGTTGACCTTGAGGCCGACACGGTTACGAGGCTGCGGGACCACTTCCGTTTCCACGGTCGCGGAGTAGCGGCCCTGGGCAACGTACTGGCGTTGCAGCTCGTTACGCACACCCTCGAGGGTGGCGCGCTGGAAGATCTCGCCCTCGGCCAGGCCGGATTGCTTGAGGCCCTTCATCAGGTCTTCAGTGGAGATCGCCTTGTTACCCTCGATCTCGATACTGGCGACGGAAGGTCGCTCGACGACGGTGATGACCAGGACGTTACCTTCGCGACCCAGTTGGATATCTTGAAAGAACCCGGTTTTGAACAGCGCACGAGTGGATTCCACCAGGCGACGGTCATCAGCCTGTTCCCCGACGTTCAACGGCAAGGCACCAAAGACGCTACCCGCGGAAACCCGCTGGAGGCCGTTGACGCGAATATCGGAGATAGTGAAGGACTCGGCGTGAACTTCGGCGATCATCAATACGGTGAGAACCGCAGTTAGCAGCAGACGTTTCATGAAGTCCTTTCTTATTCCAACTGGCAATAAACAAACTGCCGCAAAATGCGGCAGATTCGCAATTCAGCGAAGCGTTACAGTCGTCCCAGATCGTTGACCAAGGCTAACAACATCACCCCGACCACCAAACTGATACCGATCTGTATCCCCCAACCCTGCACCCGATCCGACAAGGGGCGACCACGCACCCACTCGACCAGATAAAACAACAGATGCCCCCCATCCAATACTGGAATGGGCAACAAATTCAGAACCCCAAGGCTAATACTCAGATAAGCCAGGAAATTCAGGAAATCCGCGACACCCGACTGGGCAGAAGCGCCCGCCACTTTAGCAATGGTTATCGGCCCACTCAAGTTTTTTACCGAGAGCTCGCCGAACAACATTTTCTTGAGCGATTCGAGAGTCAGCACGCTCATGGTCCAAGTGCGTTTCGCACCCTCGCCAATTGCCGCCAACGGCCCGAAACTGACCTCGCGCATCATCGACGGCGGCCACTCCGGGCTTTTCACGCCAGCACCGAGGTAACCCCCGGCCGCCTTGGCTTCCCCGCGAACCGCCAGGGTCACGGGGACGTCGATTTGAGCACCATCGCGCTCAACTTTCAGCACAATTTTGGTATCAGGCCGTACACGCACCAGGTCGACCACTTGCTGCCAGTCGCCCAGCGCCTGACCATCGAGGGCCAGCAGGCGGTCGCCGGTTTTCAGACCTGCGGCCTGGGCCGGGCCTTTCGGGTCAAGCTCGGCGAGCACCGGCGGCAAGGCCGGGCGCCACGGGCGAATACCCAGGGACTTGATCGGGTCCGGCTCATCGGCCCCCTTGAGCCAATGGTCGAGGGCCAGTTCACGCGGGGTCTCGGCGGAAGAGTCCTGCTCGCGCACCACCACCTTGACGGTGCCGCTTTCGCCCAGGCGACGTACCAACTGCAAATTGACCGCGCCCCAACCGGTGGTTGGTTCGCCATCAATGGAAACAATTTCCTGCCCGGCGACCAATCCCGCCTTCGCCGCCATGCTGTCCGCTTCAACCGCACCGATCACCGGGCGTATCTGTTCGCTGCCGAGCATGGCCAGGAACCAGAAGAACACCATGGCCAACAGGAAATTGGCGATCGGGCCGGCGGCGACGATAGCGATGCGCTGACGAACGGTCTTGCGATTGAAGGACTGATCCAGTTGATCCGCCGGCACTTCGCCTTCGCGCTCATCGAGCATCTTGACGTAGCCGCCCAAGGGGATGGCCGCG
The DNA here is from genome assembly GCF_014889455.1 of Pseudomonas sp. K8. NCBI lineage: Bacteria > Pseudomonadati > Pseudomonadota > Gammaproteobacteria > Pseudomonadales > Pseudomonadaceae > Pseudomonas > Pseudomonas sp. K8. The sequence goes on from NZ_VJWO01000004.1 coordinate 107,397, forward strand.
ATCACGAACTCGGTGCCGCGGCGGTCGTGCCAACGCAGCAACGGCATGCCGAAACCAACGGAGAAGCGCAGTACCTTGACGCCGCAACGACGCGCCACCCAGAAGTGGCCGAATTCGTGGAAGGTAACCAGCACACCCAGAGCAACCAGGGTGCCGACAATCATGTAAAGCGCACTCATCTAATTTCTCCGCATTCCAATCCAGTGCCTGAAGACGCAAACACGCCCAAAGACTAACGCGCGTTGCGGCTCAACCATTGTTCGGCCAGGGCGCGGGCCTTGGCATCCGCCTCGAACACTGCCCCCAGATCATTCACAGCCACCACGGGCTCAAGACTCAGAACATCCTCGATGATACTCGCGATCTGCGGAAAGCGGATGCGCTGTTCGAGAAACGCCGCCACCGCCACCTCGTTAGCCGCATTGAGCATCGCCGGCGCGCTGTTGCCCGCCTCCGCGGCTTGTCGCGCCAGGCGCAGGCATGGAAAGCGCTGCTCGTCCGGCGCCTCGAAGTCCAGGCGTGCAATCGCGAACAGGTCCAACGGTGCAACACCGGAATCGATCCGCTCAGGCCAGGCCAGGGCATTGGCGATCGGCGTTCGCATGTCGGGGTTACCCAACTGCGCCAGCACCGAGCCATCCACATAGTCGACCAGGGAATGAATCACACTTTGCGGATGAATCACCACCTCGACCTGATCGGGCCGCGCATCGAACAACCAGCAGGCCTCGATCAACTCCAGGCCCTTGTTCATCATGCTGGCCGAATCCACGGAGATCTTGCGCCCCATGGACCAGTTCGGATGGGCGCACGCCTGATCCGGAGACACATGCTCCAGGTCCGCCAGCGGAGTTTTGCGAAAAGGCCCACCGGATGCTGTCAGCAAAATCCGGCGTACACCGACCTGGCTCAGGCCGCGGGCAAAATCGCCGGGCATGCACTGGAAAATCGCGTTGTGCTCACTGTCGAGCGGCAGCAATACCGCCCCGCTCTTGCGCACCGCCTGCATAAAGAGTGTGCCGGACATGACCAGCGCTTCTTTATTAGCCAGCAGGATCTTCTTGCCCGCATCGACGGCGGCCAGGGTCGGGCGCAAGCCAGCGGCGCCGACGATGGCCGCCACCACGGCATCCACCTCGGCATCGGCCGACACCTGGCACAACCCTTCCTCGCCCACCAGCACCTGAGTGGCCAGGCCGGCGGCGCGCAGGTCATCCTGCAAGCCTCGCGCGGCGGCGCCCCCAGGCACGACGGCAAAACGTGGCGCATGGCGCACGCACAACGCCAGCAGCTCAGTCAGGCGAGTGAAGCCGGTCAATGCGAAAACTTGATAGCGTTCCGGGTGGCGCGCGATCACATCCAGGGCGCTCAACCCTACCGAGCCGGTCGCACCCAGCACGGTGACCTGTTGCAGGCGGCTCACGACGCAGCCATCCACAACAGCACGGCAAAGATCGGGATCGCAGCGGTCAGACTGTCGATACGGTCCAGCACGCCGCCATGGCCCGGCAACAGATTACTGCTGTCCTTGATCCCGGCCTGGCGCTTGAACATGCTCTCGGTGAGGTCGCCCACGACCGAGATCAATACGACGATGGCCGCGCCCAGCAAGGCCAGGCACACCTCTTTCACCGACCAGCCACGCACAACACCGACCACGAGCGTGATCACCAAGGTCAAGGCCAGGCCGCCGTACACGCCCTCCCAGCTCTTGCCCGGGCTGACCGCCGGCGCCAGCTTGCGCTTGCCGAAGGCCCGACCGGAGAAGTAGGCACCGATATCGGCACCCCAGACCAACACCATCACCGCCAGGATCAACTCATTGCCGATCGGAAAACGCTTGATCTCCACCAGCCCTTGCCAGGCCGGCAGCAGAATCAACAAGCCGATCACCAGCTTGCAGGCAACACTGGACCACTGGCTGCTGGTGCGCGGATAAGTCAACACCAGGAAGGTCGCCAACGCCCACCACAGCACCGCCGCACCCAACACCCAAGGAGCGAGATCGGGGAGGATATACATCAGGAACAGCAACAGCGCCACGATGGCGGCATACACCACCCGCGGCAACTGCGCACTGAAGCCGGCCAGACGCGCCCATTCCCAGGCACCGAGCGTCACGACCAGGCCGATGAACAGCGCAAAGCCGGATCCGTCGAGCAGAAAAAAGCCACACAAGGCAATCGGCAGCAGGATCAGTGCAGTGATGATTCGTTGTTTAAGCATTAAACCCGGGCTCCAGCTTCGATCTGCTCGCTCGTTTTACCGAAGCGACGCTGACGGGAAGCGAAATCGGCCAGCGCTTTACGCATGGCATCGTGTTTGAAGTCCGGCCAGAACAGGTCGGAGAAATACAGCTCGGTATAGGCCAACTGCCACAACAGGAAATTACTGATGCGGTGCTCGCCACCGGTACGGATGCACAAGTCCGGCAGCGGCAGGTCGCCGGTAACCAGGCAAGTCTGCAACAGTTCGGGCGTGATCTCGTCCGGCTGCAGGTGGCCGGCCTGCACTTCACGGGCAAGCCGTTGCGCAGCCTGGGCGATGTCCCACTGGCCACCGTAGTTGGCGGCAATCTGCAGCACAAAACGGTTACTGCCGGCGGTAATGGCTTCGGCCTCACGCATGGCCGCTTGCAGCTCCGGGTGGAACCGCGAGCGATCACCAATGATGCGCAGCGTGATGTTGTTGTCGTTGAGGCGCTTGGCCTCACGACGCAGAGCCCTGAAGAACAGATCCATCAAGGCACTGACTTCCTCGGCCGGGCGCTGCCAGTTTTCACTGGAAAACGCGAACAAGGTCAACACTTCGACCTTGGCCTCGGCGCATACCTCGATCACTGCCCGTACCGCATCGACACCCGCTTTGTGCCCGGCGACGCCAGGCAGGAAGCGTTTTTTCGCCCAGCGATTATTCCCATCCATGATGATCGCGACATGGCGCGGCACCACGGAGGGCACAGTCTGCTTGGTCTTTTCCATGAAAGCGCCCTGACCCTTATACGGCCATCAAGTCCGCTTCTTTTTGCTTGGTGGCCGCATCGATATCAGCTTCGGCCTTGTCGGTCAGCTTCTGGATATCAGCCGCCGCACGACGCTCTTCGTCTTCGCTGATTTCCTTGTCCTTGACCAGCTTCTTCAGCTCGCCCAGGGCATCGCGACGGATGTTGCGCACGGCAACACGTGCATCTTCTGCTGCGCTGCGCGCCTGCTTGGTGAAGCCCTTGCGGGTTTCTTCAGTCAGGGCTGGCATGGAAATCAGCAGCAACTCGCCCAGGTTGGTCGGGTTGAGGTTCAGGCCGGCGCTCTGGATCGCCTTGTCGACCGCCGCGAGCATGTTGCGCTCGAAGGCGACGACTTGCAGGGTGCGCGAGTCTTTTACGGTGATATTGGCCACTTGGGTGATGGAGGTGTCGGTACCGTAGTACGGCACCATCACGCTACCCAGAATGCTGGGGTGCGCCTTGCCTGTACGAATCTGGCCGAATGCATGGGCCAGAGACTCCAGGGATTTGTGCATACGCGCTTGGGCGTCTTTCTTGATTTCGTTGATCATTGTTGGCCTTCCTCGATCAGAGTGCCTTCCGCGCCGCCGTGTACGATGTTCAGCAGGGCGCCGGGCTTGTTCATGTTAAATACGCGCAGCGGCATCTTGTGGTCGCGGCACAGGCAAATTGCCGTCAGGTCCATCACGCCCAGCTTGCGATCCAGCACTTCATCGTAGGTCAGATGATCGAACTTCTCGGCATGCGGGTCTTTGAATGGATCTGCAGTGTATACGCCGTCGACTTTGGTCGCTTTCAACACGACGTCAGCATCGATTTCAATCGCACGCAGGCATGCGGCCGAGTCGGTGGTGAAGAACGGGTTGCCGGTACCGGCGGCGAAGATGACCACTTCCTTGGCGTTCAGGTGGCGCATGGCTTTGCGACGGTCATAGTGATCGGTCACGCCTACCATGGAAATAGCCGACATCACGATCGCCGAGATGTTGGCGCGCTCCAGGGCATCGCGCATGGCCAGGGCGTTCATCACAGTGGCCAGCATGCCCATGTGGTCACCGGTGACCCGGTCCATGCCCGCCGCACTCAGTGCGGCACCGCGGAACAGGTTGCCACCGCCAATCACCAGGCCGACCTGCACGCCGATGCCGACCAATTGGCCAACTTCCAGCGCCATGCGGTCGAGTACCTTGGGATCGATCCCGAACTCTTCCGAGCCCATCAGGGCCTCGCCGCTGAGCTTGAGTAGAATGCGTTTATAGCGAGCCTGATAACCACTGCCCTGCTGAGCCATTGCGAATCTCTCCTGCGGCGTATTTTAAAAAATTCTTGGCGAGCCGTTTACGGCTTGCGTTCACTCTAGCTGGACGCTATCACAGCGCCATCGGAACACGGCTTTGTAAGCCAGTTCCGAAGGGAAGCCAAATAAAATTAGCCTTCCCATTTGAAAAGAGGCTGCGCGCGTGAGCGGGCAGCCTCTTTCGGGCGACAGTTGAAAACCGTCTTATTGCTTGGCGGCAGCCAGCTGGGCAGCAACTTCTTCAGCGAAGTTGTCGACCGGCTTCTCGATGCCTTCGCCTACTTTGTAGTAAGTGAAGGAAACGATTTCAGCACCGGCTTTCTTGGCCAGTTCGCCAACCTTGACTTCAGGGTTCTTGACGAACGCCTGCTCAACCAGGCTCGCTTCAGCCAGGAACTTGCTGATACGGCCTTTGATCATGTTTTCAACGATGTTTTCTGGCTTGCCCGCGATCTTGTCAGCGTTGAGGCTCAGGAACACGGCTTTTTCGCGTTCGATGGCTTCAGCGGACACTTCCGATGGCAGCAGGAATTCAGGGTTGCTGGCCGCTACGTGCATAGCGATGTCTTTGGCCAGCTCAACGCTGCCGCCTTTAAGGGCAACCACAACGCCGATCTTGTTGCCGTGCAGGTAACCACCGACAACATCACCTTCAACGCGAGCCAGGCGACGGATGTTGACGTTTTCGCCAACCTTGCCGACCAGTACCAGGCGATCAGCTTCTTGAGCGGCGATCAGCGGAGCGGCGTCAGTCAGCTTGTCAGCGAACGCTTTCTCAATGCTGGCAGCAACAAATGCCTTGAAGTCGTCCTGCAGAGCCAGGAAGTCGGTCTGCGAGTTCACTTCCAGCAGAACTGCGGATTTACCGTCTTCTTTCAGCGCGATGGCGCCTTCAGCAGCAACGTTGCCTGCTTTCTTGGCAGCCTTGATGGCGCCCGAAGCACGCATGTCATCAATGGCTTTTTCGATGTCGCCGCCAGCCTTGGTCAAGGCCTTTTTGCAATCCATCATGCCTTCGCCGGTACGCTCACGCAGTTCTTTAACCAACGCTGCAGTAATCTCTGCCATTTCAAAATCCTCTTGGATAGGTTTTCAACCATTCCACCCGATCAAACGGGCGATCAATTCTTCCCGAATCACCCTTGTAGGCCGCTGCACGTTACAGATGTTGTAGCTGCGCTGCCGACAAATGGTTTTCGAGGGGGCAAAAAGGGGGCCAAGCCCCCTTTTTGCTTACTGAGTCAACGCCAGGGCGTCAATTACTCAGCTGCGGCTACCGGAGCTTCTTCAGCGAACTGCTCGGTACCACCAGCAACGTGGTTGCGACCGCGGATGACAGCGTCAGCCATCGAACCCATGTACAGCTGGATAGCGCGGATGGCGTCATCGTTGCCTGGGATGATGTAGTCAACGCCTTCTGGGCTGCTGTTGGTATCGACTACGCCGATAACAGGGATGCCCAGCTTGTTGGCTTCGGTGATCGCAATGCGCTCGTGATCAACGTCGATAACGAACAGTGCGTCAGGCAGACCGCCCATGTCCTTGATACCACCCAGGGAACGATCGAGCTTTTCCAGGTCGCGAGTACGCATCAGCGCCTCTTTCTTGGTCAGCTTGGCGAAAGTACCGTCTTCGGCTTGCACTTCAAGGTCACGCAGACGCTTGATGGAAGCACGGATGGTTTTGAAGTTGGTGAGCATGCCGCCCAACCAGCGGTGATCGACGTACGGCGAACCGCAACGTGCTGCTTCTTCAGCAACGATCTTGCCAGCGGAACGCTTGGTGCCGACGAACAGAATCTTGTTTTTGCCCTGGGCCAGACGCTCTACGAAAGTCAGAGCTTCGTTGAACATTGGCAGGGTTTTTTCAAGGTTGATGATGTGGATCTTGTTACGCGCGCCGAAAATGTATTTACCCATTTTCGGGTTCCAGTAACGGGTCTGGTGACCGAAGTGCACACCGGCCTTCAGCATATCGCGCATGTTGACTTGGGACATGATAGTTCCTTAATAAGTCGGGTTTGGCCTCCACGTATCCCAATGACCAACCAGCGGCATCAAGGCCTCCGGCACCCAGGTCATCGTGTCGACACGTGTGTGGATTTAAGCTTCGCGGGGTATCCCCGGAAAGCGGCGCATTTTATACCACACGAAGGGAAAAAACGAAACCCGCAATCACATTTGCCGCCAACGACTTTTGCGCAACCCTTTGAATCGCGCCACTATAGCCCCACCTTATAGAGATAACCGATGGCCAGACGCTCATGGTTTGCCGCCCGCGTCTGGTAGAATCGCGTTTTTCAGGGCTTGTGCGAATTCTGCAACCTTTTGTCGCACACCCGTAAACCGTATTGATTTCAGCGCCTCGCGCTAGAGAGAGAGCCTGTATGACCGTTACCTTGAAAACCGCCGAAGACATTGCCGGCATGCGCGTTGCCGGCAAACTGGCGGCCGACGTGCTGGAAATGATTGCCGAACACGTCAAGCCCGGCGTCACCACCGAAACGCTGGACCGCATTTGCCACGACTATATAGTCGACGTGCAAAAAGCTATCCCTGCCCCGCTGAACTACAAGGGCTTCCCCAAGTCGATCTGCACCTCGATCAACCACGTGGTCTGCCACGGGATTCCCGGCGACAAACCGCTGAAAGACGGCGACACCCTGAACATCGACGTCACCGTCATCAAAGACGGCTACCACGGCGATACCAGCCGCATGTTCCATGTCGGCACCGTGCCGGTCTGGGCCGAGCGCCTGTCCCAGGTGACCCAGGAATGCATGTACAAGGCGATTGAAATCGTCAAACCCGGCTGCCGCCTGGGCGATATCGGTGAAGTGATCCAGAAGCATGCTGAAAAGAACGGCTTCTCGGTGGTCCGTGAGTTCTGCGGCCACGGCATCGGCAAGGTGTTCCACGAAGAGCCGCAGATCCTGCACTACGGCCGCGCCGGCACCGGCATGGAACTCAAAGCCGGCATGACCTTTACCATCGAGCCGATGATCAACCAGGGCAAGGCCGACACCAAGGTGCTGGGCGACGGCTGGACCGCCATCACCAAGGACCGCAAGCTCTCCGCCCAGTGGGAACACACCCTGCTGGTCACCGACACCGGCTACGAGATCTTCACCCTGCGCGCGGACGACACCATCCCACGCATCTCGGCGTAACGGCTGCCCTGGTTTTCCCAGACTGTGTTGTGACTGACTGATAGATAGAAAGGAAAGCCGAACGATGCCCCAGGTGGATCCCGAACTCTTCGACCGTGGCCAGTTCCAGGCCGAACTGGCGCTGAAGGCCAGCCCTATCGCTGCCTTCAAGAAGGCTATCCGCCAGGCCCGCGAGGTGCTCGACGAGCGCTTTCGCAGCGGCCGGGACATCCGTCGGCTGATCGAGGACCGCGCCTGGTTCGTCGATAACATCCTGCAAAAGGCCTGGGAACAGTTCAACTGGAGCGAAGACGCCGATATCGCCCTGGTGGCGGTCGGCGGCTACGGTCGCGGCGAGCTGCACCCCTACTCGGACATCGACCTGCTGATCCTGCTGGACAGCGCCGACCATGAGATCTTTCGCGATTCCATCGAGCGTTTTCTGACGCTGCTGTGGGACATCGGCCTGGAAGTCGGCCAGAGCGTGCGCTCGGTGGCCGAATGCGGCGAAGAAGCCCGCGCCGACCTCACCGTCATCACCAACCTGATGGAAAGCCGCACCATCGCCGGCCCCGAGCGTCTGCGCCAACGCATGCTCGAAGTCACCAGCACCGCGCACATGTGGCCGAGCAAGGAGTTCTTCCTGGCCAAGCGCGCCGAGCAGAAAGCCCGGCACCACAAGTACAACGACACCGAATACAACCTGGAACCCAACGTCAAAGGCTCCCCGGGGGGCTTGCGCGATATCCAGACGATTTTATGGGTCGCCCGTCGCCAGTACGGCACCCTGAACCTGCGCGCCCTGGCCGGTGAAGGCTTTCTGATGGAAAGCGAAAACGCCCTGCTCGCCTCGTCCCAGGAATTTCTCTGGAAAGTGCGCTACGCCCTGCACATGCTCGCCGGGCGCGCCGAAGACCGCCTGCTGTTCGACCATCAGCGCTCCATCGCCACCCTGCTGGGTTTCGAGGGCGAAGACGCGAAGACCAGCATCGAAAGTTTCATGCAGCAGTACTACCGGGTGGTCATGAGCATCGCCCAGCTCAGCGACCTGATCATCCAGCACTTCGAAGAAGTGATCCTGGCCCCGGAAGACGAAGCGCCGCCGCAGCCGATCAACCCGCGTTTCCAGCTGCACGACGGCTATATCGAGGCGCGCAACGACAACGTGTTCCGCCGCACGCCGTTTGCCATGCTGGAAATTTTCGTGCTGATGGCCCAGCAGCCGGAAATCAAAGGCGTGCGCGCCGACACCATTCGCCTGCTGCGAGAAAACCGTCACCTGATCGACGATGACTTTCGCAATGACATCCGCAACACCAGCCTGTTCATCGAGCTGTTCAAGTGCAAGATCGGCATCCACCGCAACCTGCGGCGGATGAACCGCTACGGCATCCTCGGGCGTTACCTGCCGGAGTTCGGTTTTATCGTCGGGCAGATGCAGCACGACCTGTTCCACATCTACACCGTGGACGCCCACACCCTGAACCTGATCAAGCACCTGCGTAAGCTGCAGTACACCCAGGTGTCAGAGAAATTCCCGCTGGCCAGTAAGCTGATGGCCAAGCTGCCCAAACCCGAACTGATCTACCTGGCCGGCCTGTACCACGACATCGGCAAAGGCCGCCACGGCGATCACTCGGAAGTCGGTGCAGTCGACGCCGAGGCGTTCTGCCAGCGTCACCAGTTGCCGTTGTGGGACAGCCGCCTGATTGTCTGGCTGGTGCAGAACCATCTGGTGATGTCGACGACCGCCCAGCGCAAGGACTTGTCCGACCCGCAGGTGATCCACGACTTCGCCGGGATCGTCGGCGATGAAACCCGTCTCGACTACCTGTATGTGCTGACCGTTTCCGATATCAATGCCACCAACCCGACCCTCTGGAACTCCTGGCGCGCGAGCCTGTTGCGCCAGCTGTACACCGAGACCAAGCGCGCCCTGCGCCGGGGCCTGGAAAACCCGGTGGACCGCGAAGAACAGATCCGCCGCACCCAAAGCGCGGCCCTGGATATCCTGGTGCGCGGCGGCAACGACCCGGACGACGTCGAACAATTGTGGTCGCAACTGGGCGACGATTACTTCCTGCGCCACACCGCCGGCGACGTGGCCTGGCACAGCGATGCAATCCTGCAGCAACCGGCCGATGGCGGCCCGCTGGTGCTGATCAAAGAGACGACCCAACGCGAGTTCGAAGGCGGCACGCAGATCTTCATCTACGCCCCCGACCAGCACGACTTCTTCGCCGTGACCGTGGCGGCCATGGACCAGCTCAACCTGAACATCCACGACGCCCGGGTCATCACCTCCAGCAGCCAGTTCACCCTCGACACCTACATCGTGCTCGACACCGAGGGCGAGTCCATCGGCGATAACCCGGCGCGGGTGAAAAAGATCCGCGAAGGCCTGACCGAAGCGTTACGCAACCCGGACGACTACCCGACCATCATCCAGCGTCGCGTGCCACGCCAGCTCAAGCATTTTGCGTTTGCGCCCCAGGTGACCATTTCCAACGACGCCCAGCGCCCGGTGACGGTGCTGGAACTCAGCGCGCCGGATCGCCCGGGTCTGCTGGCGCGGATCGGCGGGATTTTCCTGGAGTTCGACCTGTCGTTGCAGAACGCCAAGATTGCGACCCTCGGCGAGCGCGTGGAAGACGTGTTCTTCATTACCGACGCCGACAACCAGCCGCTGTCCGACCCCGAACTGTGCCGCCGCCTGCAGGATGCAATCGTCCAGCAGTTGAGCGTTCACCAGGAGCCCGGGGTCGAGCTGACGCGCCTGACGATTTGATACCCGCCCAGTTTTTAACGCCTTGCACGAGATCCACCGATGAACAACGCCCTGAACCAGCTGCAGCCCTACCCGTTCGAAAAATTGCGCGCCCTGCTCGGCAGCGTCACGCCGAACCCGGACAAACGTCCGATCGCGTTGTCCATCGGCGAGCCCAAGCATAAATCGCCGACCTTCGTCGCCGAGGCGTTGAGCAATAACCTCGACCAGATGGCGGTGTACCCGACCACCCTGGGCATTGCGGCGCTGCGCGAAGCCATCGCGGCCTGGTGCGAACGCCGCTTCAATGTACCCAAGGGCTGGCTGGACCCGGCGCGTAACATCCTGCCGGTCAACGGCACCCGCGAGGCACTGTTCGCCTTCACCCAAGCCGTGGTCAATCGCAGTGACGACGCGCTGGTGGTAAGCCCGAACCCGTTCTACCAGATCTATGAAGGCGCTGCGTTCCTGGCCGGCGCCAAGCCGCACTACCTGCCGTGCCTGGACGCCAATGGCTTCAACCCGGATTTCGACGCCGTGTCGCCAGACGTCTGGAAGCGCTGCCAGATCCTGTTCCTGTGCTCCCCCGGCAACCCGACCGGCGCGCTGATCCCGGTCGACACCCTGAAAAAGCTCATCGCCCTGGCCGACGAATACGACTTCGTGATTGCCGCCGACGAGTGCTACAGCGAGCTGTACTTCGACGAACAAAGCCCGCCGCCGGGCCTGTTGAGCGCCTGCGTCGAACTCGGCCGCCAGGACTTCAAACGCTGCGTGGTGTTCCACAGCCTGTCCAAGCGCTCCAACCTGCCGGGCCTGCGTTCCGGCTTCGTGGCCGGCGACGCCGACATCCTCAAGGCCTTCCTGCTGTACCGCACCTACCACGGCTGCGCGATGCCCGTGCAAACCCAACTGGCAAGCATCGCCGCCTGGCAGGACGAAGCCCACGTCCAGGCCAACCGCGACCTGTATCGGGAAAAATTCGACGCCGTGCTGGCGATCCTCAAGCCGGTGCTGGACGTACAAGCCCCCGATGGTGGTTTCTACCTGTGGCCGAATGTAGAGGGTGACGATGCCGCCTTCTGTCGCGATCTGTTTGTGCAAGAACACGTGACCGTAGTACCCGGCTCGTACCTGTCGCGGGAGGTGGACGGCGTCAACCCAGGCGCCGGGCGCGTTCGCATGGCATTGGTTGCACCACTGGCGGAGTGCGTGGAAGCGGCTGAGCGCATTCGCGATTTCATTCAACGCAGGAAGTAACCTCGCCACATCCCGCACTGTGTCGCACAGTGCGGGAACCTTGTTCACTCGCTCACCACCAATAGGCAAACTTCCTACGAGTAATGCCTATGAGCCTAATCACCCCGCCGCTCGCCCCTCCCCCCGCTTATGAGCCGCTCCCGAATAACCACACCTCCCCTCCCGAATCCGCCGGGCGAACCAAAAGAGGCATCGCCGACAGCGACAAGCGCTGGCCGGCCGGCGTGGTCACTGTTGCGCTCGACCTGAGCAGCGAAAAAAGCAAAGCGCTGGTGGTGGACGCCATCCGCGAATGGGCCCACCACACGCCGGCCCTGCGCTTCAATATCGTCGAAGGCAAGACGGGCGATATTCGTATTTCTGACGATGAAGGGCTCAAGGGCAATTGGTCTGCCATTGGCACAGAGGCCAAGCGCATCGATGAAGATCAACCCACGATGCACCTCAACCGGACCGACGACTCGAAGAAGTTGCGCAGTACGGCCCTGCACGAATTCGGCCACGCCCTCGGGTTATTGCACGAACACCAACACCCGCAGAACAGCCTGGATTGGGACAGCCCCCAAGTGTATGACTACTACACCAGCGACTCTTTCAACGAAGCCATGGTACGCGAGCATATCCTTGAGCCAGACAACCGGCCCGGCCTGCAGATCACCCCATACGATCCACAGTCCGTGATGCATTATGAAATTCCGGCAGCATTGAGGCGCAACGGCCAGGCCATTCCTAAAAACACAACCCTTTCCGCGGGCGACAAGCAAACGATCAGAATGCTGTACCCCCCGGTCAACCCGACGTAGCGGGCCCAGGAGTAAACATCGGCTCACGTATTCACTCAACACCGCCGGGAACTTTCCTGCAATTGGCACGAATCAACCAGTGTCTCGTCCCCATGCCCGCCGTGATCCGTCATCCACGCTTTCGTGATGCCGACTCAGACTGCACCGTTTAAGGCACCACACACTCAGCGCCGGCAGCACGGCGGCCCCCAATTGCCTACTTCGGCGACCCCAGGTTCGCCTCACTCATGTCCAGATCGTCCAACACCTCCCTCAACACGTCATCCCCGATCCGGTGATGACGGCTCAGGCTATACAACTCCAAGCGCTGCGCCCGCAACGCCTTGAGCCGTAGCTTTCGCTCCAGTTGGTCCATCTGCGACGCCAGCGCCTGGGCTTCGGCGGAGTCGTTGAAGACGTCCAACTGATGCCGGTATTCCGACATCAGTCGCGCCTTCAGCTCGGTAGCCAGTGCGGCCTGGGCGGCGTCCGCGGGAGGGCTCTCGGTGGGTTCTTCGACCTCAAGCGCATGGATCGCCGCCACGGCAGTCTTTTTCCACGCCTCGCGCACTTCATTGTGGTGTTTTTCATCGGGGCTTTTTTCAATGCCGCGCAGCAGCAGCGGCAACGCAATACAGGCAGCGACGAGCGACAGCAGGATCACCCCGGCCGCGATAAAGATCAGCAGATCGCGTTCCGGGAACGCCTTGCCCGGCGCCAGCAGCAAGGGCACCGACATCACACCGGCCAACGTCACCGCCCCGCGCACACCGCCCACGGTCAACAGCCAGCAGGAACGCGCCGTCGGCACCAGGGTAAGCTCGCTTTTCCCACGCAGGCGCCGGAGCACGCCCGACAGACGCCAGATGCTTTGCACCCAGATGAAGCGTAATACCAACAACACCAGGAAGATCGCGACCACGTCCAGGCAGCGATACAGCAGGGTCGGCCACAGCGTGGTTTCATGACTCACCACCGCCTTGATGATGTCCGGCAGTTGCAGCCCCAACAGCAGGAAGATCAAGCCATTGAAGGCAAACTCCAGCAGCGACCACACACTGCGATTGAGCAAGCGCGTGCTGGTCTGGCGGGGCAGCAGGTCCAGCCAGCTTTGCATCATGCCCGCCGCCACGGCCGAAAGAATCCCCGATGCGCCCAGGCGTTCGGCCAGAACATAGGCGGCGAACGGCAGCAGCAACATGAACACAACGTGGGTGGCCGGGTCGTCCCAGCCTCGCGCAATCATCCAGACACGCAAGCGCCCCACCAGCCAGCTCAACGCGATCCCGACCGCCAGACCGCCGATGGCCACCAGTACAAAGGTCAGGCTGGCATCCGCCAGGGAAAACACCCCGGTCAAGGCTGCCACCAGGGCGAACTTGAAGGTCACCAGGCCCGAGGCATCGTTCATCAAGGCTTCGCCCTGGAGCATATGCATCAACGGCGTGGGTAAACGGTTCTGGGAAATGGCCGACACCGCCACGGCGTCCGTCGGCGACAACACCGCCGCCAGGGCAAAGGCCACCGGCAATGGAATCGAAGGCAACAACCAATGAATGAAGTAGCCAGCGCCGACCACGGTGAACAGCACCAGCCCCACTGCCAACGTCAGAATCGGCCCGCGCAGGCGCCACAGTTCGCGCTTGGGCATGCGCCAGCCATCGGAGAACAACAGCGGCGGCAGGAACAGAAACAGAAACAACTCCGGGTCCAGCGCGACATGCAGCCCCAACGTGGGCCAGGCCAGCAAGGCCCCGGCGACAATCTGCACCAGCGGTAACGGCAGTGGGATGACTCGCCAGACCAGACGCGAAACGCTGACCAGCATCAGCAAGATAAGAACGGTGTAGGCGGTTTGCATAACGCGGTTTTCCCGGACAATCGACTTGCAACGACACACATCAGGCAACAACTCACCATTGAAGTGCCATATTAGCTGCCTATGCTGTGCGATGGCTTTCGCACAATAGTCGCACGGGGCAATCCACGCTAGAGACGAGCGGCACCCAAACCCGCTGGTCGTGGCATAATCCCAGACCTTTCATCTTCATTGGTCCAAAGGGGGGCAATTCCTTGACCGTATCAAGTAAAACCTTGCACCTTTTCGGCATCAAAGCCTGCGACACCATGAAAAAAGCCCGCACCTGGCTCGACGAGCACGGCGTGAGCTACGAGTTCCATGACTACAAAACCGTCGGTATCGACCGCAAACACTTGACCCAATGGTGCAACGAGCACGGTTGGCAGGTGGTTTTGAACCGTGCGGGCACCACCTTTCGCAAACTCGAAGACGAACGCAAAGCCGATCTCGATCAGTCGAAAGCCATTGAATTGATGCTCGCACAACCCTCGATGATCAAGCGCCCGGTGCTTGATCTCGGAGACAGAACCCTGATTGGCTTCAAGCCAGATACTTATTCGGCAGCCCTCAAGTAGGCCGGCCATCCCATTTTTGTAGAGGTAACAGCATGTCCAATTCCCTGTTCAGCCTGGGCTTCGGCGTCGGCACTCAGAACCGCCAAGGTGCTTGGCTGGAAGTGTTTTACGCACAACCCGTGCTCAACCCGTCGGCGGAAGTCGTCGCCGCCATCGCGCCGATCCTCGGTTACAGCGAAGGCAACCAGGCGATCACCTTCACCGTCGCCCAAGCCCTGCAACTGGCTGACGCGCTCAAAGGCGTCGACGCGACCCAGGCAGCCCTGCTGACCCGCCTGGCTGAAAGCCATACCCCGCTGGTCGCCACCCTGCTGGCCGAAGACGCCGCACTGACTTCCACGCCTGAGGCCTACCTCAAGCTGCACCTGCTGTCCCACCGCCTGGTCAAGCCCCACGGTCTGAGCCTGGCCGGTGTATTCGCGCAACTGCCGAACGTGGCCTGGACCAGCCAGGGCGCGATCGACATCAATGAGCTGGCCGAACGCCAACTCGAAGCGCGCCTGCGTGGCGAGCTGCTGGAAGTGTTCTCGGTGGACAAGTTCCCGAAAATGACCGATTACGTCGTACCCAGCGGCGTGCGTATCGCTGACGCGGCGCGTATCCGCTTGGGCGCCTACGGGGGCGAAGGCACCACCGTGATGCACGAAGGTTTCGTCAACTTCAACGCTGGCACCGAAGGCCCGGGCATGATCGAAGGCCGTGTCTCGGCCGGCGTATTTGTCGGCAAGGGTTCGGACCTGGGCGGCGGTTGCTCCACCATGGGCACCTTGTCGGGTGGCGGCAACATCGTGATCAAGGTCGGCGAAGGCTGCCTGATCGGCGCCAACGCCGGTATCGGTATCCCGCTGGGCGACCGCAACACCGTGGAATCGGGCCTGTATGTCACCGCCGGGACCAAGGTTGCCCTGCTCGACGAGCGCAACCAGTTGGTCAAAGTGGTCAAGGCGCGTGAGCTGGCCGGCCAGCCGGACCTGCTGTTCCGCCGTAACTCCGAGACCGGTGCCGTGGAGTGCAAAACCCACAAGTCGGCCATCGAACTGAACGAAGCGCTGCACGCTCACAACTAAGCAGCGACTCGATGCCACTCGCGGGCCCCGATCCTGGGGCCCGTTTATACGAGTCTTGAACACCATGCTTGTGCCCTCTCCCTGGCGCGTCGACTTTCCGGCCATCGCCGCTCTGCAACGGCAAGACCAGACCTATCTGGACAGCGCCGCCACCGCGCAAAAACCTCAAGCCCTGTTGGACGCGATCAGCCATTACTACGCCAATGGCGCCGCCAACGTTCACCGTGCCCAGCATTTGCCGGGCGCCCACGCGACCCAGGCTTTCGAGGACAGTCGCAACAAGGTCGCGCAGTGGTTGAATGCAGGAGACAGCGGGCACATCGTCTTCACTCATGGCGCGACGTCGGCGCTGAACCTCTTGGCCTATGGCCTCGAGCACTTATTCAATGCGGGCGATGAACTAGTCATCAGCGCCCTGGAACACCACGCCAACCTGCTGCCCTGGCAGCAACTGGCCAAACGTCGCGCGCTGGAACTGGTGATCCTGCCGGTTGGCGACGACGGTATGATCGACCTTCAGGCCGCCGCCACGCTGATCGGCCCGCGCACGCGCCTGCTGGCGGTGAGCCAACTGTCCAACGTGCTGGGCACCTGGCAGCCGCTGGAACCCTTGCTGGCCATGGCCAAGGCCGAGGGCGCGCTGACCGTGGTCGATGGCGCCCAGGGCATCGTCCATGGCCGCCACGACGTACAAGCCCTGGGCTGCGACTTCTACGTATTTTCCAGCCACAAACTCTACGGCCCGGACGGCGTCGGCGTGCTGTACGGCCGCACCCAAGCCCTGCAACAGCTGCGCCACTGGCAGTTCGGCGGCGAAATGGTGCAACAGGCCGATTACCACAGCGCCAGCTTCCGCCCCGCGCCGCTGGGGTTCGAGGCCGGCACCCCACCGATTGCCAGCGTGATCGGCCTGGGCGCCAGCCTGGATTACCTCAATTCACTGGATCAACCGGCGCTCATCGCCCACGAAGCCGCCCTGCACGAGTACCTGTTGCGCGGGCTGAAAGCGCGCAATGGCGTGCGCGTACTGGGCGCGCCGCAGGTGGCGTTGGTCAGTTTTGTGGTGGAAGGCGTGCATAACGCCGATCTTGCGCACTTGCTGACCGAGCAGGGTATTGCCGTGCGCGCCGGCCATCATTGCGCAATGCCGCTGCTCAAGGCGATGCACTTGTCGGGAGCGATTCGCGTGTCCCTGGCGCTGTACAACAATTCCGATGATCTGGAGCGATTCTTCGAAGCGCTGGACCAGGCCCTGGATATGCTGCGATGAGCCTGCCGGCCGAGGCTGTCGGCGCGCTTGAGTCGTTTCAGGCGGTGGGCAGCTGGGAGCAACGCGCACGTCTGCTGATGCAATGGGGCGAGCGGCTGCCGCCACTGGCGGACGAAGACAAGGTCGAGGCCAATCTGGTGCAGGGCTGCGAGAGCCTGGTATGGCTGGTCGGGCGGTTATCCGACGGCCACTGGCAGTTCGCCGCCAGCAGCGAAGCGCGCATGATCCGCGGGCTGGTGGCGTTGCTGCTGGCGCGGGTCAACGGGCTGTCGGCCGCCGAGTTGCAGGCGGTCGACTTGCCGGACTGGTTCAATCAACTGGGGCTGTCCCGCCAGTTGTCGCCGTCGCGCAGCAATGGCCTGAACGCCGTGCTGCAGCGCATGCGCGAACTAAGCCGTACACAAAACCCAATGTGGGAGGGGGCTTGCCCCCGATAGCGGTGGTTCAGTCAATGTATTCAGTGACTGGCACTCTGCTATCGGGAGCAAGCCCCCTCCCACATTTGAATGGTGCAAGGCCTTGAGATTCAAGAAGGTTTGACCCGATCGGAAGGCCGGCGCACCCCGGCCACGATCTTGTCCACCGCCTTGGTCGCCGCCACCATGCCGAAGGTAGCCGTCACCATCATCACCGCGCCAAACCCGCCGGCGCAGTCCAGCTTCACGCCGTCGCCGACAAAACTCTTCTGCAAGCAGATGCTGCCGTCCGGCTTCGGATAGCGCAGTTGCTCGGTGGAAAACACACACGGCACGCTGTAATGGCGGGTCACCGTGCGCGAGAAGCCATAGTCACGGCGCAGGGTGGAGCGCACTTTCGAGGCGAGCGGGTCGTTGAAGGTGCGGTTCAGGTCGCAGACCTGGATCAACGTCGGGTCGATCTGCCCGCCAGCGCCGCCGGTGGTGATGATCTGGATCTTGCGGCGCTTGCACCAGGCGATCAGTGCCGCCTTGGCGTTGACGGCGTCGATGCAGTCGATCACGCAGTCGATGTTGGGGGTGATGTACTCGGCCATGGTCTCGCGGGTCACGAAATCCGCCACGGCATGCACCGTGCAGTCCGGGTTGATACCGCGCAGGCGCTCAGCCATCACCTCGACCTTGGGCTTGCCCACGGTGCTGTCGAGGGCATGCAACTGACGGTTGCTGTTGCTGACGCAGACATCATCCAAATCAAACAACGAGATCTCGCCCACCCCACAACGGGCGATGGCTTCCGCCGCCCATGAGCCTACGCCGCCGACGCCGACGATCGCCACATGGGCCGCTTTCAAGCGCTCCAGGCCTTCAATGCCATACAAGCGGGCGACGCCTGCAAACCGCGGATCTTCTGTACTCATGACCATTACCCCAAAAACCGGCGCGCATTATAGGGCTTTGCCAGGACAAGTTCGAAACTTCGCGATACACGTAAAGAACTTAGCTGGAGATTCGCGGACTAACGTCCGGCTTTTCTCAGTCTGCTGTACGCTCAGGGAAGGGCCGGTGTAGGATGCGCGCCGTTCGGCGTAGGCCGACACCTCTTTTCGTTCCACACCTTTTGGAACCCGAAATAGCCATGTCATCGCGTAAATTTGGACTCAACCTGGTGGTGGTGCTGGCAATTGCCGCGCTGTTCACCGGCTTCTGGGCGCTGATCAACCGCCCGGTCACTGCCCCCAACTGGCCTGAACAGATCTCCGGTTTTTCCTACTCGCCGTTTCAACAAGGCCAGTACCCACAGAAAGACCAGTACCCGACCGACGACCAGATGCGTCGCGATCTGGAGATCATGAGCAAGTTGACGGACAACATCCGGACCTACTCGGTCGACGGCACTCTGGAAGACATCCCCAAGCTGGCGGAAGAGTTCGGCCTGCGCGTCACCCTGGGGATCTGGATCAGCCCGGACCTGGAACGCAACGAACGCGAGATCCAGCGCGCCATCGAGATCGCCAACAGCTCGCGCAGCGTCGTGCGTGTGGTGGTCGGCAACGAAGCGTTGTTCCGTAAAGAGATCACCCCCGAAGCACTGATCGTGTTGCTGGATCGCGTGCGCGCGGCCGTCAAGGTGCCGGTGACCACCTCCGAGCAATGGCACATCTGGGAGCACAACCCACAACTGGCCAAGCATGTCGACTTGATCGCAGCGCACATCCTGCCGTACTGGGAACATATTCCGGTGGACCAGGCGGGCCAATTCGTACTCGACCGCGCACGGGATCTGAAGAAGACCTTCCCGAAAAAGCCGCTGCTGCTGTCGGAAGTCGGCTGGCCGAGCAACGGCCGCATGCGTGGCGGTGCTGATGCGTCTCCCGCCGACCAGGCAATTTACCTGCGCACGCTGGTGAACAAGCTGAACCGCCAGGGCTTCAACTACTTCGTGATCGAGGCCTTCGACCAACCGTGGAAAGCCAGCGACGAAGGCTCGGTCGGCGCCTACTGGGGCGTGTACAACGCCGCGCGTCAGCAGAAATTCAACTTCGAAGGACCGGTGGTCGCGATCCCGCAATGGCGCGTGCTGGCCATCGGTTCGGTGGTGCTTGCACTGCTGTCATTGATCCTGCTGATGATCGACGGCTCGGCCCTGCGCCAACGCGGTCGGACCTTCCTGACCTTTATCGCGTTCCTGTGCGGTTCGGTGCTGGTGTGGATCGGCTACGACTACAGCCAGCAATACAGCACCTGGTTCAGCCTGACGGTCGGCTTCCTCCTGGCGCTCGGCGCCCTGGGCGTGTTTATCGTGCTGCTGGCCGAAGCCCATGAACTGGCGGAAGCGGTCTGGACCCACAAACGTCGGCGTGAATTCCTGCCGGTCGTGGGGGACTCGGACTACCGCCCGAAAGTGTCGATCCATGTGCCGTGCTACAACGAGCCGCCAGAGATGGTCAAACAGACCCTCGATGCCCTGGCCGCCCTCGACTACCCGGACTACGAAGTCCTGATCATCGACAACAACACCAAGGACCCGGCGGTGTGGGAACCGGTGCGCGACTACTGCGCAACCCTGGGCCCGCGCTTCAAGTTCTTCCACGTCGCGCCCCTGGCCGGTTTCAAGGGCGGCGCGTTGAACTACCTGATCCCGCACACCGCCAAGGATGCCGAAGTGATCGCGGTGATCGACTCGGACTACTGCGTGTCGCCGAACTGGCTCAAGCACATGGTGCCGCACTTCGCCGACCCGAAAATCGCCGTGGTGCAGTCGCCGCAGGATTATCGCGACCAGAACGAAAGCACCTTCAAGAAGCTCTGCTACGCCGAATACAAAGGCTTCTTCCATATCGGCATGGTCACCCGCAACGACCGCGACGCGATCATCCAGCACGGCACCATGACCATGACCCGTCGCTCGGTGCTCGAAGAGCTGGGCTGGGCCGACTGGTGCATCTGCGAAGACGCCGAACTCGGCCTGCGCGTGTTCGAGAAAGGCCTGTCGGCCGCGTATTACCACGAAAGCTACGGCAAGGGCCTGATGCCCGACACCTTCATCGACTTCAAGAAACAGCGTTTCCGCTGGGCCTATGGCGCGATCCAGATCATCAAGCGTCACACCGCCAGCCTGCTGCGCGGCAAGGACACCGAGCTGACCCGTGGCCAGCGCTACCACTTCCTCGCGGGCTGGTTGCCGTGGGTGGCGGATGGCATGAACATCTTCTTCACCGTCGGCGCGCTGTTGTGGTCGGCGGCGATGATCATCGTGCCGACCCGGGTCGACCCGCCGTTGCTGATTTTCGCGATCCCGCCGTTGGCGTTGTTCGTGTTCAAGGTGGGCAAGATCATCTTCCTGTACCGTCGTGCCGTGGGGGTTAACCTCAAGGATGCGTTCTGTGCGGCGCTGGCCGGCCTGGCGTTGTCCCACACCATCGCCAAAGCGGTGCTGTATGGCTTCTTCACCACCAGCATTCCGTTCTTTCGTACACCGAAAAACGCGGATAACCACGGCTTCTGGGTAGCGATTTCCGAAGCCCGCGAAGAGATGTTCATCATGCTGCTGTTGTGGGGCGCGGCGCTGGGGATCTACCTGGTGCAGGGCCTGCCGAGCGCCGACATGCGCTTCTGGGTGGTGATGCTGCTGGTGCAGTCGCTGCCGTATGTGGCGGCGTTGATCATGGCGTTCCTGTCGTCGCTGCCGAAACCGGCGCCTAAGGCAGAGCCGGCCACCGCGCTGTAAAAACGTGTGCAATGCACTAAACGGCGGCCTCTGGCCGCCGTTTTGCTATAAGATAACGGCCGTTTTGTAAGCCTTGCACATATCACTGTAGGAGCGAGCTTGCTCGCGAAAATCGTCAACGATCACGCGAACATCTTGAATGAACGCGGTGCTCTTGCGTTTTTCGCGAGCAAGCTCGCTCCTACAGTCAATTAGAACGTCGCCGCCTCGATTTCCGGAGTTTCCCATGACGGCCCATGCCGACCTTTCGCCGACCCTTCAACTTGCCATCGACCTGATCCGCCGTCCCTCGGTGACGCCGATCGACGCCGATTGCCAGAAGCTGATGATGCAGCGCCTGGGCGACGCCGGTTTCCAGCTTGAGCCGATGCGTATCGAAAACGTAGATAACTTCTGGGCCACCCACGGCAAGCACGACGGCCCGGTGCTGTGCTTTGCCGGCCACACCGACGTGGTCCCGACCGGCCCGGTACAGGCCTGGCAGAACGATCCGTTCGACGCGCTGATCGACGACCACGGCATGCTCTGCGGCCGCGGCGCGGCGGACATGAAAGGCAGCCTGGCGGCGATGCTGGTGGCGTCGGAGCGCTTCGTGCAGGACTACCCGGACCACAAGGGCTCGGTGGCCTTTCTGATCACCAGCGATGAAGAAGGCCCGGCGCACCACGGCACCAAGGCCGTGATCGAACGCCTGGCCGCGCGCAAGGAGCGTCTGGACTGGTGCATCGTCGGCGAACCGTCCAGCACCAGCCTGGTCGGCGATGTGGTCAAGAACGGCCGGCGCGGCTCCCTCGGCGCTACCCTGACCGTGCGCGGCGTGCAAGGTCACGTGGCCTACCCGCACCTGGCGAAGAACCCGATCCACCTGGCTGCCCCGGCACTGGCGGAACTGGCCGCCGAGCATTGGGACGACGGCAACACCTTCTTCCCGCCGACCAGCTTCCAGATCTCCAACCTCAACGCCGGCACCGGCGCGACCAACGTGATCCCCGGTGACCTGACAGCGGTGTTCAACTTCCGCTTCTCTACCGAATCCACCGTGGAAGGCCTGCAACAGCGCGTTGCCGCGATCCTCGACAAACACAGCCTGGACTGGCACGTAGACTGGGCGCTGTCCGGCCTGCCGTTCCTCACCGAACCGGGGGCCTTGCTCGATGCGGTGTCCGCCAGCATCAAGGCGGTCACCGGTCGCGAGACCCAGGCGTCCACCAGCGGCGGTACGTCCGACGGGCGCTTCATCGCAACCCTCGGCACCCAGGTGGTCGAGTTGGGCCCGGTCAACGCGACGATCCATCAGGTCAACGAGCGCATTCTGGCCAGCGACCTCGACGTGCTGACCGAGATCTACTACCAGACCCTGATCAAGTTGCTCGCCTGATGCTGGCCTGTCCCATTTGCAGCGCACCGCTCCACGCGGTGGACAATGGCGTGGCGTGCCCGGTCGGACACCGTTTCGACCGCGCGCGCCAGGGTTACCTGAACCTGTTGCCGGTGCAGCACAAAAACAGCCGCGACCCGGGCGACAACCTCGCCATGGTCGAGGCGCGCCGCGACTTCCTCAACGCCGGCCACTACGCCCCGGTGGCCAAGCGCCTGGCGCAACTGGCCGCGCAACAAGCACCGCAGCGCTGGGTGGACATCGGTTGTGGCGAGGGTTACTACACCGCACAAATCGCCGACGCCCTGCCCCACGCCGATGGCTATGCCCTGGATATCTCCAAGGAAGCGGTCAAGCGTGCGTGCAAGCGCAACCCGGCGCTGACCTGGTTGATCGCCAGCATGGCCCGCGTGCCGTTGGCCGATGCCAGCTGCCAGTTTCTCGCCAGCGTGTTCAGCCCGTTGGACTGGCAAGAGGCCAAACGCCTGCTCAGCCCCGGCGGCGGCTTGATGAAAGTCGGCCCGACCCGCGGTCACCTGATGGAGCTGCGCGAGCGCCTGTACGACGAAGTGCGCGAGTACACCGACGACAAACACCTGGCCCTGGTGCCGGACGGCATGAGCCTTGCGCACAGCGAAACCCTCGAGTTCACGCTGAGCCTGGCGGACCCGAAAGACCGTGCCAACCTGCTGGCCATGACCCCTCACGGCTGGCGCGCCAGCGCCGAGCGCCGCACCGAGGTGATCGAGCATGCCGAGCCGCTGCGGGTCAGCGTATCAATGCGCTACGATTATTTCGTGCTTCAATAACCGACTTTTCGGGCACTCCGCCCACCCTGAATCCGCGAATGGATTTTCGAATCCCGCAACGAGGAACATCCATGCGCCAACCTGATATCGAGATTTACCTGAAGGACGCCGACGTCGACCACAAGGCCATCGCCGCCTGGCTGGGCGCCGCCCTTGGCCCTTGCACCGCCTGGGTCCAGCGCGGCCAGACCTACAAGTGCACGGCCGGCGACGTGCCTGTCACCTGGTTGCCCAAGGCGGTAGGCAAATGGAACAGCCTGTACCTGGAAAGCGATCAGACCCCGTGGGAAGACGACATCGCCTGCGCCCGCGCCGCCTTTGCCGCGCTGAACGTCGAAGTGCGTTGCGCACCGGGCAGCTGGGTTGAGGAAGAAGGCGAGGAAAGCGCCGACACCTGGATTCGCATCAGCGAAGACGGTGAAGAACAGATCACCTGGAAAACCACCTGATCTGAATGTGTGAACCCAATCAAATGTGGGAGGGGGCTTGCCCCCGATCGCGGTGGGCCAGTCAATACATTTAGTGACTGATCCAACGCGATCGGGAGCAAGCCCCCTCCCACATGGGTTCTACGGTGTAACAAAAACCCGCATTACAAACCCACCACATCCTCTGCCTGCAAGCCCTTCTCGCCGCTCACCACGGCGTATTCCACCTGCTGGCCTTCGGCCAGGGAACGGTGCCCTTCACCGCGGATGGCGCGGTAGTGTACGAACACATCCTTGCCGTCTTCACGCTGAATAAAGCCGTATCCCTTGGCATCGTTGAACCACTTCACATTACCGGTTTCGCGCGTTGTCATCTGTTCACTCCCACATGATTGTTATTGTCGAGTCGGTCGCGTTGAACTGCCGAGTATAAGACAGGCTCAAAAACGATCAACCCAACTTTACATCGCTGCTTTTTTGCCGATTTTCGGTGAATACGGCACACTACCCACCCGAGCACCTGCTCGGTTTTTTCCACTTGAAGCAGCTCGCCTATGACCCGCTCCCCGTTCCGCCGTCTGGTGTTTGGCACCTTGCGCCGACTGTTGTACCTCTGGGTTCGCTCAGAGACGATCAACCAGTCGTCCCTTACCCTTAACCTCGACCGCAGCCGGCCGGTGTTCTACGTCCTGCAATCACCCTCCCTCACCGAATTGGCCGTGGTCGATACCGAGTGCACCAAGGCCGGCCTGCCGCGCCCGGTGCTGCCGGTAGCGGTCGGGCCGTTGCTGGAACCCGCGGCGTTCTTCTACCTCACGCCAGAGCCGGACTGGCTCGGCCGCCAGGACAAACGCGGCGCGCCGCCGACCCTGACCCGCCTGGTCAATACCCTCAGCGCACACGCACAAGAGAATGCACAAATCATTCCGGTCAGCGTGTTCTGGGGGCAGTCGCCCGACAGCGAGTCCAGCCCATGGAAACTGCTGTTCGCCGACAGCTGGGCCGTCACCGGGCGGCTGCGCCGGCTGCTGAGCATCCTGATCCTGGGGCGCAAGACCCGCGTACAATTCTCCGCGCCTATCAACCTGCGTGAATTGATCGAGCACAATAAAGGCCACGAACGCACCGTTCGCATGGCCCAACGCATCCTGCGCGTACACTTTCGCAACCTGAAAACCGCAGTGATCGGCCCCGACCTGTCCCACCGCCGCAACCTGGTGAAGGGCTTGGTGAATATGCCGCTGGTACGCCAGGCCATCCTCGATGAAGCCGAACGCGAGAAGATCAGCCCGGAAAAAGCCAAGGCCCTGGCCCTGCGCTACGGCAACGAAATCGCCTCGGACTACACCTACACCGCGATCCGCTTCCTGGAAGTGGTGCTGAGCTGGTTCTGGAACAAGATCTACGACGGCATCAAGGTCAATAACATCGAGGGTGTGCAACAGGTTGCCCAGGGTTACGAGGTGATCTACGTACCCTGCCACCGCAGCCATATCGACTACCTGCTGCTGTCCTACCTGCTGTTCAAGAACGGCCTGACCCCACCGCACATCGCCGCCGGCATCAACCTGAATATGCCGGTGATCGGCAGCCTGCTGCGCCGCGGCGGTGCGTTTTTCATGCGCCGCACCTTCAAGGGCAATCCGCTGTACACCTCGGTGTTCAACGAATACCTGCACACCCTGTTCACCAAGGGTTTCCCGGTGGAGTACTTCGTCGAAGGCGGACGCTCGCGCACCGGGCGCATGCTGCAACCGAAAACCGGCATGCTGGCGATCACGTTGCGCAGCTTCCTGCGCTCCTCGCGCATGCCGATCGTGTTCGTGCCGGTGTATATCGGTTACGAGCGTGTGCTCGAAGGCCGTACCTACCTCGGTGAGCTGCGCGGCGCGAGCAAGAAAAAAGAGTCGATTTTCGATATTTTCAAGGTGATCGGTGCGCTCAAGCAGCGCTTTGGCCAGGTCGCGGTCAACTTCGGCGAACCGATCAAACTGGCGCAATTCCTCGACGCCGAACAACCGGGCTGGCGCGCCCAGGAACTGGGCCCGCACTACAAACCGGCGTGGCTCAACCAAACCACCAACCGCCTCGGCGAGCGGGTGGCGCGCCATTTGAACGAAGCGGCGGCGATCAACCCGGTGAACCTGGTGGCCCTGGCGCTGCTGTCGACCACGCGCCTGGCCCTGGACGAACAGGCCATGGCCCGCCAGTTGGACCTGTACCTGGCGCTGCTGCGCCGGGTGCCCTACTCGCCGCATACCACCCTGCCCGAAGGGGATGGCATGGCGTTGATCAAGCACGTCAAGGACATGAACCTGCTGTCGGAACAGAGCGATGCCCTCGGTAAGATTCTGTACCTGGACGAGCAGAACGCCGTCCTGATGACCTACTACCGCAACAACGTGCTGCATATCTTTGCCTTGCCGGCGCTGCTGGCGAGCTTCTTCCAGAGCAGCTCGCGGATGAGCCACGAGCAGATTCTGCGCTACACCCGTGCGCTGTACCCATACCTGCAGTCAGAGCTGTTTATCCGCTGGTCGCTGGAGGAATTGGACACGGTGATCGACCAGTGGCTGGAGGCGTTTGTCGAACAAGGCCTGCTGCGTTTCGAGAACAACGTGTACCTGCGCCCGGCGCCGAGTTCGCGGCACTTTGTGCTGCTGACACTGCTGTCCAAAAGCATCGCCCAGACCCTGCAACGCTTCTACATGGCGATTTCGCTGCTGCTCAACAGCGGCCAGAACAGCATCAGCGCCGAAGAGCTGGAAGACCTGTGTACGATCATGGCCCAGCGCCTATCGATCCTGCATGGCCTCAATGCCCCGGAGTTCTTCGACAAGAGCCTTTTCCGACATTTTATTCAGACGTTGCTGGAGCAAGATGTGCTGCGCCGCGACGAAGCCGGCAAGTTGAGCTATCACGACCTGCTCGGCGAACTGGCTGAAGGCGCGGCGAAACGGGTGCTGCCGGCTGAGATTCGCCTGTCGATCCGCCAGGTTGCCCTGCACCGCGTCGACGGCGCGGCCGAAGCGCCGGTCGAAGCCGAAGCCCGCAAACCGGAAGAAAGCCGCTAAATTGAATAAGGCGTCGCTGGGTTACGGCGCCGTTGAAAAGGAGCTGCACCATGAAAAAGATCATCCTCCTGGGCCTGACCGCCCTGCTCGGCGCCTGCCATTCCATGAATCCCGCGCCCAAGGCCAGCCTCGATGGCGAAGTGTTCTACCTGCAACGCATCGCGCTGCCGCCGACAGCCATCTTGAGCGTCAGCCTGCAGGACGTATCGCTGATGGACGCGCCGGCCGTGACCCTGGCCGAACAGAAAGGCCCGGTCAAAGGCCAGGTGCCATTGCCGTTCCACTTGAGCTATGACCCGGCCCAGGTCAAGCCGGGCCACAGTTACTCGGTCAGCGCTCGCATCGAAGTGGAGGGCAAGCTACTGTTCATCACCACCGAGCGGCACCCTGTGCAACTCAATGGCCAAGACGCTCAACCGCTGCGCCTGCGGGTTGATGCGGTCGCACACTGATTATTTGCAGATTATAAGGAAGCGCCCATGCTCCGTAATTCCCTTCGTCTCACCGCCCTGTGCGCCGGCCTGCTGCTCGGTGCCAACGCCATGGCCCTGGATCTTGGCAGCCTGTCCCAGGGCGACGCCGCCGGCGGCCTCAAAGATGCATTGACCCAAGGCGCACAGATCGCCGTGAAACAACTGGGTGTACCGGGTGGTTTCAGCAACAACCCCGACGTCAAGATCGGCCTGCCGGGAAAACTGGGCAAAGTTGCCGACAAGCTGAAGATGTTCGGCATGGGTGACCAGGTCGAGCAGCTGGAAACCAGCATGAACAAAGCCGCCGAAACCGCCGTGACCCAGGCCCAGCCAATCCTGGTCAACGCGGTGAAAAACATGAGCGTGAGCGATGCCAAGGGCATTCTCACCGGCGGCCAGGATTCGGCCACCCAGTACCTGAACAAAAGCAGCCGCGAAGCCATCCGCGCCAAGTTCCTGCCGATCGTCAAGGCCGCCACCGACAAGGTCGGCGTGGCGCAGCAGTACAACGCCCTGGCCGGCAAGGCCGCGGCGTTTGGCGCGGTCGATGCCAAAAGTGCCAACGTCGAAAACTATGTAACCGAACAAGCGCTGGATGGTTTGTTCAAGATGATTGCGCAGCAGGAAGAGACCATTCGCAAAAACCCGGCGGCAGCGGCGACCAGTCTGGCAAAGAAGGTGTTTGGCGCGCTGTAACGCCACGCGACCTGAGCTGAAAAAAAGGCCCTGACGATGTCAGGGCCTTTTTTTCGCCGAACCGTCTATCAGGCCCCCGAACCAGGCGCCGCACGCTCACGCCCGGCAGCGTCGATGAGTAGGCTCAATAGTGGATGTGCGACGCTCGTCGGGCGCCACCGTGAGACATGTGTGAGTGATGAGAGCTGGACGACGACGCATTGAAGTTATGGCTATCGTTGTTGATATTAATATTGATATCGCGATTGGTGTTTGGCTGATTCTGTCCAAACATATTTCCCAGCCCAAGCATCGAGCCCGCGACTTGCATCGGTAACGCCAGCAAAGGTAGTAAAAGCATACACACTCCTTCCTATTCAGATTAGCGCCAACTCACTGCCCCGCATCTCATACGCGGGAACCGCTCGGTCGACTAATCCTGTGTGGAAGCAAGGGCAAAAATGGTTCCGTCCTGCGTGTGAAATACTGCCTCGCGTCAGTTGAAAATAGAATCGGCCAGGCGCCTCAATAGAACCGTGGCAAAACAACCGATGGCGATGGCGGCGACCCGATTAATCGCAAGCGCACTCAACCAACCCGGTTGACGCCCGACGATTCCCGCACCGAATGCTACCCAGGCCGCGCCTACTGGCAGCACGACCAGTGCAAGGGTGCTCATGAAAACCAGGTAACCCGCCCAGTGGATAAAGGTATTGATCGGCGCGATCAACGAGGCAATCAACAGCCCCTTGGGATTCATCACCGTCAACCAGAAAAAGGACAAGCCGGTGAATCGATCCTGGTTTACAGCGGCCTGAGCTTTTTCGCGCAACCACAACTGATACGAAACCAAAAGCAAGTAAGCGCCAGCGGCCAACTGCGTCAATTTCACGGCCCATGGGGCGTATACCGAAAGGTAGAGCAACGCCACACCCCACAGCGTCACTTGCAACAGGTACGCCAGGCATTCGATGAAGACCAGCTTCCACGAAGCCCGAAACCCGAACAACACCCCAGCGCGCAAAAGCAGGGTATTGGTCGGGCCGGGGGCGAGCAACAACAACACTAAGGCTGAAACAGTGGCCAGCATGATTACGCGACGTCCTTCCTCACTCGGAACCACGCAGCATACAGGGCCGGCAGGAACAATAGGGTCAATGCCGTCGCCACAATCAACCCGCCCATGATCGCCACTGCCATCGGCCCGAAGAACACACTGCGTGACAGCGGGATCATCGCGAGTACCGCCGCGAGGGCTGTGAGAACAATCGGCCGGAAGCGTCGGACAGTGGCTTCGATAATCGCCTGCCACGGCGCCAGCCCTGCCTTGATGTCCTGCTCGATCTGGTCCACCAGAATCACCGAGTTGCGCATGATCATTCCTGACAGGGCGATGGTGCCGAGCATGGCCACGAAGCCGAAGGGTTGGCGGAACACCAGCAGGAACAGCGTGACCCCGATCAGCCCCAGGGGCGCCGTGAGAAATACCATTACCGTGCGTGAGAAGCTGCGCAGTTGCAGCATCAGCAGCGTCAGCACCACCACGATAAACAGCGGCACACCGGCCTTGACCGAATTCTGCCCGCGGGCCGAGTCCTCGACGGTACCGCCGACGTCCAGCAGGTAGCCGTCCGGCAGTTCGGCACGCACGCCTTCGAGGGTCGGCAGGATCTGCTGAACCAGGGTCGCCGGTTGTTCCTTGCCGTAGATGTCGGCGCGCACGGTTACGGTGGGCAGGCGGTTACGGTGCCAGATGATGCCTTCCTCGAAGCCGTATTCGAGGGTGGCGATCTGCGACAGCGCGACGCTTTTGCCGTTGTCGGTCGGCACGGCCAGGCTCGGCAGCAGCGACAGTTCAGTGCGCTCATGGACAGTGCCGCGCAGAAGGATTTCGATCAACTCGTTGTCTTCCCGGTACTGGCTGACGCTGGCGCCGGTCAGAGAACTCTGCAGGAATTTCGACAGGTTGGCGGTACTCACACCGAGGGCGCGCGCACGGTCCTGGTCGATATTGAGGTAGACGATCTTGCTCGGTTCCTCCCAGTCCAGATGCACGTTAGCTACGTGGGTATTTTCGCGCACCTTGGCCGCCACTTTGCGCGCCAGGGCACGGACTTCGTCGATATGCTCGCCGGTCACGCGAAACTGCACCGGGTAACCCACGGGCGGGCCGTTTTCCAGGCGTGTGACCCGTGAACGCAGGTCGGGGAACTGCTCGTTGAGGGTTTCGATCAACCAGATGCGCAGGCTTTCGCGCTCTTCGATGGACTTGGCCAACACCACGAACTGCGCAAAGCTGGCGGCCGGCAGTTGCTGGTCGAGGGGCAGATAGAAGCGCGGCGAACCGGTGCCGACATAGGCCACGTAGTTGTCGATGCCGGCGTGTTCCTTGAGCAGGGCTTCCAGGCGCTTGACCTGGCCAGCGGTGTTGCTCAGGGACGCGCCCTCGGCGAGTTTCAGGTCGACCATCAACTCCAGGCGGCCGGAAGCCGGGAAGAACTGTTGCGGCACAAAACGAAACAGTGCGACCGAGCCGACAAACAGCAGCAGCGTCAGCACGATCACGGTCTTGCGCCGACTGACACACCACTCCAGCAAACGTCTGACACGCTGGTAGAACGGTGTGCCGTAGGGATCGGGACCGTCAGCGCCGTGTTTAGCCGCATGAATTTTCGCCAAGTCCGGCAGGAGTTTTTCGCCCAGGTACGGCACGAACACCACGGCCGCGACCCACGAGGCGAGCAACGCGATGGTCACTACCTGGAAGATCGAACGGGTGTATTCACCGGTACTCGATTGCGCGGTGGCAATCGGCAGGAAGCCGGCCGCCGTGATCAGCGTACCGGTCAGCATCGGGAACGCGGTACTGGTCCAGGCAAAACTGGCCGCTTTAAGGCGGTCGTAACCCTGCTCCATTTTGATCGCCATCATTTCCACGGCGATGATCGCGTCATCCACCAGCAAGCCCAGGGCCAGCACCAGCGCGCCGAGGGAGATCTTATGCAAGCCGATGCCGAGGTAGTACATGCAGGCAAAGGTCATCGCCAGCACCAGCGGAATCGCCAGGGCCACGACCATGCCAGTGCGTATACCGAGGGAGAAAAAACTCACCAGCAAGACAATGCCCAGCGCCTCGGCCAGTACCCGGACGAACTCTCCGACACCGGTTTTCACCGCCGCCGGTTGGTCCGACACCTTGCGCAGTTGCATGCCCGCCGGAAGGTTCTTCTGCAGGCGTGCGAACTCGCCTTCGAGGGCTTTGCCCAACACCAGAATGTCGCCGCCCTCGTGCATGGCGACGGCCAGACCGATCGCGTCTTCGCCCATAAAGCGCATGCGCGGCGCCGGCGGATCATTGAAGCCACGGTGGATGTCGGCCACATCGCCAATACGGAAGGTTCGGTCGCCTACACGAATCGGGAAGCTGCGAATCTCTTCCACACTCTTGAAGTTACCCGACACCCGCAGTTGCACGCGCTCAGTCGGGGTTTCAAAGAAGCCGGCAGTGGAGACCGCGTTCTGCTCCTGCAGCGCTTGTTGAACAGCGGCCAGCGGTAAGCCGAGCGTGGCGAGTTTAAGGTTGGACAGCTCGATCCAGATCTTCTCATCCTGCAGGCCGAGCAGTTCGACCTTGCCCACATCCGGCACGCGTTGCAGTTGAATCTGGATGCGGTCGGCGTAGTCCTTGAGCACGGCATAGTCAAAGCCGTCGCCGGTCAGGGCGTAGATATTGCCGAAGGTGGTGCCGAATTCATCGTTGAAAAACGGTCCCTGGATATCCGGCGGCAAGGTCTGGCGAATATCGCTGATCTTCTTGCGCACCTGGTACCACAGCTCGGGAATCTGCGCCGAGCGCATGGCATCGCGGGCGATGAAGGTGACCTGGGATTCGCCGGGGCGCGAGAAAGACACAATGCGCTCGTACTCACCGGTCTCCATGAGCTTTTTCTCGATGCGTTCGGTGACCTGGCGCGACACGTCCTGGGCCGTGGCACCGGGCCAATTGGTCTTGATCACCATGGCCTTGAAGGTGAACGGCGGGTCTTCGCTTTGCCCAAGCTTGGTGTAGGACAAAGTGCCGACCACCGCCAGCAGGATCATCAGGAACAGTACGATCTGGCGATTACGCAACGCCCATTCGGAAAGATTGAAACCCATCGGGGACTACTCCTTGACCGCCAGATTCACCACCCGGTTGGAGCGATCCACCGGGCGCACTTGCTGCCCCTCATGGAGCACATGAACGCCGGCGGCAATCACCCAGTCGGTAGGGCTCAAGCCTTCGAGCACGGGTACGGTTTTTTCGCCAAAGGCGCCGATACGCACCGGGGTACGCACAAGGGTGTCATCCGGCTGCACGCGCCAGACGTAGGACACGCCGTTCTCCGCGCTCAGGGCTGACAGCGGCACCGACAGCGGAATAACACCGTCTGCCTGTATGAAAACGCGGGCGCTCTGGCCCAGCTCGGCCGGAACCTTGCCGCCGGTGAAGGCGATGCGCGCAGCGAAGGTGCGCGATTTCGGATCGGCTGCGGGCGACAGTTCGCGAATACGTCCGGCAAATCGCTGGCCCGGCTGGCTCCATAACTCGACCGACACCGGCTGGCCGATCTTGAACCGGCCGAAGCCTTGCTCGGGCAGGCTGATCAGCACTTCACGCTCGCCATCGGTGGCCAGGGTGAACACGGTCTGGCCGGCGGACACCACCTGGCCGACTTCCACCGCGCGCTTGGCAACCACGCCATCCTGCGGAGCGCGGAGTACGGCATAACCGGCCTGGTTACTGGACACATCGAACTCGGCCTTGATCTGCTTGAGGCGCGCCTCACCTGATCGGTACAGATTTTCAGCATTGTCGTACTGGGAACGGCTGACCAACTGACGATCCATCAGGGTCTTGTAGCGGTCACGCTCGGCACGCACCAGCCGCAGGTTGGCCTCGGCGGCGGCCACCTGGGCGCGGGTGGCTTCCAGTTGCAGGCGCACATCCTGAGGGTCGAGTTCCGCCAGCGGTTGATTGGCCTTGACCCGCTCGCCCTCCTCCACCAGCCGTTTGCTGACCTTGCCGCCGATGCGAAAGGCCAGGTCCGGCTCGTACCGGGCACGCACCTCGCCTGGATAACTGTCCATCATCTGCGCTGCAGGCTGTGGTTGCACCACCATGGCCGGGCGGAGGGTAGTCTGGGGCGATTCTTCATGGCCGCAGGCGGCGAGTAGAAAGACCAGGCTGGCAGGCAACGCAAGGGGCAGGAGAATGCTGCGCATGCTGAAGGACCTTTCGCAAATGGTGCTAGGAATAATTATACTGGGCAGTATGTTATTAATACCAAACTCACCAGTCCAGTATTAAAGGTGGAAATGTCCGACAATCTTGTCAATACCAGTAGCCCTGGGCGTCCCAAGGACATGGCAAAACGCCAGGCAATCCTCGAAGCAGCGAAAATCCTGTTTTTGAGCAACGGTTACGCAAATACCAGCATGGATGCCGTGGCCCTTGAGGCCGGCGTATCGAAACTGACCGTCTACAGCCACTTCACCGACAAAGAGACCTTGTTCACCGCCGCCGTGATGGCCAAGTGCGAAGAACAGTTGCCGGTGATGTACTTTGAGCTGCCCGAGGGTGTGCCTGTGGAGACGGTGCTGCTGAATATCGGGCGCCGCTTCCATCGCCTGGTCAACAGCAAGGAATCGGTGAACCTGCACCGCCTGATGATGACCACGGGCAATCAGGACGTGAAACTCTCGCAGATCTTCTTCGAAGCCGGGCCGATGCGGATGTTGCAAGGCATGGAGCGTCTGCTCGGGCACATCGACCAGAGCGGCGCGCTGAGTATCGACAAGCCCCTTACCGCAGCCGAACACTTCTTCTGCCTGCTCAAGGGCACGGCGAACTTCTGCTTGTTGTATGGCTGCGGCGGGCAATTGAGCGAGGAAGCGGCCGAAGCCCACGTGCAGGATGTGGTGGGATTGTTTATGCGGGCCTATCGCCGAGAACCCGCTGCAAGCGGCAACGGGTGATCGCTTGCAGCGCGAGGCTCAGGACTTGAGTGCCTTTTTCGGATAGATGTCGTAGCGGCTGGATTTACCATCCAGCGCATGGCTCGGCTTGGGCCCCTCGATGCACGGCGCCTTGCGCGGGCGCTTGACCACCACGCGGTGACTGGCCAGGGCCAGCGCCGCCGCCAGCAGGGCCGGTGCGTCTGGATCGTCGCCCACCAAGGGGCGGAACAGGCGCATTTCCTTCTTCACCAGGGCGGTTTTCTCACGGTGCGGGAACATCGGATCGAGGTAGATCACCTGGGGCGGCTCGCCTTGCCAATTGAGCATCACCTCGATGGAGTTGCCCTTGAGCAGCGTCATCCGCGCCACGATCGGCGCCACCTCAAAATCCTCCGCCGCGCGTGCCAGGCCATCCTCGAGCAATGCGCCGATCAGCGGCTGACGTTCGATCAGGCTCATCTCGCAGCCCAGGCTGGCCAGCACGAATGCGTCCTTGCCCAGCCCGGCCGTGGCGTCCAGCACCCGTGGGCGCACGCCCTGGGCGATGCCCACGGCCTTGGCGATCATCTGCCCGCTGCCGCCACCGTACAACCGCCGATGCGCCGCGCCGCCTTCGACGAAATCCACGCGCACCGGCCCTGGCGCGTCAGGCCCGAGCTGTTGCAACTGCAGGCCTTGCTCCCCGACTTGCAGGGAAAACTCCGCATCCGCCAGCTGTAGCGGCAAGCCCAGCAGCGCAGCCCACTGTTCGGCGCGGGCCTGGAAGCCGTCGGCCAAGGCCTCGACCTGGATGCGGCTGGCCGCTGGTTGTTCGCTCATGAATCGCTACGCTCAAAAATATTAAGGATCGGCCAACAACGGCCGATAGAAACAAGGATCAGGTATTTTGCCAGAGCTGAGCGTCGACCGAGAAAAATGTCAGACATTCTTCCGCTAACCATCGGTGTACTGCCGACCCACAACCACTACGGCCTGCGCAATACTCAAGCGCTGGCCGGCGTCAGTCATGTGTGGCAGGACTTCTTCGCCCGCGCGTTGGCCGAGCAGCTCGGCGAAACGCCGGACGCGCTCGCGGCCAAGGCGCCAGCGCCGCTGGACCCAGCGGTGGAACCCAGTGCTGGTGCTGACCTGCTGTCGCAGATCCTCACCCAGCGTGAGTGCGACGTGAAAGACACCGAGATCGCCCCGCCTGAACCGCTGTTCCTGCCGATTGCCGAATTCGAAACCGAGTTGTTGCCACCGGCCGCCACGCCATTCCCGCAAGAAGAGATCGTCGCCCAGCAGCGCCAGCAGAATTTCGAAAGCACTTGGGTGCGCCCGATCGTGCTGAGCGCCGGCCAACCGCTACCGGAACCCGGCGCCGCGCCGGAACCGCGCCCATTGCACTTGCCGATCGCCGAGTTCGAACTGGACCTGCTGCCAGCGGCCGCCACGCCGTTCCCACAAGAAGAGCTGGCCGCCCAACAAAAGGCCCTGGACTTCGACTACCACTGGGCGCGTCCGCTGATCGTCAACAACCTGCGCCTGGCAGCATAAGCCTCAACGCCGCGCCCCATGCCGTGCGAACACGCGCCGCTTAATCCTTGAAGAATTGGCTGGCCTGGCTGTAGGGCATCGAGCGCTCGGTGAAAGTAAACGTGCCGGACTGGTACACCTCCCGCGCCGCGCGGTAAAACTCGCCATACGCCGCCAGCGCCATGGCCGAGCCCACGCTGATGCGCTTGACGCCCATCGCGCTCAACTGCGCCACACTGAGTTTCAGGCCGCCGGACATCAACACATTCACCGGTTTTGGGGCCACGGCCTTGACCACCGCCAGCACCTCCTCGGCACTGCGCAGCCCCGGCGCATAGAGCACGTCCGCACCGGCTTCGGCGTAGGCCTGCAGGCGGCGAATAGTGTCAGGCAAATCCAGGCGACCATGCAGGAGGTTTTCTGCACGGGCCGTCAGCATGAACGGGAATGGCAGGCTGCGCGCAGCAACGACCGCAGCTTCCACACGCTCGACGGAAAGGTCAAAGGAATAGATCGGGTCGACGGCGATACCCGTGGCATCTTCGATGGAGCCACCGACGATACCGCTGGCCGCCGCGCGCAAAATGGTCCGGGCGCAACCGTCGGGGGTGTCGCTGAAGCCGTTTTCGAGGTCAGCGGCCACCGGCAACGCGGTGGCCTTGGCGATCATCGTGGCGTTGACCAGGGTGTCTTCCAGGGACAGCGCCCCTTCGGCATCCGGGCGCCCCAGGCTGAACGCGTAGCCCGCGCTGGTGGTGGCCAGGGCTTCGAAGCCGAGGCTGGCGAGCATGATCGCCGAGCCTGCGTCCCACGGGTTGGGCATCACAAACGCACGATCGCGTGCATGCAGGGCCTTGAAGGTTTCGGCGCGAAGGGTTTGGGCATCCATGACTGACTCCTGGCGGGAAAAGGAGCCTTAGAGTAACCCCAGTTGCTGCGCGACGGGTTCGCGGTGCAAGGTCGGCAACGCGGGCAAGCCAGGCAAACGTGCCATCAGCTTGGTGTGAAAACGCAGCGCCAGTTGCGCGGCGAGGCGATTATCCGAGGTGTGCAGGAACACGTAGGGGGTGCGCCCCTCTTCGATCCAACCGGCGATCTTTTCCACCCACGGGATCAGGAAGGGGTCGTTGGCTTCAAGCTCGGGGTGGCCGATGAAGCGCACCTGGGGAAACAGCGTCAACGCCGCCGGACGCGGTGGTACCTTGGGTTTTTTCGCCTGGGCATGCAGCACCGCGGCCGAGGTGGATGTGCAACTGAACAGGGCGCGAGGGTCGAGGCAGATCCGTTCGACGCCACGGTCGCGCAGCAGGCGGTTGAGCATGCGCTCGGCATCGCCCTTGGCGAAGAATTGCGGGTGGCGCACTTCCACGGCCAGGGGGCGTTCCAGCCCGTCGATAAACCCGGCCAGTTCAGCGAGGCGCTGCGGCGAAAAGCTGGCCGACAATTGCAGCCACAGCGGCGAAACGCGCTCACCCAACGGGCTCATCAAGCCGACGAAACTGTGTGCCGCCGGCAGTTGCTCACGCAGGTCGCCACCGTGACTGATGTCACCGGGGAACTTGGCAGTGAAACGAAAATCCGCGGGCATGATCTCGGCCCAGCGCTGCACGGTGGCGGCTGACGGGCGCGCATAAAACGTGGTGTTGCCTTCCACCGCGTTGAAGACTTGCGAGTAGAGGGCGAGGTAATCGCTGGAACGGGCATCGACAGGGTACAGGTACTCGCGCCAGGCGTTTTCACTCCAGGACGGGCAACCGATGAAATAAGGCAGGCGCATCAGATGTGGATGTCGAGACCCAGCACTTCCATATCCCATTCGACAAAGCCGGCAGTGGTCAGGTAGCTGGCCAGGGCGGTGGCGACGCTTTTGCTCATGGAGCGCGGGAAGACCATGTCTTGCTGACGGGCAGGAAGACCGCTGGTACGCGCGTTTGCAGCGCCTTGGGGGCTGGACGCTTCGGACTGGACCTCGATGAAGTCCGGCGAATCCTCGACGGACTCGTCTACCGTGACGTTTGCCTTGCGCGGCTTACGCTTGAGGGGGTAGGACTGTGAGGAAAAGCCGTCTATACGCATCGATGCGAACTCGGTATCAGTAATGGCATTTTAGTGGCGCAATCCGTAGCGCGCAAATGCTCTGGTGATAACTAGAACACATAAATGGAAAAAGGTTTAAACGCCGGGGCAAATTCTGACGATTGGCGCGCTTTGGCCAAAAACACCCGTATTTTTGACGTCAAATTACCCCGCGTTCGGCCTTGGTCTGCGCCACTTTATCGCGCAGATACACCGGCGCCGCCTGGTCCGCAGCAATCGCTTCGCCGCGCTCGAACGCAAAGCGCGCCAGGGTCAGCAGGTCTTCGGCATGCGGCAACAGTGTGGCGTCCTGGCCAACCAGCGGCACACCGATGCGCTCGCCATAACCCCAGCCCGTACCGGCACCGAACCAATCACCGCTGGCATCGCTCGGCAACTCCGCCGCTTCGGGGGGCAGCACGGCCTCAACGCCTGCCAGGCGCATCTCGCCGTCGGTTTCGCGGTAGCAGCCCCAGTAGACTTCATCCATCCGCGCATCGATCGCCGCCGCCACTTGCCGTGCGCCGTGTTCACGCAACGCACGCTGGGCCAGCACGGCGAGGTTGGACACCGGCAACACCGGGCGCTCCAACGC
The DNA here is from genome assembly GCF_014889455.1 of Pseudomonas sp. K8. NCBI lineage: Bacteria > Pseudomonadati > Pseudomonadota > Gammaproteobacteria > Pseudomonadales > Pseudomonadaceae > Pseudomonas > Pseudomonas sp. K8. Next base: position 145,597 of record NZ_VJWO01000004.1, read on the forward strand.
AAAGGCCAGGCCCTGGACCACGCCGATGGCGATACGCACGCCGGTAAAGGCGCCCGGGCCACGGCCGAAGGCGATGGCGTCCACGGCCGACAGGCTCGTGCCGGCGTCCTCCAGCAGTTGCTTGATCATCGGCAACAGCTTCTGCGCGTGCAGGCGCGGGATCACCTCGTAGTGGCTGGTGACCTTGCCATCGTGCAGCAAGGCAACCGAGCAAGCTTCAGTCGCAGTGTCCAGGGCCAGCAGGGTGCTCATCGGTGTCGGTGTCCAAGTCGAAAAAAAGTGCGCCAGTATAAACAACAACGGCCCGCAAGCGGGCCGTTGTGCGTAAAGCCGATCGTTCGATCAGCTCAGTGCTTGCAGCACCTTGCCGGTGATCGCTTCCACCGAGCCGACGCCAGGGATGTGGCTGTACTTCGGCTTGCCTTGGGCAGCCGACAGCTTCTGGTAGAAATCCACCAGCGGCTTGGTCTGGGAATGGTAGACCGACAGGCGATGACGCACGGTTTCTTCGGTGTCGTCTTTACGCTGCACCAGGTCTTCACCGGTGACATCGTCCTTGCCTTCGACTTTCGGCGGGTTGTAGATGGTGTGGTACACGCGACCCGAGGCCTCGTGAACGCGGCGACCGGCGATACGCTGCACGATCTCTTCGTCTTCAACCGCGATTTCGACCACGGCGTCCAACTCGACACCCGCCGTCACCAGGGCTTCCGCCTGGGGAATGGTGCGTGGGAAGCCGTCGAACAGGAAGCCATTGGCGCAATCAGGTTGCGCGATACGGTCCTGGACCAGCGCGATGATCAGGTCATCGGAAACCAGACCGCCAGCATCCATGATGCTTTTGGCTTTAATGCCCAGCTCGGTGCCTGCTTTTACCGCAGCGCGCAGCATGTCACCGGTGGAGATTTGTGGAATGCCAAATTTTTCAGTGATGAACTTTGCCTGAGTACCTTTACCGGCCCCGGGAGCTCCCAGCAGAATGACGCGCATCGATGTGCTCCTCAATTTTTTATAGAGATGACGCTCGGATTCGCCGCGGGGGCCAATCTCGTAAAAATGTGGGTCCAGGCCGCCCAAACGGCCAAAGGCTGATCAAGATACACAGCAGGCCTTAACCACACAAGCCGCCAAAAGTAGGAAAAACCCGCACCACGCATGCGTCATAGGAGAGGTGTGCCTGAGTGCAACCCGCCCCCCTAAACGCCGACCGCCCTGTTAAGGGCGGCCGTCGTGGGTTATCTGCAAGCCGTTGAGCACACGCAAAAAACCTCAGCCTGTATTGCGCAAGCCGGCGGCGATACCGGCCACGGACACCAGCAACGCCTGTTCCAGAGGGCTGTCTTGTGCCGCTTCCTGGCGACGCGAGCGCGCCAGCAATTCGGCCTGCAACAGGTGCAAGGGGTCGAGGTAGGTGTTGCGCAGGCGGATGAACTCCAGGGTGTCCGGGCTATGGGCCAGCAGTTGCGACTGGCCAGTCAGGCCAAGCACCACCTGGCAGGCCTGCGACAATAGGTCGCGTAAATGCGCGCCCAACGGCAACAGCTCGGGCTGCACCAGGCGCTCGTCATAGAGCCGCGCGATATCGGCATCGGCCTTGGCCAGCACCATTTCCAGCATATCGATGCGGGTACGGAAGAACGGCCATTGCTCGCGCATCTGCCCCAGCAACTCGCCTTCCCCGCGCTCCAGCGCCTTGCTCAACGCCGCTTCCCAGCCGAGCCAGGCGGGCAGCATCAGGCGGGTCTGGGTCCAGCCGAAGATCCACGGGATCGCCCGCAGGCTTTCAATACCACCGGCACGGCGTTTGGCCGGGCGACTGCCCAAGGGCAGGCGCCCCAGCTCCTGCTCCGGGGTGGACTGGCGGAAATACTCGACGAATTGCGGATTTTCCCGCACCACCGCGCGGTAGGCGCTGACGCCGTCCGCTGCCAATTCATCCATCAAATGGCGCCAGGCCGGCTGCGGTGGCGGCGGCGGCAACAACGTCGCTTCCAACACCGCCGCCAGGTACAGATTGAGGTTCTGCTCGGCGATGTCCGGCAGGCCGAATTTGAAGCGGATCATTTCGCCTTGTTCAGTGGTGCGGAACCGCCCCGCCACCGAGCCCGGCGGTTGCGACAGAATCGCCGCGTGGGCCGGGCCGCCGCCTCGTCCGACGGTGCCGCCGCGACCATGAAACAACAGCAGTTCCACCTGTTGCTCGCGACAGATATCCACCAGACGTTCCTGCGCCCGGTACTGTGCCCAGGCGGCGGCGGTGGTGCCGGCGTCCTTGGCCGAGTCCGAGTAGCCGATCATCACTTCCTGCGGGCCTTGCAGCCGCGCGCGGTAACCCGGCAGCAGCAACAGTTTTTCGATCACCGGGCCGGCGTTGTCCAGGTCGGCCAGGGTTTCGAACAGCGGCGCCACGCGCATCGGCCGTTGCACGCCCGACTCTTTGAGCAACAGTTGCACCGCCAGCACATCCGACGCGGCGCCGGCCATGGAAATGACATACGAGCCCAGGGACGCGGCCGGGGCGGCGGCGATTTCGCGGCAGGTGTTCAACACCTCGGCGGTATCCGCCGACGGCTTGAAATAGCCCGGTAGCAGCGGTCGACGATTGACCAGTTCCTTCATCAGGAAGCCGATACGCATCTCTTCGTTCCAGTCTTCGTAACGCCCCAGACCGAGGTAATCGGTGATTTCGGTCATCGCCGCGGTGTGGCGGCTGGCGTCCTGGCGCACATCCAGGCGCACCAGGAACAGGCCAAAGGTGACGGCGCGGCGCAGGCAATCGAGCAACGGACCATCGGCGATCACGCCCATGCCGCACTCATGCAGCGACTGGTAGCACAGCTCCAGCGGGTCCAGCAGGTCGCGGTTGTGTTGCAGCACATCCGCCGGTGCCGGGATGGCCGCGCTCAATGCGGCTTGGGCCCATTGGCGGGTCGCCCGCAGGCGATCACGCAGTTGCTTGAGCAGCACGCGATACGGCTCGACGCTGTCGCCGACCTTGGCCTGCAACGCCGGGCTGGCCTGCTGCATCGACAGCTCCGAGGCCAACTGATCGATATCGCGCAAGTACAGATCGGCCGCCATCCAGCGCGCCAGCAGCAAGACTTCGCGGGTGACCGGCGCGGTGACATTCGGGTTGCCGTCACGGTCGCCGCCCATCCACGAGGCGAAGCGAATCGGCGCCGCTTCCAAAGGCAGGCGCAGGCCGGTGGCGGCCTGCAACGCATGGTCGGCCTTGCGCAGGTAATTCGGGATTGCCTGCCATAACGAGTGTTCGATCACCGCGAAGCCCCATTTGGCTTCATCCACGGGCGTGGGCCGGGTACGGCGGATTTCCTCGGTGTGCCAGGCCTCGGCGATCAGCCGTTGCAGGCGCTCGCGGATCTGTTCGCGCTCGGCGGTGGTGAGGTCACGGTGATCCTTCAGCGCCAGTTGCGCAGCAATCGCGTCGTATTTCTGGATCAGGGTGCGACGGGCCACTTCGGTGGGGTGCGCGGTGAGGACCAGTTCGATCTCCAGGCGCCCCAATTGACGGGCCAGGGATTCATTGCTGTGGCCTTCGCGTTGCAGGCGCGCCAACAACTCCGGCAACACCCGCGATTCGAAAGGCGCCGGTTGCGACTCATCGCGCCGATGAATCAACTGATACTGCTCGGCGATGTTGGCCAGGTTGAGGAACTGGTTGAAGGCCCGGGCGACCGGCAACAGTTCGTTTTCCTGCAGTTGGTTCAGACTGGCGCTGAGTTCCTCGCCCGCCGCCTGATCGGCCACCGCGCCACGCCGGTCAGCCTTGGCGCCTTTGCGGATCTGCTCGATCTTGTCGAGAAAATCATCGCCGTACTGCTCTCGAATGGTGTTGCCCAACAGTTCACCCAGCAGGTGAACATCCTCACGCAAGCGTGCATCGATATCACTCATCAGCCAATCTCCAGCCAGAAATCCGGGACGCGCAGGCCTTCCAGAGTGCCGCCCGCGTCACTTTCTGACAAGGCCAAGCACAAACCACTTTAAACCTTGTGGCTTACAGCTAGTCTCATGAGTGAGTCGCCGTGTTTATCCACGCTGGCGGCTGGTCACTCATCACCGCCCGTTACCCAGGGTTTTATTGAGGTTGCCATGAAAATTCGAGAACTGGCCCAACATTGGGAAGAAAACGCCAAGGGTCGCCTGACCAAGACGGAGTACGCGATCCATCTGGACGTGGAATCCGCCGCCCGCCTGGCGGCCATCGCGGAGATGTACCCCAAGCGCCACCCCGAAGAATTGCTCGGCGAGCTGATCGGCGCCGCCCTCGAAGAGCTGGAAACCAGCTTTCCGTACATCAAGGGCCAGCATGTGATTGCCACCGACGAAGAGGGTGATCCGTTGTATGAAGACGTTGGCCCCACCCCGCGGTTCCTGACATTGTCGCGCCGCTATCTGCACGACATGTCGGCCGGCGCCGACGAACCGAAGCACTGATCAGCCGTTCTTAAACACCCTCCATCCCGCGTATTTCCGGGCCTCACAAGGGCCCGGCATACCTCTGCGCGCGGCAAAAGTTCAAGCCAAAAAGCGCTGACCGATCAGTCAGGTATTTTTTCAGGCCAATAGCCATCTTCTCTGAACTTTTGAAAAAAGCCGCAGGTCACAACCAGTAAGCCATCACTTGGAACGGCCGTTTGAATAGGCGTTTCGTGCTTTACCGCCGGGCCCGCAGCCGCTGACCAGTGCGATGGATTTTGATGTTTTTGAGGCGTTATCCAATGGAGTTGAAGACGATGAAGACCAGCACTGCCAAATCCACGTTTAACCACCTGCGCGGGCTCAAACTGGCCGCGTTGGCCATCGGCACTAGCTTCGTCCTGGCGGGCTGCGCGGGCAACCCACCGACCGAGCAATACGCGGTGACTCAGTCTGCGGTCAACAGCGCAGTCAGCGCCGGCGGCACCGAGTTCGCCGCCGTGGAAATGAAGTCGGCCCAGGACAAGCTCAAGCAAGCCGAAATTGCCATGCACGACAAAAACTATGACGAAGCCCGTCGCCTGGCCGAGCAAGCCGAATGGGACGCCCGCGTCGCTGAGCGTAAAGCCCAGGCCGCCAAGGCCGAGCAGGCGGTGAAGGACTCGCAGAAAGCGGTTGATGAACTGCGCAAGGAAGGCATGCGCCCGGCTGCTATCCAACAGAAATAAGCCGCCGCCCCTTGGCTGCATCGCACCTGATATCGAATTGAAAGGACGACACGACTATGCGCAAACAATTGATGATCCCTGCCCTGCTGGCGATGAGCGTTGCTCTGGCAGCATGCTCCACTCCGCCGAACGCGAACCTGGAAAATGCACGGACCAACTTCTCGGCCCTGCAGTCCAACCCGCAAGCCACCAAAGTGGCGGCCCTGGAAACCAAGGACGCCAGCGAATGGCTGGACAAGGCTGACAAGGCTTACCGCGACAAGGAAGACCAGAAGAAAGTCGACCAATTGGCCTACCTGACCAACCAGCGCGTTGAAGTGGCCAAAGACACCATCGCGCTGCGCGAATCCGAAGCCAAACTGAAAAACGCCGGTGACGAGCGCGCCCGCGCCCTGCTCGATGCCCGCGATGCGCAGATCAAGCAACTGCAAGACAGCCTGAACGCCAAGCAGACCGAGCGTGGCACCCTGGTGACCTTCGGTGACGTGCTGTTTGCCACCAACAAGTCCGACCTGAAGTCCAACGGCCTGGTCAACATCACCAAACTGGCGCAGTTCCTGCGCGATAACCCGGACCGTAAAGTGATCGTCGAAGGCTACACCGACAGCACCGGTTCCGATTCGTACAACCAGAGCCTGTCCGAGCGCCGTGCGGCCTCCGTGCAGCGCGCACTGGCCCAGCAAGGCGTGGACATTTCGCGCATCGTGACCCAGGGCTATGGCAAGGAATACCCGGTGGCCGATAACGGCAGCGTTTCCGGGCGCGCCATGAACCGCCGCGTTGAAGTGACCATCTCCAACGACAACCAGCCGGTCAAGCCACGTTCGTCCGTCGCTTACTGATCGATGCTGGAAAAAAACCCACCTGAACGGTGGGTTTTTTTGCCTGTCAGCCGCCGATCTTACGACCGTTGTCGCTGTCCGGCATCATCGCTTCCATGCCTTGGCGCCCGGCCATCATCTTCTTCAGTTTCTCCATATCCAGTTGATCGCCGGAACCGCCAGAGCCCGAGGAATCGCCACCGCCCTGAGCACCGCTACTGCCCTGAGCACCGCCACCGCCCTGAGCACCGTTGCTGCCTTCCAGCTTCTCCAGAAGCTTCTTCATATCGGCGAGCATCTTACCCGGCTGCTGGCCAACCTCTTGCAAGCCCCCCTGATCAAGGCTGTTCTGCCCATTGACCATGCCCATTGCTCTATCGAGTGCACTGATAGCCATACCGCTCTCCCGGATTTTTTCGTAAGGATTGTTATCAGCAACGCTGACAAGCCAATCAGTGGCGTCTTACGCAAAACGGTTCCAGAAATTTCAGGCCGGGCGGTACTGCGCGCAGCGGTTTATTGCTGCAACTGTGGGGTTTCCTGACCGACACAACGCACGGCCTGCTTTTTGTTGTTCACCAGCACACCGCTGAGGCCTTTTTGCTCGGTATCGAACATCACCAGCACGCCATCGACGCATTGCGCCACTTGCGCCGCCGGGGTCAGGGAGATCTTGTAGTCCTCGCCGGGCACGGTCTTGAGCATGGTGAAGTCGCTGAGCAGCAACGCGTCTTCCGGTTTGGCGAAATGCAGGTAGCCATAAAACCACAGGCAGCCGACGGTGCCGATGATGGTGCCGATACCGGTGAGGATCAGCGGGATCATGTTGCGTTCTTCGCTCATTGCGGGCTCTCTGATGAGTCAACTTTAGGAATAGGGTAATTCGGAATCTCGCCCAGGCGACGCAGGCCGTTGAAGTGTTGCGGGTCGTCCAGATAACGCAGCATCACAGTTTGCCAGGTCTTGTCGGCAAAGGTCTGCACATGGCCGCCGCGGGTCAGTTGCAACACCCTGGGTGCAGGCGCGGCCTGATACAAGCGGATGCCATTGGACAGCGGCACGATCGGGTCATCGAGGCTGTGGAACAGCAGTTTCGGGACTCCGCTCAACTGGGGCATGCCATTGATCGCACTGTCGGCGTCGGGCACCAGCCAAGACAAGGGCACCTGAAACGGCCATGTTAACCAGGAGGTGCTCAGGGCGAATTGTCCTACATCACGATAACTGGCGGGCACGCCGTCCAGCACCAGGGCCTTGAGGTGGGCCTGCCGCTCGGGGTGGGCCGCCAGGTAATGCACGGCCAGCGCGCCGCCCAGGCTTTGGCCGAGGACGATCAACGGCTGGCCCTGGGTTTCGGGCGCCTTGTCGATCCAGCTGAAAGCCGCGTCGACGTCCTGATAGATCGCCGGCAGCGACGGCTTGCCTTGCGACAGCCCATAGCCGCGATAGTCCAGCAACAGCACTTGATAGCCCTGCTCCGGCAACCACCAACTGCCGCCCAGGTGCCAGGCCAGGTTGCCGCCGTTGCCGTGCAGGTGCAGCACCGTGCCCTTGAGCGGCACTCCCGGTTTGGCCGGCAGCCACCAGGCATGCAGCTTGACGCCATCGGCGGTGGTGAGCGTGACGTCGCGATACGCCAGGTGCGCCTTTTGCGGCGTGAACGGCAAGCCGGGCTCCGGGTAGAACAGCAGGGAGCTGCAGCCGTTCAGTGTGAGTAACAGGCAAAGAATGCCGAGGATTCTCATCCGTTGAAGCCTCGCTGATGGTCGAAATGTTCAGGCGTGTGCAGGTCCAACTGTGGGAGCACGCCCCTCCCACCTTGTTGGACCGGTTGGGTCAGTTCAGCCTTTACAGGATGTTGGAGTAATCCGCCTCGATCCGATCCAGGCTCAAATGGTTGAGGAAGTTGGAGAAACACATCCACGCCGCCAGGGCGTTCATGTCGCGGAACTGCTCCGGCAGGTATTTGGGCGGCACCACCAGGCCTTCGTCGATCAGTTGGCGCAGGGTACGCATGTCTTCCAGGGTGGTCTTGCCGCAGAACAGCAACGGCACTTGTTCCAGCTTGCCTTTGCGCACGGCCAGCTGGATGTAGTTGTAGACCATGATAAAGCCCTTGAGGTAGGACAAATCCTTGGTAAACGGCAGACCATTCGGCACCGAACCGCGAAACACCCGACTGGCGTTGCCGTAGCTCTCGGCCATTTCAAAACCTTGCTCGCGGAAGAACTCGAACACCTGCAGGAAATCGGCGCCCTCTTCCACCATGTGGATGGCACGGGTGCGGTTGGTCAGCTTGCGCAAGCGACTCGGGTAGGAGGCGAAGGTGATGATTTCCATCAGGATCGCCAGGCCTTCCTGGGTCACGGTCGACGATGGCGGGCCCTTGGACAGGAAGGTGCAGATCGGCTGGTTCAGGCCGTTGAGGGTGGTGCCCACATGCACCAGGCCTTCATGCACTTCGAGGGCGCGCACGTCGCGCTCGTTGAACATCGCATCGGCGCGGATCTTGATGTAGTCGGCCCCCGCCGCTGCGTCGGCGACGATGCCGTCGGACTCGAACACGCGGATGGTTTCCTCGGCCTCGCCAAACACCTTGTTCAGACGGGTTTGCAGCAGGCTGACCGCGTCCTTGGCGGTGAGGGTCTTGGCCTCGTCCTTCAGGTCGCCACGCACGTCGATATTGTTCAGGTAGTCGGAGAGCATCAGGCCGAGGTCGGCCAGGGTCGGGTCGCCGGCATGGAAGGCATCGGAGGCGGCGCCGTAGAGTTCCTGGGAAATCAGGCCGAAATCCTCGGTGCCGCGCGCTTCGAGCATACGCACCACCATGCGGTACTCCCGGCACATGCGGCGCATGATCTGCCCTACGGGGCTGAACTGGCCGAGGCGGCGGGTGATGTCGCGCTCGATGTTCTGGAACTCCAGCTTCACCGCGCTCGAATCGAACGACAGCGGCCGGTTCAGGTAGTAATCGCGGTCTACCGCGGGCATTGCCTTGCCCTTGGCCTTGAGGAAGCCTTGGCGAATGTTGTCGTCCCATTTCACTGCGTCGAGGACGCGGATCGGTGTTTGCGCCAGCACAATGCGATCGGACAAACTGCGTATCGTCTGCTGGTAATCGTCCACCCGGTACTTCCTCTTTAAACGTTATTTATCCGCACGCCGGTAGCGCGCAGCTTCAACGAACACATCGGCATTGGCCGGCTCATCCAGGTAGGCAAACACCTGATCCATCGGGCTGTCGACCAGTATGCCGGGGCCTTCCACGGTGTCCACGGTGCTGCCGTGCAACGACCGCTGCCCGATGGCCTGGTGAATTTGCTCGAGGTCGAGGTTATAGACCACCAATTCGTGCGTTTCGTCGAGTTCGAACCCCGCCAGAACGTAATGCCCACCGAGTTTGCCCGGCAACGGCGCCGACAGATACCAGCGATTGCCATGGCGCGAGACGCTGAACACGTACTCATCACGCTGGCCGGGCTTGGCCTGAGGGTAGCTCACGGCTTTGTAGCGGTGTTTGCCGGCGCGGCTGATCTGCAGGTTGAGCGGCTCGCCCCAGGCATTCTTGCTCGTCCATTGGCCCACCAGCGCAGCGGGCGCCGCCTCGCTGGCCGGCAGCGGTTCCTTGAAGGTCACCAGGCAACCGCTGAGGAAGAGGAACGACAAGGCGACGACCGCGACACGCCAGGCTTTCATTGGACACTCCCGGTGTCAGACCGAGGCCAACACCAAATGCATGTAACGCTTGAGGATCTCAAGCATGTCGTCAGCGCTCAGCGGCTCCGCGCCGTCCAGCAGGCCCTGATATTCCATCCGACCGATAATCGCCGTCAACACTTTGGCATCCTGTTGCGGCTCGCGCGAGCCCAATACCTGGAAAAACTGCCCGGTGCCTTGCAACAGGATCTGCTGGTGAGAACGCACCAGCTCGGCCAGACGCGGGTTGAGCAAGGCTTCCTGGCGAAAGGCCTGTTCGGCCATCAAGTACTCGCGACGATTGCTCAATTGGCGCTGCACGTAATCGACGGTCAACCGCGCAATGTCATCGGCCAGTTGCGAACGCGACTCCGGGCTGCCATCGCCATACGCGACCATCTCGCGCAACAAGCCTTCGTTACGCACCCACAGCTTGCCCATGAATGCGGCGCTGCGCTCGACGTATTGGGCGAAGGTATCGGTGAGCAGGTCATCGATGTCCTTGAAGTAATAGGTGGTCGCCGACAGGGGCACCCCTGCTTCCGCCGCCACGGCACGGTGACGCACGGCTCGCACGCCATCACGCACCACGATCCGCATGGCGGCATCGAGAATATCTTGCCTGCGTTGCTCGCTGCCCCGACGACTGGCCTTGCGGCCCTGGTACTGGACACTTTCAGCCACGGCAGCGGCAATGCCAGCGGCTCCTTCCTGAGCGATTACGCGGTTCACGACACACATCCTTGAAAAGATCAAAACCTGGCGCTGTTTGCTTGACGCTTATTTACGCCACATAAAAAAGCCGCCTTATAAAAGGCGGCTTCGGATTTCGCTACGGTTACGCTTGTGGCCGCATATGCGGGAACAAGATCACGTCGCGGATCGACGGCGAGTTGGTCAGCAACATCACCAGGCGGTCGATGCCGATGCCTTCGCCCGCGGTCGGCGGCATGCCGTACTCCAGGGCGCGCACGAAGTCGGCGTCGTAGTGCATGGCTTCGTCGTCGCCGGCGTCCTTGTCGGCCACCTGGGCCATGAAGCGCTCGGCCTGGTCTTCCGCGTCGTTGAGCTCGGAGTAGGCGTTGGCGATTTCGCGGCCGCCGATGAACAGTTCGAAACGGTCGGTGACGTTCGGGTTGTCATCGTTGCGACGGGCCAGCGGCGACACTTCGAACGGGTACTGGGTAATGAAGTGCGGCTGTTCCAGTTTGTGTTCCACCAGCTCTTCGAAAATCATCACCTGCAGCTTGCCCAGGCCTTCGAAGCCCAGCACCTTGGCGCCGGCTTTCTTGGCGATGGCGCGGGCCTTGTCGATGTCGGTCAGGTCGTCGGCGGTCAGCTCAGGGTTGTACTTGAGGATCGAGTCGAATACCGACAGCCGCACGAACGGCTCGCCGAAGTGGAACACCTTGTCGCCATACGGCACGTCGGTGCTGCCCAGGACCAGTTGCGCGAGTTCGCGGAACAGTTCTTCGGTCAGGTCCATGTTGTCTTCGTAGTCGGCGTAGGCCTGGTAGAACTCCAACATGGTGAACTCAGGGTTGTGCCGGGTCGAGACGCCTTCGTTGCGGAAGTTGCGGTTGATCTCGAAGACTTTTTCGAAGCCGCCGACCACGAGGCGCTTGAGGTACAGCTCCGGCGCGATCCGCAGGTACATGCCCATGTCCAACGCGTTGTGGTGGGTTTCGAACGGCTTGGCTGCGGCACCACCGGGGATGGTCTGCAGCATCGGCGTTTCCACTTCCAGGAAGTCACGCTTCATCAGGAAGGCGCGGGTGTGGGCAATCACTTGCGAACGCACGCGGAAGGTGTGGCGCACGTCTTCGTTGACGATCAGGTCAACGTAGCGCTGGCGATAACGCTGCTCGGTGTCGGACAGGCCGTGGTGCTTGTCCGGCAGCGGGCGCAGGGATTTGGTCAGCAGGCGCACGCTGGTCATTTCAACGTACAGGTCGCCCTTGCCGGAACGGGCCAGGGTGCCTTCGGCGGCGATGATGTCGCCCAGGTCCCAGGTTTTCACGGCGGCCAGGGTTTCTTCCGGCAGGGTCTTGCGGTTGACGTAGACCTGGATGCGCCCGGACATGTCCTGGATCACCATGAACGAGCCACGGTTGAGCATGATGCGACCTGCCACCTTGACCGGGATCGCAGCCTCTGCCAGCTCTTCCTTGGTCTTGTCCGCGTACTGTTTCTGCAAGTCTTCGCAGTAGGCATCGCGGCGGAAGTCGTTGGGGAAGGCATTGCCCTTGGCGCGCTCGGCAGCAAGCTTTTCCTTGCGCAGGGCGATCAGGGAGTTTTCTTCCTGTTGCAGGGCTTGCGGGTCGAGTTGTTGGTCGCTCATGTCTTTAAATTTTCCATCACAGGTTCGTTGCCCCCGCCACTGGCGGGGGACTTGAGGTCGGGCTGGCGGTTTACAGCCCCGATTTCAGGCTGGCTTCCAGGTATTCGTCGATGTCGCCGTCGAGCACCTTGTCGCAGTCGCTGCGTTCGATGTTAGTGCGCAGATCCTTGATCCGCGACGCGTCCAGAACATAGGAACGGATCTGGTGACCCCAGCCGATATCCGACTTGGTGTCTTCCAACGCCTGGGAAGCGGCGTTGCGCTTCTGCATTTCCTGCTCGTACAACTTGGCCCGCAGCATTTTCATGGCGGTGTCCTTGTTCGCGTGCTGGGAACGTTCGTTCTGGCAACTGACCACGGTGTTGGTCGGCACGTGGGTGATACGTACCGCCGAGTCGGTGGTGTTTACGTGTTGGCCACCGGCACCGGAGGAGCGATAGGTGTCGATCCGCAGGTCGGCCGGGTTGATCTCGATTTCCACCTTGTCGTCGATCTCGGGCGAGACGAACACCGCGCAGAACGAGGTGTGGCGACGATTGCCGGAGTCGAACGGGCTCTTGCGCACCAGGCGATGCACACCGATCTCGGTACGCAGCCAGCCGAAGGCGTATTCACCCTTGATGTGAACGGTGGCGCCTTTGATGCCGGCGACTTCACCGGCCGACAGCTCCATGATGGTCGCGTCGAAACCGCGTTTGTCGGCCCAGCGCAGGTACATCCGCAGCAGGATGTTGGCCCAGTCCTGGGCTTCGGTGCCGCCGGAACCGGCCTGGATGTCCAGGTAGGCGTTGTTCGGGTCCATTTCGTGGCTGAACATGCGGCGGAATTCAAGCTTGGCGAGGTTTTCCTCGAGACGGGCCAGCTCGGCGACGACATCGCCTACCGCGCCTTCGTCGTTTTCTTCGACAGCCATGTCCAGCAGGTCGCGGCAATCGGCCAGACCGGTGTTCAGTTCGTCGAGGGTGTCGACGATCTGCGCCAGCGCTGCGCGCTCGCGGCCCAGTTCCTGGGCGTATTCGGGTTTGTTCCAGACACTCGGATCTTCAAGCTCGCGATTGACTTCGGTCAGACGCTCATGCTTTTGATCGTAGTCAAAGATACCCCCGAATAGTTTCGGAGCGCTCGGACAGGTCCTTGATGGTGTTAAGGATCGGGTTGATTTCCATGGCGGGCAGCACTCGTTGGCGAACTTTTGAAAGCCGACGAGTATAACGACAAACAGGCGCAAACGGCAGCCCGCTTGGCGAAAAGGCAGGCCCAAGAACCATGAAAATCCACTGTGAGAGGGCGCTTGCCCCCGATGGCGGTGTGTCAGCCCTACACCCGGTGACTGTCACACCGCCATCGGGGGGCAAGTCGAGTCGTCGCGCCGCCCCTCGCACATGTGGACCTGCACTGGCCTCGGATCACTCGATACCGACTTGATTGCGCCCGTTGTTCTTGGCCGTATACAGCCCCTTGTCCGCCGCCATGATCAACTGGCGGCAATCGGTGCCTTGCACCGGTGTCATGGTCGACAGGCCGATGCTGATGGTCAGGCTCGCACCCTCGGCCGGGGCGATGTGCGGGATTTTCAGGGCGGCGACGGCCATGCGCAGTTTTTCGGCGACCAGCCGTGCGCCACCCGGCGAAGTGTTCGGCAGCACCAGGGCGAACTCTTCGCCGCCGTAGCGCGCCGGCAGGTCCGAAGGCCGGCTGCTGGCTTCGCGGATGCTGGCGGCAACCTTGCGCAGGGCTTCGTCGCCTTCAACGTGGCCGAAGCTGTCGTTGTAGGTCTTGAAGAAGTCCACGTCGATCATCAGCAGCGACAATTGGGTCTGGTCCCGCATGGCGCGGCGCCATTCCAGTTCCAGGTATTCGTCGAAATGCCGGCGGTTGGACAGCCCGGTGAGGCCGTCGGAGTTCATCAGCCGTTGCAATACCAGATTGGTGTCCAACAGTTGCTGCTGGCTGACGCGCAGCGCGCGATAGGCCGCGTCACGCTGCAACAGGGTCATGTAGGAGCGCGAGTGATAGCGGATACGCGCCACCAGTTCGATGTTGTCCGGCAGCTTGACCAGATAATCGTTGGCCCCGGCCGAGAACGCCGCGCTTTTGATCAGTGGGTCTTCCTTGGTGGAAAGCACGATGATCGGGATGTTCTGCGTGGCCGGGTGGTTGCGGTATTCGCGCACCAGCGTCAGGCCATCCAGGCCGGGCATCACCAGGTCCTGCAGAATCACCGTGGGTTTGATGCGGATCGCCTGGGCGATGGCCTGGTGCGGGTCGGCGCAAAAGTGGAAGTCGATGTTTTCTTCATGGGCCAGGCCACGCCGCACGGCTTCGCCGATCATGGCCTGGTCGTCGACCAGCAACACCATGGCGGCATTTTCGTCGGTCTTGATGCCGTCGATCTGTAAATCATTCATCTGCAATCACCTGAATTACTGCCCGCAAACCAGCACCGCCGGGGATATTGATCATTTTGCAAATACCTCCAGCAGTCGGGGCGCAATTCTGTCCAGTGGGCGAATTTCAACAGCAGCGTCAATCGCCGCCGCCGCTTTGGGCATGCCATACACCGCCGAACTCTGCTGGTCCTGGGCGATGGTCAGATATCCTTGGTCCCGCATTAATTTGAGCCCCTGGGCTCCGTCGCGACCCATGCCGGTCAGCAGCACGCCGACGGCATCACCATTCCAGTGGCTGGCCACACTTTCGAAAAACACATCGATGGATGGCCGGTAAATCTCGTTCACCGGCTCGGCTGTATAGGCTAGCGTGCCATTTTTCAACAGACGAATGTGGTGATTGGTGCCAGCCAGCAGCACGACCCCGCTTTGTGGCGGCTCCCCCTCGCGGGCCAGGCGCACCGGCAGGCCGGAGGCGCTGCTCAGCCACTCGGCCATGCCGGCGGCGAACACCTGGTCCACATGCTGCACCAGCACGATGGCGGCGGGAAAGTCCCGGGGCAGGCCCTTGAGCAGGACTTCCAGGGCCGCCGGGCCGCCAGCCGAAGAACCGATCGCCACCAGGCTCTGGCGTTTGCCGGTGCTGCGCGGCGGCGCGGTTTCGGCGCGCACACGGCTGCCGCGCTGGCCGATCAGCCAGCCAATATTGAGGATCTTGCGCAACAACGGCGCGGCGGCATCCTTGGGATTACCGACGCCCAGGGCCGGCGTATCCACCACATCCAGGGCGCCATGGCCCATGGCTTCGAACACCCGGCTGACATTGGCCTGGCGGTCGACGGTGACGATCACAATCGCGCACGGGCTCTCGGCCATGATCCGCCGGGTGGCTTCCACGCCGTCCATCACCGGCATAATCAGGTCCATCAGGATCAGGTCCGGGGTCAATTCGGCGCAACGTTGCACCGCTTCCAGGCCATTACTGGCTACCCACACCACTTGGTGCGCGGGCTCGAAGCTCACGGCGCGGCGTAACGCCTCCACAGCCATGGGCATGTCATTGACGATTGCAATCCTCATGCCCGCGCGCCTCCGATCAGTTCCACCACGGCATCAAGGAGGGCGTCATCGTGGAAACTGGCTTTGGCCAGATAGTAATCGGCGCCGGCGTCGAGTCCACGGCGTCGGTCTTCTTCGCGGTCCTTGTAGGACACCACCATCACCGGCAACGATTGCAGGCGAGCATCCCGGCGCAAGAGTGTGACCAATTCGATCCCGTCCATACGAGGCATATCAATATCAGTGATGAGCAGGTCGAAGTCCTCGGAGCGCAAGGCGTTCCAGCCGTCCATGCCATCGACGGCGACGGCCACTTCATAACCGCGGTTAAGCAGCAATTTACGTTGCAACTCACGCACGGTGAGCGAATCGTCCACCACCAGCACGCGTTTGCGCGGGGCTTCGGCGGCCTGCTGGCTGCGCCGGGCGATACGCTCCAGGCGGCCGGTATTGAGCAGCTTGTCCACCGAACGCAGCATATCTTCGACGTCGACGATCAACACCACCGAGCCATCGTCCAGCAACGCCCCGGCGGAAATATCCTGGACCTTGCCCAACCGATCATCCAGCGGCAGCACCACCAACGTGCGTTCGCCGATAAAACGCTCCACGGCAATGCCATACACCGCATCGCGCTCGCGGATCACCACCACCTTCAACGTCTCGTCATTACCTTGCCCCGGCGGGCGCTGCAACAGTTGGCTGGCGGCGACCAGGCCGACATGCCGGCCTTCGTGCCAGAAATGCTGGCGGCCTTCGAGCTGCACAATGTCGTCGGGCGCCAGGTCGCACATGCGCTCGATATGCGCCAGCGGGAAGGCATAGGCTTCTTCGCCGACTTCCACCACCAGGCTGCGCACCACCGACAGGGTCAACGGCACTTCCAGATGGAAACGACTGCCCTGCCCCGCCGCTTGCTCCAGCACCACCGCGCCGCGCAGTTGGCGGACCATATGCTGCACCGCATCCAGGCCGACGCCGCGCCCGGAGACTTCGGTGACCTTGTCGCGCAGGCTGAAGCCCGGCAGGAACAGGAACGTCAGCAACTCCTCCTCGCTGAGGTTCAAGGCGGTTTCCACCGTCGACAGATGCCGATCAACGATCGTGCCACGCAGGCGTTCGAGGTCGACACCATTCCCGTCGTCGCTCAGCTCCAGCACCAGCAAACCGGCCTGGTGGGAGGCCCGCAAGCGGATCAAGCCTTCGGCCGGCTTGCCCGCCAGCAGGCGTTGTTCCGGCGTTTCGATGCCGTGGTCGACGGCATTGCGCAATAAGTGGGTGAGCGGCGCTTCGAGCTTCTCCAGCACATCACGGTCGACCTGGGTCTTTTCGCCCTCGATCTCCAGGCGCACCTGCTTGCCCAGGCTGCGGCCGAGGTCGCGCACCATGCGGACCTGGCCGGCGAGCACATCGGCAAACGGGCGCATGCGGCAGGCCAGCGCGGTGTCGTAAAGCACCTGGGCGCGTTGCCCGGCCTGCCAGCCGAACTCATCGAGCTCAGCGGTTTTTTCCGCCAGCAGGGCTTGGGCTTCGCTCAGCAAGCGGCGGGCATCGGCCAGGGACTCCTGGGCTTCCAGGCTCAAGTCGAGGGTCTTGAGGTGACCATCGAGGTGGTCCAGCGCACGCACACCGTTACCCTGCACACGCTTGAGGCGTTGCAGGCTGGCCAGGTATGGCTTGAGTCGCTGGGTTTCGACCAGGGATTTGCTCGACAGGTCCAGCAGGCTGTTCAAACGCTCGGCGGTCACACGCAGTACGCGCTCGCCGCCTTCGGTCATGCGCTTGTTCTGACGCAGCGGTTCGCTGCCGAGGGACGGCGCAGGCTCGGGTTCGGCGGGCAGTGCTTCAATCAGCGGAGTGGGCGCTGGAGCAGGCGCAGTTGGCGGAGGCGCCACCTTGGCGGTGGGCTGCGACGGGTCGAGCAGGCGCTCCATCAAGGCCACATACGCCTCGACATCCGCCGGCCCCACGGTATTGCCCGGCGTGGCGATACGCATCAGCAGGTCGGTACCTTGCAACAGCGCGTCGATGTGTTCCGGCTGCAGATACAGGCGACTTTCCTGGGCGCTGACCAGGCAATCCTCCATGACATGGGACACGCTGACCCCGGCGTCCACCCCGACAATCCGCGCCGCGCCTTTGAGCGAGTGCGCGGCGCGCATGCAGGCTTCGAGCTGGTCGGCCTGGGTCGGGTTGCGCTCCAGGGCCAGCAGGCCCGCGCTCAGTATCTGGGTCTGGGCATCGGCTTCCAGGCTGAACAATTCCAGCAGCGAGGCATCGCGCATCTGGTCGGGGGTCATGTGAGGCTCCGGGTCACGGCAGACAGCAACTGAGCCTCGTCCAGCCAACGCAGGCTACGGCCCTTCCACTGCAACACGCCCTGAGTGAAGCGGCCGCTGGCCTGGGTGCCGGAGGCTGACGCCGCCGTCAAAGTACGCTCGTCGATGGCATGGATACCGTCGACTTCATCCACCGGCACCACCACCGGGCCATCCTGCGCGGCGATGATCAACATGCGCGGCATGATGCGCCCGCCCGGCGTGCCGTGGCTGATGGCGTCCAGGCCCAACAGCTCGACCAGCGACAGGCACGCCACCAGCGCGCCGCGCACGTTCGCCACGCCAAGCAATGCACGGGAACGTTGGTGCGGCAGGGAATGGATCGGGTGCAGGGTTGCCACTTCCACCAGGCATCGGGTGGCGATCCCCAGCCATTCTTCGCCGAGGCGGAATATCAGCAGGGAACGGGTGACGATGTCTTCGTTCGCCTGGGTATCGGCGACCGGGCGATGATCGTCCTGCTGCAACGCATAGCGATCCAGCAAGCGGGTAGCCGCGGCGGAGTACGCCGAGCAGTTGCGGCAGTGGATATGGTCCGCCAGCAACGGGCAGGACTTGTCGCCGTGAATGCCGATCCGGTTCCAGCAATCGTCGATGGCCTGGGTGTCGTCCATCGTCAGGGCCAGGCCCGCAGTGTCGAGCGCGTTGGGGCTACTCATGGTTTTTGCTCACTGTCAGCTCGCTACGCGCGGCCCGCGCCTGCAACCGACGCGCCGCCGCAATGTCGCCCTGGGCTTCGAGCAACGCGGCCAGCTGCATCAGGGCCTGCGGGTGCTGCGGTTCCAGGTACAAGGCTTTTCGATAAAACCCCTGGGCGTCCAGGGCGTTGCCGGCCACATCGCTGAGCAGCCCCAACCAGTAAAACACCTGGGCGGCCGGCGGGTGTTGACTTAAATAACGCTCGCAGGCGGCACGGGCCTCGGCGCTTTTGCCTTCGTTGGCCAGGGTCGCGATCTGGCTGAGCAGGTCGCCAGCCTCCGACGCCGGCGCCTTGATCGGCACCACCTGGGCGTTGAGCGTGCTGAACGGTCGCGGCTTGGGCCGGACCGCTGCGATGCTGCGTCGAGGTGCGGGCGCGGGTATCGGCACGAATACCGGCTCAGGCTTGACCGGCTCGGTGTGCCGGCTGAATGCAAACGACTGCGGCACGCCGATCGAACGCATGCCATGACGCCCCAACAGGCTGCCTTCGGCCGGGCCGATAAACAGCACGCCGTCCACGTGGGTCAGGTTCTTGAGCACGTCGAACACTTGTTTTTGCGTGGGTTGGTCGAAATAGATCAGCAGGTTGCGGCAAAACACAAAGTCGTAGCTCGGCTCATTGGCGAGCAACCCCGGGTCCAGCAGGTTGCCGACTTGCAGGCGCACCTGTTCGCGCACGCGGTCTTCGATGCGATAACCATCGGCCTGCTCGGTGAAGTGGCGGTCGCGAAATTCAAGGTCGCCGCCGCGAAACGAGTTGCGGCCATACACGCCGCGCTGGGCACGCTCCACCGACAGCGGGCTGACGTCCATGCCCTGCACCTTGAACTGGTGCGGCGCCAGGCCGGCATCGAGCAAGGCCATGGCGATCGAATAGGGTTCTTCGCCGGTGGAACAGGGCAGGCTGAGGATGCGCAGCGCGCGCAACTGGTTGATCTCGGCCAGGCGCGCCTTGGCCAGACGGGCCAGGGTCGCGAAGGATTCGGGGTAACGGAAAAACCAGGTCTCGGGCACGATCACCGCTTCGATCAGCGCTTGCTGTTCGTCCTGGGAGTGCTGCAGGTGCTGCCAGTACTCATCCGCCGTGTGGGCCGCGACGGCCTGGCTGCGCTGGCGCACGGCGCGTTCGATGATGGCTTCGCCCACCGAGGCCACGTCCAGGCCAATGCGTTCCTTCAAGAAGGCAAAGAAGCGCGGGTCGTTGCTCATAGGCTCGGCTCGGCAGAAAACAGCAAGGCGCGCACGTCATCGGTGAGCATATCTGCGACGCCGATCCATTGCATCAAGCCCAAAGCATCTTCGCGCACCGGCCCCAGGTAGGGCGCCAGGGGATTGTCCAGGCCGTAGGGCTTGAACTCCGCCGGGTCGCAACGCAGGGTTTCGGTGGCCTGCTCCAGAATCAGTCCCAGCCAACGCGCCTCGAGCCAGGGCTCAGGTTTATAGTTGACCAGCACCAGCCGCGTGCTGGTCCGCGCCTGGGCCGGCTCGCCGAAGGTCAAGGCACTGAGGTCGATGACCGGCACCATCGCGCCGCGGTGGGCAAAGATACCCGCCACCCACAGCGGTGCATGGGCGATGGGTTTGAGCGGCAGGCGCGGCAGCACTTCGGCCACTTCGGTGGCCTTGAGGGCATACCGTTCGTGGCCGATGTGGAACACCAGGAACAACGCCTTTTTTGCTGCCGGGACGACGCCGTGTTTAGCCGCGAGGTCGCTCATCAGACTTTGAAACGCGACACGCCGCTGCGCAGACCGACCGCAACCTGGCTCAGTTCATCAATGGCAAAGCTGGCCTGGCGCAGGGACTCCACGGTCTGGCTGCTGGCATCGCCCAATTGCACCAGCGCGTGGTTGATCTGCTCGGCCCCGGTGGCCTGGGCCTGCATGCCTTCGTTGACCATCAACACCCGCGGCGCCAGGGCCTGGACCTGGTGGATGATCTGCGACAGTTGCTCGCCCACTTGCTGCACTTCGAACATGCCCCGGCGCACTTCTTCGGAGAACTTGTCCATGCCCATCACCCCGGCGGACACCGCCGACTGGATCTCGCGCACCATCTGCTCGATGTCGTAGGTGGCCACGGCGGTCTGGTCGGCCAGGCGGCGCACTTCAGTGGCCACCACGGCAAAACCGCGGCCGTACTCACCGGCCTTCTCGGCCTCGATGGCAGCATTGAGGGACAACAGGTTGGTCTGGTCGGCAACCTTGACGATGGTCACCACCACCTGGTTGATGTTGCCGGCCTTCTCGTTAAGGATCGCCAGCTTGGCGTTGACCAGCTCAGCCGCGCCCATCACCGAGTGCATGGTTTCTTCCATGCGCGCCAGGCCTTGCTGGCCGGAACCGGCGGCGACCGAGGCCTGGTCGGCGGCGGTGGAAACTTCGGTCATGGTGCGGACCAGGTCCTTGGAAGTGGCGGCGATCTCCCGCGAAGTAGCGCCGATCTCGGTGGTGGTCGCCGCGGTTTCCGTGGCCGTGGCCTGTTGTTGCTTGGAGGTGGCGGCAATCTCGGTGACCGAGGTAGTCACCTGCACCGACGAACGCTGAGCCTGGGACACCAGGGCGGTCAGTTCGGTCATCATGTCGTTGAAGCCGGTTTCGACCGCGCCGAATTCGTCCTTGCGCTCCAGGTTCAAGCGCTTGCTCAGGTCACCGGTACGCATGACGTCGAGGATCTCGACGATACGCTGCATCGGCGCCATGATTGCGCGCATCAACAGCAGACCGCACAGGCCGGCGGCGAAGATGGCGATAATCAGCGAAACCGCCATGCTGAGCTTGGCCGACAGCACCGACTCGTCGATGGCCGAAGTGGCGCGGTCAGACATGCTCTTGTTTTCGGTGATGATGTCATTGAGCTTCATGCGCCCTTCGATCCAGATCGGCGTCAATTGCTCTTCGACCAGGACGCTCGCACCCGGCAAATCATTGGCTTCAATGCGCGCCAGCACCTCGGCGAGGGCCTTGTTGTAGTTGATATGCGCCGCCTTGAAGTTATCGAACTCCATGCGATCAGCCTGGCTGTTGACGGTTTTTTCGTAATTGGCGATCTGCTGTTCAATACGCGCTTCGAAAGACTTGAAGTCCGTCTTATCGGCACTGGTGAGGGTTTTATCTGCGCGCAGGCCGATGATATCGATGGTCAGCAGATAGCTGTCGACCCATGCGCTGCGGATCATCGAACTGAGGTAAACCCCCGGTACCGCATCGTCCCGGACCGATTCCTGGCTGACTTCGATCTTCAGCAACCGCGAGTAGGACACCACAACCATCAGCAGCATGATCGCGACAATGACCGCAAAGCTCGCCAAAATCCGCTGGCGCAAGGTCCAATTCTTCACAGTGTTTCCTCGAAGAGCCATTCAAATGGGGGGGAGTATAGCTGAGCACAAGCCTTCATTTATCAATGGGTTTCGACGTGGTGCCCACAGAATGCAAAAACATCCCTGAAGGTAATTACAGAACCAACCTACAAAAACCCGCGAAGCGTCCGACTACCGGGCTTTTCTCGCCGAGCCTAGCGTGCAGGTCCCTGCTAACAAAAGGACACGGCTGGCATGCGCCGTTATTTCATTACCCGAGGAGCCAAGACCACCGCTGGCGGGACCGTCGTCGGCGGTTTGACGGGCTTTTGCATCACCCAAGTGGATATCGCCCTTGAAGGTCATGAGGTGCTTTGCCCGGTGTGCAAAACCACCGGGGTCATAGTTTGTGTTGGCCCGCGCCTGGAGCAGTGGGCACGAGGACGACGGGTGGCGCTCTCGGACGATCTCTGCCGCTGTAAATGCGACCCGCCCCCGCGCCTGCTGACCGACCAGTTCGAGCGGTTTCAGACCCTTACATCGATCAACGCATGACCTTCGTGCTCAAGGCCGCGGCGCAATTTGACAAGCTGTTAAATAGCGGTGAGCGGCATCGAATCGAACAAGCGCTGGATGACGTCGCTGAAGGTCGGGGCATGCGATGAACCGGCTCTCACAAGTAAACTGGCGACATGCCGCACTTGTATTGTTCGCTGCCGCACTACTGGTAGGGATGATACGTTTCTTCACCAGTACGCCAGAAATCGCACTGATGCTTGGGGAGCCTTGGGAAGACATGTGTCAGCGCTCCAGTGCAGCAATCGCCCCTGCTATTCCCGGAGAAATATGGGGGAGGCTACCAAAGTCCGATGCGCGCCTACGCTTTATAGACCCTCAATATGGATTCGTTACCCCGCCTGCCCGCTTCCTCGCGGTAAGTTTCGACAACGAGCGCGTTGGTAGTATCCGCATGTCCCCCCAAATCGAACCGCTATTGCTCGATGACACCCTCAACGTCGTGCTGTATTTGCAAAAACAATGGAGCAATGCCGGCTGGCTGCCCATCCGAGTCGCCTCCAACCCTCCATTCGCCGACACACCTGAATGGCGTGCTCGATTGCGAAATGTGAACCGGGGTGGCAAGTCTTACTGGCGGGCAGAAAACAAATACCAAGTCATGTTGGTAGTTGGGCGCTTCAAGGACTATCAGCATCCCACAGAAGAGCGGTACCTCATTACACTGGAATTATCCAGGCCGTGGGGGCTGCCATAAATAGATTTGTTAAATCGTTTCCACAGAACGTGAGAACGATCTTCATCGTGCGCAGGCATGCCTAGAGGGTGGCCTGAGGCACCCTTTTCACAGAACCAACCTACAGCGTCCGACTACCAGGCTTTTCTCGCCGAGCCTAGCGTGCTGGTCCCTGCTAACAAAAGGACATCGCTGGCATGCGCCGCTATTTCATTACCCGAGGAGCCAAAACCACCGCTGGCGGGACCGTCGTCGGCGGTTTGACGGGCTTTCGCATCACCCAAGTGGACATCGCCCTTGAAGGTGAGGACCGGGGGTTGGGCTCACTTGAGACCTGCTTGCGGTCGCGCCAGAACATTTATGAGGAGGAACGATCCCTAAAGCGTCGCCTGGCGCACCTGTTTCTCCAATTCAACCTTCAAACCGGGCTCCAACTTGAGCTGTCGCGCCAGCTCATCCAGGTACGCCTTCTCCATAAAGTTCTCCTCATCCACCAGCATCACACTGGCGATGTACATCTCGGCGGCCATTTCCGGGGTGCCGGCGGCCCGCGCCACGTCGGCCGGGTCGAGGGGTTTGTTCAGCTCGCCGTGCAGCCAGCTTTGCAATTCACGGTCGTTATCCAGCTTGTTGAATTCACCTTCGATCAGCGCGCGCTCGCGCTCATCCACATGCCCGTCGGCCTTGGCCGCCGCCACCAATGCCTTGAGGATGCCCTGGCTGTGTTGCTCGACCTGGGCTGGCGGCAGGCGGTCGATGGTCTGCGGCTCGCCTTGGGGCGCGCTGGCCTGTTGCGCCTGCCAGTTGCCATAGGCTTTGTAGGCGATCACGCCCAATGCCGCCAACCCGCCATAGGTCAGGGCCTTGCCGCCGAATTTGCGCGCTTTTTTATTGCCCAGCAGCAGGCCCATGGCCCCAGCGGCCAGGGCCCCGCCGCCAGCGCCGCCGAGCAAACTGCCGAGCCCGCCACTGCCGAGCAGGCCGCCGAGGGCGCCTTTGTCGTCGGATTTGCGCTGGCCGCCGGCCTTGTTCTGCAACATGTCCTGACCAGACTTGAGCAGTTGTTCGAGTAATCCACGGGTATTCATGCGTAGCCTCCAGACACCAGGGTTCATAAGACCAATAGACTCCCAGCGTAAAACTTAGCGCCAAAAAACCCCGATCTAGAGTGCTTCCAGATGTAACGCGGCTATCCTTCGGTTAAATCGATATACACTCGAGCAAATCGATAAAAACACCCCACTGGTAACTCCAGCATGATGACCTTGCGTCAGATCCGCCACTTCATCGCCGTGGCCGAGACCGGTTCGATCTCCGCCGCTGCGCAAACCGCGTTTATTTCGCAGTCGACCCTGACCCTGGCGATCCAGCAATTGGAACAGGAAATCGGCGTCAACCTGTTCAACCGCCACGCCAAGGGCATGACCCTGACCCACCAGGGCCATCAGTTCCTGCGCCAGGCGCACTTGATCCTGGCCACCGTCGACAACGCCAAGCGCAGCCTGCAGCAGAGCACCGACCAGGTGGCCGGGCAATTGATCGTCGGCGTGACCAGCCTGGTGGCCGGTTATTACCTGGCCGACCTGCTCACCCGCTTCCAACGCGCCTACCCCAATGTGGAAATCCGCGTGATGGAGGATGAGCGCCCGTACATCGAGCATTTGCTGGTCAGCGGCGAGATCGATGTGGGCGTGTTGATCCTCTCCAACCTCGAAGACCGCCACGCCCTGCAGACCGAAGTACTCACCCACTCGCCCCACCGCCTATGGCTGCCGGCGCAACATCCGCTGCTGGAGCACGACAGCATCAACCTGGCCGATGTGGCGCGTGAGCCGTTGATTCAGCTGAACGTCGACGAAATGGGCCACAACGCTCAACGCATGTGGGCCTCTGCCTGCCTGCAACCACACGTCACTTTGCGCACCGCCTCCACCGAAGCCGTGCGCAGCCTGGTGGCCGCCGGCCTGGGCGTGTCGATCCAGCCGGACATGACCTACCGCCCCTGGTCCCTGGAAGGCGACATTATCGAAGCGCGCCCCATCGCCGACCTCAGCCAGACCCTCGACGTCGGCCTCGCCTGGCGCCGTGGCACCGCGCGCCCGGCACTGGTCGACCCGTTCCTGACCGTGGCGCGGGAACAGCCGCACCCACGCAAGCCATCTATTTAATCGAATGCTGCATTCAGTATTTAGTATTTGTTGACCTCGCGCCTGACCTCTAGTCTCTGTGCATCCATAAGAGAAGTCGGGCGCCTTGTAAGAGAACGCCCATGGCCACACAAGAAAAGAGATCGCGAAAAATGTCCGCTGCGCCCACCCCGCTGCTTACTGCGTTGCTGATCGACGGCGAACTGGTCCAGGGCCAGGGCTTTGTCGAACCGATTCTCAACCCAGCCACGGGCGAAGTGCTGACCCAGATCGCCGAAGCCAGCATCGAACAGGTCGAAGCCGCGATCCTCGCCGCCCACCGCGCATTTGCCGGCTGGTCCCGCACCACGCCGCAGCAACGTTCGAACATTCTGCTGGGCATCGCCGATGCCATCGAGCACCAAGCCGACTACCTGGCCCGCCTCGAATCCCTGAACTGCGGCAAACCGTTGCACCTGGCCCGCCAGGATGACTTGAGCGCCACCGTCGATGTGTTCCGCTTCTTTGCCGGCGCCGTGCGCTGCCAGACCGGCCAGCTCAGCGGCGAATACCTGCCGGGCTACACCAGCATGGTGCGGCGTGACCCGATTGGCGTGGTGGCCTCGATTGCGCCGTGGAATTACCCGCTGATGATGGCCGCGTGGAAGATCGCCCCCGCCCTCGCCGCCGGTAATACCCTGGTGTTCAAGCCGTCGGAACACACGCCGCTGTCGATCCTCGCCCTCGCTCCAGCGCTCAACCAGTTGTTGCCGCGCGGGGTGATCAACATTGTGTGCGGCGGCGGCGAAGGCGTCGGCAGCCATCTGGTCAGCCACCCGAAGGTGCGGATGGTGTCGTTGACCGGCGATATCGTCACCGGACAAAAGATCCTGCAAGCCGCGTCAAAAACCCTTAAACGCACGCACCTGGAACTGGGCGGCAAGGCGCCAGTGATCGTGTGCAACGACGCCGACCTGCAAGCCGTGGTCGAAGGCGTGCGCGCCTACGGCTACTACAACGCCGGCCAGGACTGCACCGCCGCGTGCCGCATCTACGCCCAGGCGGGGATTCACGACAAATTGGTCGCCGACCTGGGCGCGGCGGTCAGCAGCCTGCGCTTTGCTGGCAAGCGCGATGCCGACAACGAACTCGGCCCGCTGATCAGCACGCGCCAGCGCGACCGCGTCGCCAGCTTTGTCGAACGCGCCCTCGGCCAGCCGCATATCGAACGCGTCACCGGCGCCGCCGTGCATTCCGGCGCGGGCTTCTTTTATCAGCCGACCTTGCTCGCCGGCTGTAAACAAAGTGACGAAATCGTCCAGCGCGAAGTGTTCGGCCCGGTGGTCACCGTGACCCGCTTCGACGAACTGGAACAAGCGGTGGACTGGGCCAACGACTCCGAATACGGCCTGGCCTCGTCGGTGTGGACGCAGAACTTGGACAAGGCCATGCAGGTGGCGGCGCGCCTGCAATACGGCTGCACCTGGATCAACAGCCATTTCATGCTGGTCAGCGAAATGCCCCACGGCGGCTTGAAGCGCTCCGGGTACGGCAAAGATCTGTCCAGCGATTCGCTACAGGACTACAGCGTGGTGCGGCACATCATGGCCCGCCACGGCCAGCACCTTTAAAACAACAACTAAGCTCAAGCGTCACCGGCTGCAAAAAACTGCCCCGACCATAATTAAAGAAGAGGGATTCCCCATGTCCGCGCATAAGACCGCACTGCTCAGTGCCCTGACCACCGCGCTGCTGGCCAGCGCCAGCCTGCAGGCCGCCGAACCGCTCAAAGCGGTAGGCGCCGGCGAAGGCCAGCTGGATATCGTCGCCTGGCCCGGCTATATCGAACGGGGCGAAAGCGACAAGGCTTACGACTGGGTCACAGGTTTCGAGAAGGAAACCGGCTGCAAGGTCAATGTGAAAACCGCCGCTACCTCTGACGAAATGGTCAGCTTGATGGCCAAGGGCGGTTACGACCTGGTCACCGCGTCAGGCGATGCGTCGCTGCGGTTGATCGTCGGCAAGCGGGTGCAGCCGATCAATACCGCGTTGATCCCCAACTGGAAGACTATCGACCCGCGCCTGAAAGACGCGCCGTGGTACGTGGTCGGCCAGCAAACCTACGGTACTCCGTACCAGTGGGGGCCGAACGTGCTGATGTACAACACCAACGTGTTCAAGACCGCGCCCACCAGTTGGAATGTGCTGTTCGAAGCGCAGAACCTGCCGGACGGCAAGCCGAACAAAGGCCGCGTGCAAGCCTACGACGGCCCGATCTACATCGCCGATGCGGCGCTGTACCTCAAGTCGACCAAGCCGGAGCTGGGCATCCAGAGCCCCTACGAGCTGACCGAAACCCAGTACAAAGCCGTGCTCGACCTGTTGCGCGCGCAACAACCGTTGATCCACCGCTACTGGCACGACACCACCGTACAGATGAGTGACTTCAAGAACGAAGGCGTGGTCGCCTCCAGCGCCTGGCCGTATCAGGTCAACGGCCTGATCAACGAGAAGCAGCCGATTGCCTCGACCATTCCCAAGGAAGGCGCCACCGGCTGGGCCGACACCACCATGCTGCACAGCGAGGCCAAGCACCCGAACTGCGCCTATAAATGGATGGACTGGTCGCTGCAGCCGAAGGTCCAGGGCGATGTCGCCGCCTGGTTCGGCTCCCTGCCAGCGGTGCCGGCGGCCTGTACCGGCAGCGAATTGCTCGGCGCCGAGGGCTGCAAGACCAACGGCTTCGACCAGTTCGACAAGATCGCCTTCTGGAAAACCCCGCAGGCTGAGGGCGGCAAGTTCGTGCCGTACAGCCGCTGGACCCAGGATTACATCGCGATCATGGGCGGGCGCTAATCCCCCCTGTGGGAGGGGGCTTGCTCCCTCCCACATTGACCGCATTCACAGATGTTCTGTTTTTTCAGAAGTCCAGGCCGGGCCGCTGCGACGACCCGCGCCTTTTGGGAGCACCGCACCATGACGCTTGCAGTCCAATTCACCCACGTTTCCCGTCAGTTCGGCGAAGTGAAAGCCGTTGACCGGGTTTCCATCGATATCCAGGACGGCGAGTTCTTTTCCATGCTCGGCCCTTCCGGCTCGGGCAAGACCACCTGCCTGCGCCTGATCGCCGGGTTCGAGCAGCCGAGCGCAGGCTCGATCCGGATTCATGGCGAGGAAGCCGCCGGCTTGCCGCCGTATCAGCGTGACGTCAACACGGTATTCCAGGATTACGCGCTGTTCCCCCACATGAATGTACGCGACAACGTGGCCTACGGCCTGAAAGTCAAAGGCGTGGGCAAGACCGAGCGCCTCGACCGCGCCGAAGAAGCCCTGACCATGGTCGCCCTCGGCGGCTACGGCGAGCGCAAGCCGGTGCAGCTCTCCGGCGGCCAGCGCCAACGGGTCGCCCTGGCCCGCGCACTGGTCAATCGCCCGCGCGTGTTGCTGCTGGATGAACCGCTGGGTGCCCTCGACCTCAAGCTGCGCGAACAGATGCAAAGCGAGCTGAAAAAGCTGCAACGCCAGCTCGGCATCACGTTTATCTTCGTGACCCACGACCAGACCGAAGCGCTGTCGATGTCCGACCGCGTGGCCGTGTTCAACAAGGGCCGCATCGAACAGGTCGACACCCCGCGCAACCTCTATATGAAACCGGCCACCGCGTTCGTCGCCGAATTCGTCGGCACCTCCAATGTGATTCGCGGCGATTTGGCCCAGCGCCTCAGCGGCAGCCCGCAGCCGTTCTCGATCCGCCCGGAGCACGTGCGCTTTGCCGAAGGCCCGCTGGCGGCCGACGAAGTGGAAATCAGCGGCCTGTTGCATGACATCCAGTACCAGGGCAGCGCCACCCGCTACGAACTGAAACTGGCGAACGGACAGGCGTTGAACATCAGCCAGGCGAATAACCAGTGGCTGGACATCAGCAACGGCTATCAGGTCGGCCAGCCCATCACCGCACGCTGGGCGCGGGCCGCCATGACCACCCTGACCGACCACGCAGGCGAGGTGTGACATGAGCCTGACCCAAGCGCCGATGCGCAGGTTTTCCAACCTGCTGTATCGCAGACCCAACCTCTACCTGGCAATGCTGCTGATACCGCCGCTGATCTGGTTCGGCGCGATCTACCTGGGCTCGTTGCTGACCTTGCTGTGGCAAGGCTTCTACACGTTCGATGACTTCACCATGGCGGTCACGCCGGACCTGACCCTGGCCAACTTCGCCGCATTGTTCCAGCCATCGAACTTCGACATCATCCTGCGCACCCTGAGCATGGCGATCGTAGTGTCGCTCGCCAGCGCCATCGTCGCCTTCCCCATCGCCTATTACATGGCGCGCTACACCACGGGCAAGACCAAGGCGTTCTTTTATATCGCGGTGATGATGCCGATGTGGGCCAGCTATATCGTCAAGGCATATGCCTGGACCCTGCTGCTGGCCAAGGGCGGCGTGGCGCAATGGTTTGTGCAGCACCTGGGGCTGGGGCCGCTGTTGCAGTTCGTGCTGGGGATCCCCGGCGTGGGCGGCAGCACCTTGAGCACCTCGCACCTGGGGCGGTTCATGGTGTTCGTCTACATCTGGCTGCCGTTCATGATCCTGCCGATCCAGGCGTCGCTGGAGCGTTTGCCGCCATCGTTGCTGCAAGCCTCGGCCGACCTGGGCGCCAAGCCGCGCCAGACCTTCATGCAGGTGATCCTGCCGCTGTCGGTGCCGGGGATTGCCGCCGGTTCGATCTTCACGTTTTCGCTGACCCTGGGCGACTTCATCGTGCCGCAACTGGTCGGGCCGCCGGGCTATTTCGTCGGCGGCATGGTGTACGCCCAGCAAGGCGCCATCGGCAACATGCCCATGGCCGCGGCGTTCACCCTGGTGCCGATCGTGCTGATCGCGGTTTACCTGTCCATCGTCAAACGCCTGGGGGCCTTCGATGCACTCTGAGAAATCATCCATCGGCCTGAAGATCGCGGCCTGGGGCGGCTTGGTGTTTCTGCACTTCCCGATCCTGATCATCTTCCTGTATGCCTTCAACACCGAAGAGGCGGCATTCAGCTTTCCACCCCAGGGCTTCACCCTGAGGTGGTTCAGCGTGGCGTTCGCCCGCCCGGATGTGCTCGAAGCGATCAAGCTGTCGCTGCAGATCGCGGCCATCGCCACCCTGATCGCCATGGTGCTCGGCACCCTCGCTTCAGCCGCGCTGTATCGCCGCGAGTTCTTCGGCAAGCAAGGTGTGTCGCTGATGCTGATCCTGCCGATCGCGCTGCCGGGGATCATCACCGGTATCGCCCTGCTGGCGACGTTCAAGACCCTGGGCATCGAGCCGGGGATGTTCACCATCATCGTCGGCCACGCGACCTTCTGCGTGGTGATCGTCTACAACAACGTCATCGCCCGCTTGCGCCGCACCTCCCACAGCCTGATCGAAGCCTCGATGGACCTGGGCGCCGACGGCTGGCAGACCTTCCGCTACATCATCATGCCCAACCTCGGCTCGGCGCTGCTGGCCGGCGGCATGCTGGCGTTTGCGCTGTCATTCGACGAAATCATCGTCACCACCTTCACCGCCGGGCATGAGCGCACCTTGCCGCTGTGGCTGCTCAACCAGTTGAGTCGCCCACGGGATGTGCCGGTGACCAACGTGGTGGCGATGCTGGTGATGATCGTGACGATGTTCCCGATTCTGGGTGCCTATTACCTGACCCGCGGCGGTGAAAGCGTGGCAGGCAGTGGTGGCAAATAATGTGGGTATTGGAGAAGTGCCCCCCCACACTCAGAGCCGGTTTCTTCAGGGCAATAACAACAGTTTTTTGGAGGAGTGAACCATGCAAACCAAACTCTTGATCAACGGCCAACTGGTCGAAGGCGAAGGCCCGGCGCAGGCCGTATTCAACCCGGCGTTGGGCCGTGTGCTGGTGGAAATCAACGAAGCCAGCGAAGCCCAGGTCGACGCCGCTGTGCGGGCCGCCGATGCAGCGTTTGAAAGCTGGTCACAGACCACGCCCAAGGATCGCTCGCTGTTGCTGCTGAAACTGGCGGACGTGATCGAAGCCCACGGCGAAGAACTGGCCAAGCTGGAATCGGACAACTGCGGCAAACCCTACAGTGCGGCACTGAACGACGAGATCCCGGCGATTGCCGACGTGTTCCGCTTTTTTGCCGGTGCCAGCCGCTGCATGAGCGGCTCGGCCGGCGGTGAATACCTGCCGGGCCACACCTCAATGATCCGCCGCGATCCGGTGGGCGTGATCGCCTCCATCGCCCCGTGGAACTACCCGCTGATGATGGTCGCCTGGAAAATCGCCCCAGCCCTGGCCGCCGGTAATACCGTGGTGCTCAAGCCGTCGGAACAAACCCCGCTGACCGCGTTGCGCATGGTCGAACTGGCGTCGGAGATCTTCCCGGCCGGCGTGCTCAACCTGGTCTTCGGCCGTGGGCCCACCGTGGGCAGCCCGTTGGTGAACCACCCGAAAGTACGCATGGTGTCGCTGACCGGCTCCATCGCCACGGGCGCCAACATCATTTCCAACACCGCCGACCGCGTGAAGCGCATGCACATGGAACTGGGCGGCAAGGCGCCAGTGATCATCTTCAACGACGCAGACATCGACGCGGCGGTGGAAGGCATCCGCACCTTCGGTTTCTACAACGCCGGCCAGGATTGCACTGCGGCGTGCCGCATCTATGCCCAGGCGGAAATCTACGACGCGTTCGTCGAGAAGCTCGGCGCGGCAGTCGCCAGTATCAAGTACGGCTTGCAGGATGACCCGACCACCGAACTGGGCCCGCTGATCACCGCGCAACACCGCGACCGCGTGGCCGGTTTCGTCGAACGTGCCGTGGCGCAGCCGCATATCCGCCTGGTCACCGGCGGCAAGGCGGTGGAAGGCAACGGCTTCTTCTTTGAGCCGACGGTTTTGGCCGATGCGCAGCAGGACGATGAGATCGTGCGTCGCGAGGTGTTCGGGCCGGTGGTGTCGGTGACCAAGTTCGCCGATGAAGCACAGGTGCTGGGCTGGGCCAACGATTCGGACTACGGTCTGGCGTCATCCGTATGGACCGCCGACGTGGGACGCGCCCATCGCTTGGCTGCGCGCTTGCAGTATGGCTGCACCTGGGTGAACACCCACTTCATGCTCGTCAGCGAAATGCCTCACGGCGGTCAGAAACTGTCGGGGTATGGCAAGGACATGTCCATGTATGGGCTGGAGGACTACACCACCGTGCGCCATGTGATGTTCAAGCACTGAACCTCGCCCTGATACCTTGACTGTAGGAGCAAGCTTGCTCGCGAAGAACGCCAACGATAATGCGGGGCATCCGATTAAACGCGGTGTCCAGGCGCCTGTCGCGAGCAAGCCCCCGCCCACATTGGATCTTCATAATTCCTGGGTAATGTGCTCACTCAAAGCCCGGAAATGTCTTGTCTCATTTGCCAAGCCATCATCCCGCCATCAATCATTTTTCCTACGCCATCGAACCGCTTAAGCTATGCGGCGTCTGTTTAATGTCCGTTGCGTTTGGCCGAAGGCATGTCCGAACCGTTATCTTTGATCCAGCACGCGCCAGGGCCGGCGCGGGATTTGCTCACGACAGGTTGTCTCTATGCACCGCAGGAATTTGCTTAAAGCGTCCATGGCCATTGCGGCTTACACCGGTTTATCGGCCAGCGGCCTGTTGGCTGCGCAAGCCTGGGCCGGGAACCGCGCCGCCGACGGCAAGGCCGTGGCGTTCGACTTCGAAACGCTGAAGACCCAGGCCAGGCAACTCGCCGGGACCGCCTATAAAGACACCAAACAGGTGCTGCCGCCCACCCTGGCGACCATGACCCCGCAAAATTTCAATGCCATCGGCTACGACGGCAAACGCTCGCTGTGGAAGGAAGTGAACGGCCAGTTGGACGTGCAGTTTTTCCACGTCGGCATGGGCTTCAAGACGCCCGTTCGCATGCACGCCGTCGACCCCACGACCCGTGAGGCCCGCGAAGTGCATTTCCGCCCTTCGCTGTTCAACTATGAAAAAACCACGGTCGACACCCAACAACTGACCGGCGACCTGGGTTTCTCCGGCTTCAAGCTGTTCAAGGCGCCGGAACTGGATCGCCATGACGTGCTGTCGTTTCTCGGCGCCAGTTACTTCCGCGCGGTGGATTCCACGGGGCAATATGGCCTTTCCGCACGCGGCCTGGCGATCGATACCTACGCGAAAAAGCGCGAGGAATTCCCCGACTTCACGCAGTTCTGGTTCGAAACCCCGGATAAAAATGCCACGCGCTTTGTGGTCTACGCCCTGCTCGACTCGCCGAGCGCCACCGGCGCCTACCGTTTCGATATCGACTGCCAGGCCAACCAGGTGGTCATGGCAATCGACGCCCATATCAATGCGCGCACCGCCATCGAACAACTGGGCATCGCGCCGATGACCAGCATGTTCAGCTGCGGCACCCACGAGCGGCGCATGTGCGACACCATCCACCCGCAGATCCACGACTCGGACCGCCTGGCGATGTGGCGCGGCAACGGCGAGTGGATCTGCCGCCCGCTGAACAACCCGGCCAAGCTGCAATTCAATGCGTTCGCCGACACCGACCCGAAAGGCTTCGGCCTGGTGCAGACCGACCATGAGTTCGCCAGCTACCAGGACACCGTCGACTGGTACAGCAAGCGCCCAAGCCTGTGGGTCGAACCGACCACCGCGTGGGGCGAAGGCTCGATCGACCTGCTGGAGATCCCGACCACCGGCGAGACCCTGGACAATATCGTGGCCTTCTGGACCCCGAAAAAACCGGTGGCCGCCGGTGACTCGCTCAACTATGGCTACAAGTTGTACTGGAGCGCCCTGCCACCGGTGAGCACGCCGTTGGCGCAAGTCGACGCCACGCGTTCAGGCATGGGCGGCTTCACCGAAGGCTGGGCACCGGGCGAACATTACCCGCCAGTCTGGGCGCGGCGGTTTGCCGTGGACTTCAAGGGCGGCGGCCTGGATCGCCTGGCAGCCGGCACCGGGATCGAGCCGGTGGTGACCTGTTCCCACGGCGAGGTGAAAGACTTCAGCGTGCTGGTGCTCGACAGCATCAAGGGCTATCGCATCCTCTTCGACTGGTACCCGACCAGCGACAGCGTGGAGCCAGTGGAACTGCGCCTGTTTATCCGCACGCAGGACCGCACCTTGAGTGAAACCTGGTTGTATCAGTACTTCCCGCCGGCACCGGAGCAGCGTAAATACACCTGACACCGTGACCGACCATGTGAGAGCGGGCTTGCCCGCCCCCACATGGGGTCACAGCCCGCTCAGAACCGCGACACACTCTTCATCGCCCCAATCAAATAGCGCATCGCCACCTGATCGTTCTCGGTCAAGGCGCGATACTGCGCGAGCAATTCAGCTTCATCGGAACTCAACCTTCGGGCACGCAAGGACACCCTGCGGGTCAGAAAAGACGCCACCACACCCGCTACACCATAGGACTTGGCCATGGACTGTTTCTCCTGATATCGATCAAAAACTCCGTGTGCCCATTACCCGCCTGCCGTGAAGCGCAATGCCCCGGTAGACAAACCGACTGACTCCCTGGGCCAGAAATCAGACGTACCCTAAGCGTAGAAACAATCTCATGACGTGTGGGATTTTTTTAGAGTATTCACTTAAATAATTGGGTCAGGAATAAATACCTACAGCCCTATCCCACAGCGCCTGGCAAAAAAAACCCACCGGATAAGGGTGGGTTTTGTTGGAACCTAAGAAGGCTCAATCCCTGAGATCAGACTCATGAATCGGCTGCTCCCGATGGGTCGCCCGCTGGTACTGGGCCGGCCAGGTCGCCTTGCGCCCGCCCAGGTCATCGTCGGCATGCAATGGCCAATACGGGTCACGCAGCAGCTCGCGGGCGAGGAAGATGATGTCGGCCTGGCAGGTACGCAGGATGTGTTCGGCCTGGGCCGGCTCGGTAATCATGCCCACGGTGCCGGTAGCGATGCCCGACTCTTTGCGCACACGCTCGGCAAACCGCGTCTGGTAGCCGGGGCCGATGGGGATCTCGGCGTTGGCGGCGGTGCCGCCGGAGGACACGTCGATCAGGTCGACCCCCAAAGCTTTCAGGCGACGTGCCAGTTCCACGGTTTCATCGGGGTTCCAGCCGTCCTCCACCCAATCGGTGGCTGACACCCGCACAAACAGCGGCAGGTCTTGCGGCCAGACTTCGCGCACCGCTTCGGTGACTTGCAGCACCAGGCGGATACGGTTTTCAAAGGTGCCGCCGTACTGGTCCTGACGCTGATTGCTGATGGGCGAGAGGAATTGATGCAGCAGGTAACCGTGAGCAGCGTGGATCTCCACCACTTTGAAACCGGCGGTCAACGCGCGCTTGGCGGCGGCGACGAAGTCGGCGATCACTTGCTCGATCTGCGCCTCGTCCAGCGACCTGGGCTGCGTGTGGTTCGGGTCAAAGGCAATCGGCGAGGGCCCCACCGGCACCCAGCCGCCGTCTTGCGGCTTGAGGCTGCCGTGTTTGCCGATCCACGGCCGATGGGTACTGGCTTTGCGCCCGGCGTGAGCCAGTTGAATCCCGGCCACGGCGCCCTGGGCAGTGATAAAGCGCGTGATGCGTTGCAGCGGGGCGATCTGTGCGTCGTTCCACAGGCCCAGGTCTTCGGCGGTGATACGGCCCTCGGCGGTCACGGCGGTGGCTTCGGTGAAAATCAGCCCCGCCCCGCCGACAGCGCGGCTGCCGAGGTGGACCAGGTGCCAGTCGTTGGCCAGGCCATCGACGCTGGAGTACTGGCACATCGGCGACACGGCAATGCGATTGAGCAGGGTCAATTGGCGCAGGGTATACGGTTCGAGCAACTGACTCATGGCGCACCTCTTCTTGGCTTTTTGGGCACTTCTGTAGGAGCGAGCTTGCTCGCGAAAGCCTCATGGGCACCGCGTTTATCCAGGATCGACGCGTTACCGTTAAGGTTTTTCGCGGGCAAGCCCGCTCCTACACAACAGTGCTTAGAGCCTAGTCGACAACGAGGGATTGCACAGGGTTCAGAAGACAAAGCGGGAGCCGATTGCCGGCTCCCGTCCAACAACCGCTTACATTTCGACCTGGGTGCCCAGCTCGATCACCCGGTTGACCGGGAGTTTGAAGAACCGCAGGTTGCCGTTGGCGTTCTTCAACATGAACGCAAACAAGCCTTCGCGCCAGCGGGCCATGCCTTTGATGCGCGAGGCGATGACCGTTTCGCGGCTGAGGAAGTACGTGGTACGCATCGGGCTGAAATCCAGATCATCCAGGTGGCACAGCTTCAGCGCTTCGGGCACGTCCGGCTCATCGGTGAAACCGAAGTGCAGGATCACGCGGAAGAACCCTTCACCGTAGGCATCCACCTCGAAGCGCCGTGCGGCGGGAACGCGGGGAATGTCTTCGTAGACCACCGTCAGCAACACCACTTGCTCGTGCAACACCTGGTTATGCAGCAGGTTATGCAACAGCGCATGGGGCACCGCGTCGGGCCGCGCGGTGAGGAACACGGCGGTGCCCTGCACGCGATGGGGCGGCTGCACGCGGATACTGCTGATAAAGATCGGCAGCGGCAGGCCGCCCTCGTCGAGGCGGTCCATCAGCAGTTCCTTGCCGCGTTTCCACGTCGTCATCAGGATAAACAGCACAATCCCCGCCAATACCGGGAATGCACCGCCCTGGACGATTTTCGGCACGTTGGCGGCGAAGAACAGCCCGTCGACCAACAGGAAACCGATCAGTACCGGAATCGCCAACACCGGTGGCCATTTCCACAGCAACAGCATCACTGCCGACACCAGGATGCTGGTGATCAGCATGGTGCCGGTGACCGCCACGCCGTAGGCTGAAGCCAGCGCGTTGGACGACTCGAAACCCAGCACCAGCAGGATCACGCCGACCATCAGCGACCAATTCACCGCGCCGATGTAGATCTGGCCCTGTTCGGCGCTGGACGTATGCTGAATGTGCATGCGCGGGATGTAACCCAGTTGGATCGCCTGACGGGTCAGGGAGAACGCGCCGGAAATCACCGCCTGGGACGCAATCACCGTGGCCAGGGTAGACAACACCACCAACGGAATCAGCGCCCAGCTCGGTGCGAGCAGGTAGAACGGGTTACGCGCCGCTTCGGGGTTTTCCAGCAGCAACGCACCTTGGCCGAAATAGTTGAGCACCAGCGCCGGCAGCACCAGGGCGAACCAGGCACGGGCAATGGGTTTGCGCCCGAAGTGGCCCATGTCGGCGTACAGCGCTTCGGCACCGGTCAATGCCAGCACCACGGCGCCGAGAATCGCCACACCCATGCCTGGGTGGACTATGAAGAAACGCACACCCCACACCGGGTTCAATGCGTTGAGCACTTCCGGATGCTGGCTGATGCCATGCACGCCCAGGCCCGCCAGCACCAGGAACCACAACACCATGACCGGCCCGAACAGCTTGCCGATACGGTCGGTGCCATGTTTCTGGATCAGGAACAGCCCCACCAGCACCACCAGCGACAGCGGTACGACCCAGCGTTCAAGCCCTTCGAAGGCCAGTTCCAGGCCTTCTACCGCCGAGAGCACCGAGATTGCCGGGGTGATCATGCTGTCGCCGTAAAACAGCGCCGCGCCGATCAACCCGAGAATCACCAGCACCGAACGCAGCTTCGGATACGGCGACGCCGCTCGCCGCGCCAACGCAGTGAGGGCCATGATCCCGCCCTCGCCCTGGTTGTCGGCGCGCAGGATGAACAACACGTACTTGATCGAAACGACCCAGATCAGCGACCAGAAGATCAGCGCCAGTATCCCGAAGACTCCGTCCTGGTTGACCTGAACCCCATACCCTCCACCGAACACCTCTTTAAGGGTATAGAGCGGGCTGGTCCCGATATCGCCATAAACCACCCCGACCGCTGCCACCAGCATGCCAATCGGCTTGGCATTGGAATGCTCGGCACCCGCTGCCTGACTACTTGCCTGACCCATCAACCACTCCTGCCCTATACCTGAGGTCTCTTATAAACAACGCATCTAAGCGGACCTTAGCATGCGCTGTTTTACTTCTCGTAACAGACGTTTTGTTGACCCAAGGATTTCACCCGTTCGCAACGGCGCGAAGCATAGCGCAGCACTCGTCGTATTTCCCTGCATAAAGCTGGTCAAGTGCGTTGCCCGTCGCTAGAATTGCGCACTTTTTGATCAGAGGCACAAAAGCATGCTCTTTTACGAGCGCGCCAAGTGCCCGTCTACCGCCTTGTCGTGCCCGACTGGCGGCGTCATTCAATACCGAGGTTAGACATGTCCACCACCATCGCAAAAGCCAACCCCAAGGTCGGCTTTGTTTCCCTGGGCTGCCCGAAGGCTCTGGTCGACTCCGAACGCATCCTGACGCAACTGCGCATGGAAGGTTATGACGTCGTGTCCACTTACCA
The DNA here is from genome assembly GCF_014889455.1 of Pseudomonas sp. K8. Classification (NCBI taxonomy): domain Bacteria; kingdom Pseudomonadati; phylum Pseudomonadota; class Gammaproteobacteria; order Pseudomonadales; family Pseudomonadaceae; genus Pseudomonas; species Pseudomonas sp. K8. The sequence goes on from NZ_VJWO01000004.1 coordinate 184,211, forward strand.
GGACGCGGACGTGGTGGTGGTCAACACCTGTGGCTTCATCGACTCGGCCAAGGCGGAATCCCTGGAAGTGATCGGCGAGGCCATCAAGGAAAACGGCAAGGTCATCGTCACCGGCTGCATGGGTGTGGAAGAAGGCAATATCCGCAACGTACACCCGAGCGTGCTGGCCGTGACCGGCCCGCAGCAGTACGAGCAGGTGGTCAACGCCGTGCATCAAGTGGTGCCGCCGCGCCAGGACCACAACCCGCTGATCGACCTGGTGCCGCCGCAAGGCATCAAGCTGACCCCGCGTCACTACGCGTACCTGAAGATTTCCGAAGGCTGCAACCACAGTTGCAGCTTCTGCATCATCCCGTCGATGCGCGGCAAGCTGGTCAGCCGCCCGGTGGGCGATGTGCTGGACGAAGCCCAGCGCCTGGTCAAATCCGGCGTGAAAGAACTGCTGGTGATCTCCCAGGACACCAGCGCCTACGGCGTCGACGTGAAATACCGCACCGGTTTCTGGAACGGCGCGCCGGTGAAAACCCGCATGACCGAGCTGTGCGAAGCCCTCAGCAGCCTGGGCGTGTGGGTGCGCCTGCATTACGTGTACCCGTACCCGCACGTGGACGAGTTGATCCCGTTGATGGCCGCCGGCAAGATCCTGCCGTACCTGGACATCCCGTTCCAGCACGCCAGCCCGAAAGTGCTCAAGGCCATGAAACGCCCGGCCTTCGAAGACAAGACCCTGGCGCGCATCAAGAACTGGCGCGAGATCTGCCCGGAACTGATCATCCGTTCGACCTTCATCGTCGGCTTCCCGGGCGAAACCGAAGAAGACTTCCAGTACCTGCTCGACTGGCTGACCGAAGCCCAACTGGACCGCGTCGGCTGCTTCCAGTACTCGCCGGTCGAAGGCGCCCCGGCCAACCTGCTGGACCTGGCCGTAGTACCGGATGACGTCAAGCAGGACCGTTGGGAGCGCTTCATGGCGCACCAGCAGGCGATCAGCTCGGCGCGCCTGCAACTGCGCATCGGCAAGGAAATCGAAGTGCTGATCGACGAAGTCGACGAGCAAGGCGCCGTAGGCCGCTGCTTCTTCGACGCCCCGGAAATCGACGGTAACGTATTTATCGACGACGCCAGCGGTTTGAAACCCGGCGACAAGGTCTGGTGTACGGTGACCGATGCCGACGAATACGACCTGTGGGCCGAAAAGCGCGACTGATCGCATCAGGCGCGGATAAAAAAGTGAAAAAGCCCTGCTTCTGGACAAGATGCGGGGCTTTTTTGGGTCTATCGTTTTGCCCATCGACACCGAACATCCACAAAGGGCAGCGGGCATGCGTCAGCATTCGGTTATCCACACCCCTAAAACCAGCGACTACGCCGAGTTGGCGCGGATCTGGGAGGCGTCGGTGCGCGCCACCCATGACTTTCTGCCGGACAGCTACATCACGCTGCTGAAAAACCTGGTGCTGACCCGCTACCTCGATGCGGTGATGCTGATCTGCACCAAGGACACGCGCCAGCGCATCACCGGGTTCGCCGGGGTGGCCGCGGGCAAGGTCGAGATGCTGTTCATCGACCCGCAGCACCGTGGCCAGGGCCTCGGCCGGCAATTGCTGCGTTACGCGATCGAGCGCATGAACGCCGATGAGCTGGACGTCAACGAACAGAACCCGCAGGCGCTGGGCTTTTACTTCAAGCAAGGCTTCGAAGTCATCGGCCGCACGGAGCATGATGGCCTGGGGCAGCCTTATCCGCTGCTGCACATGCGTTTGCGCCAGGTGCAGCAAGAGGCGCGTCAGGGCTAAATGAAATGGGGCCGGGATTAACCGCGCCCACACAGGTACAATAGCGGCCCCCTTTTGCTACGGCCCTTGTCATGACTGACCCCATACGCCTCTCCAAACGCCTTATCGAACTGGTCGGTTGCTCCCGTCGGGAGGCTGAGCTGTTTATCGAAGGCGGCTGGGTCTCGGTGGACGGTGAAGTGATCGACGAGCCACAGTTCAAGGTCACCACCCAGAAGGTCGAACTGGACCCCGAGGCCAAGGCCACCGCGCCAGAGCCTGTGACCATCCTGCTGCACGCGCCGGTGGGCGTGGATGCCGAGACGGCAATGGCGTCGATCAGCGCCGAAACGCTGTCGGAAGAACACCGCTTCAGCAAGCGCCCGCTCAAGGGCCACTTCCTGCGCCTGACCGCCAGCGCTGACCTGCAAGCCAAGGCCAGCGGCCTGCTGGTGTTCACCCAGGATTGGAAGATTCTGCGCAAACTGACCGCCGATGCCGCCAAGATCGAGCAGGAATACGTGGTGGAGGTCGAAGGTGACATGGTTGCTCACGGCCTGAACCGCCTCAACCATGGCCTGACCTACAAAGGCAAAGAGCTGCCGGCGGTGAAAGCCAGCTGGCAGAACGAAAACCGCCTGCGCTTTGCGATGAAAAACCCGCAACCGGGGGTGATCGCCTTGTTCTGCGAAGCTGTCGGCTTGAAAGTCATCGCCATCCGTCGTATCCGCATCGGCGGCGTGTCCATCGGCAAGGTGCCGGTCGGCCAATGGCGTTACCTGTCCGGCAAAGAGAAGTTCTGAGCCACTCCCCCTTTTTCGACACCGCCTGCGTGGGCGGTGTCCACCGTTGAAAACCAGGATTGCCCACCATGATTCACAACGACGTACTGCGCAGCGTGCGCTACATGCTCGACATCAGCGACAACAAGATGGTCGAGCTGATCAAACTCGGCGGCATGGACGTGACCAAGGAAGACCTGCTGACTTACCTCAAGAAAGACGAGGAAGAAGGCTTTGTGTTCTGCCCGGACGAGGTCATGGCGCACTTCCTTGACGGCCTGGTGATTTTCAAGCGCGGCAAGGACGACAGCCGTCCGCCGCAACCGATCGAAACCCCGGTGACCAACAACATCATCCTCAAGAAGCTGCGCGTGGCCTTCGAACTGAAGGAAGACGACATGCACGCCATCCTCAAGGCTGCCGAGTTCCCGGTGTCCAAGCCTGAGCTGAGCGCGCTGTTCCGCAAGTTCGGCCACACCAATTACCGCACCTGCGGCGATCAGTTGCTGCGCAACTTCCTCAAGGGCCTGACCCTGCGGGTTCGCGCGTAAGCCATGAGTTACCAGGTCTCGCCCGTCGGCTTCGTGCGCTCCTGCTTCAAGGAGAAGTTCGCCATCCCGCGCCAACCGCAACTGGCGCCTGCCGCCCGCGGCGTGCTGGAGCTGGTCGCGCCGTTCGACCACGGCGAGGCGGTGCAGGGCCTGGAGCAGGTCAGCCATGTGTGGCTGCTGTTTCTGTTCCACCAGGCCCTGGAAGACAAACCCCGCCTGAAAGTGCGCCCGCCCCGTCTGGGCGGCAATAAGTCCATGGGCGTGTTTGCCACCCGTGCGACCCATCGGCCCAACGGGATTGGCCAGTCGGTGGTGAAGCTGGACAAGGTCGAACCGGGCCGGTTGTGGATCTCCGGGATCGATCTGCTCGATGGCACGCCGGTGCTGGATATCAAGCCGTATGTGCCGTATGCCGACATTGTCGACAACGCCACCAACGGCATCGCCAATGGCACGCCGCCACTGATTCCCGTGCAGTGGCGGAAGACGGCTCTGCACCAGGCGCAAGGCCACGCTCAGCGCCTTGCTGAACCGCTGGTGGCGTTGATCGAACAGTGTTTGGCACAAGACCCGCGGCCGGCCTATCAAACGCCCGGGCCCGAGCGGGAATATGGCGCGCAGTTCTGGGACGTGGATGTGCGCTGGCACTATCCCGAGGCGGGCGTCATCTGTGTACTGGAAGTGATTGCAGCTAAATAAACCAAAAACCAATGTGGGAGGGAGCTTGCTCCCGATAGCGGCGGGTCAGTCACCGGATGCATTGACTGACACTCAGCAATCGGGAGCAAGCTCCCTCCCACATTTTTTTGACCGCGCTTACTTCTCGACGAAGGCGCGTTCGATCAGGTAGTCACCCGGTTCACGCATGCGTGGCGAAACTTTCAGGCCGAAGCTGTTCAACACTTCGCTGGTCTCGTCCAACATGCTTGGGCTGCCGCACAGCATGGCGCGGTCGTCCTGGGGGTTGATCGGTGGCAGGCCGATATCGCGGAACAGCTTGCCACTGCGCATCAGGTCGGTCAGACGGCCTTGGTTTTCGAACGGTTCGCGGGTCACGGTGGGGTAGTAGATCAACTTTTCACGCAGGGCTTCGCCGAAGAATTCATTCTGCGGCAGGTGCTTGGTGATGAATTCGCGGTAGGCGACTTCGTTGACGTAACGCACGCCGTGGCACAGGATCACTTTTTCGAAACGCTCATAGGTTTCCGGGTCCTGGATCACGCTCATAAATGGCGCAAGGCCGGTACCGGTGCTGAGCAGGTACAGGTGTTTACCCGGCTTCAAATCGTCAAGCACCAGGGTGCCTGTCGGTTTTTTGCTGATGATGATCTCGTCGCCTTCCTTCAGATGCTGCAACTGGGAAGTCAGCGGGCCATCAGGCACCTTGATGCTGAAGAACTCCAGATGCTCTTCCCAGTTCGGGCTGGCAATCGAATAAGCGCGCATGAGCGGGCGGCCGTTGGGTTGTTGCAGGCCGATCATCACGAACTGACCGTTCTCGAAGCGCAAGCCCGGATCGCGGGTGCACTTGAAGCTGAACAGAGTGTCGTTCCAGTGATGAACACTGAGGACACGCTCGTGGTTCATGTTGCTCATGTACGGGGGACTCCTGGAGATGGGTCTGCGCCAAAATGATAAGTGCGCAATTGCACAGCATTCTAATGGCGGCGACAATATCTGTTAACTGGATTATTAAGATAAGGGTTATCGGTTATATCGATATGCGATTTACTCTCCGTCAACTGCAAGTCTTCGTCGCCGTCGCCCAGCAGGAAAGCGTCTCACGCGCTGCTGGCCTTCTGGCCTTATCTCAATCCGCCGCCAGCACCTCAATCACCGAGCTGGAGCGTCAATCCAGCTGCCAGTTATTCGACCGGGCGGGTAAACGCCTGAGCCTCAACGCCCTCGGCCGTCAGTTGTTGCCCCAGGCGGTAGCCCTGCTGGACCAGGCCAAGGAGATCGAAGACCTGCTCAACGGCAAGTCTGGCTTCGGTTCACTGGCCGTCGGCGCCACGCTGACCATCGGCAATTACCTGGCCACGCTGCTGATCGGCAGCTTCATGCAGCAGCACCCCGAGAGCCAGGTGAAGCTGCACGTGCAGAACACTGCACATATCGTGCACCAGGTTGCGCATTATGAAATTGACTTGGGTCTAATCGAAGGCGACTGCAGCCACCCGGATATCGAAGTGCAGACCTGGGTGGAAGATGAGCTGGTGGTATTTTGCGCGCCTCAGCATCACCTGGCCCAGCGCGGCGTAGCGACCATGGAGGAATTGACCCATGAAGCGTGGATTCTGCGCGAACAGGGCTCGGGCACGCGCCTGACCTTTGATCAGGCCATGCGCCATCATCGCAGCGTGCTGAACATTCGCCTCGAGCTGGAACACACCGAAGCGATCAAGCGTGCGGTGGAGTCGGGGCTGGGGATTGGCTGCATTTCCCGGCTGGCGCTGCGCGATGCTTTCCGCCGCGGCAGCCTGGTGCCGGTAGAAACCCCGGACCTGGACCTGGCCCGGCAGTTCTACTTCATCTGGCACAAGCAGAAGTACCAGACCTCGGCGATGCGCGAGTTTCTCGAGCTGTGCCGCGCCTTCACCGCCGGGGTTCAGCGCAGCGACGAAATCGTGCTGCCGAACATTGCCTGAGGCTTAGATCAGGATCACGGCCCACACCAGGGTGATCATGGTCAGTGCCACGAATTGCGCGGCGCTGCCCATGTCCTTGGCGTTTTTCGACAGTGGGTGACGGTCCAGGGAAATGCGGTCGATGGCCGCTTCCACGGCTGAGTTGAGCAACTCGACGATCAACGCAAGCAGGCACACCGCGATCAACAGCGCCCGTTCGACGCGGCTGACATGCAGGAAAAAACTCAGCGGGATCAGGATGACGTTCAGCAACACCAACTGACGGAACGCCGCCTCACCGGTGAAGGCTGCGCGCAGGCCATCCAGGGAATAGCCCCCTGCGTTGAAGATACGTTTGATACCGGTTTGACCCTTGAAAGGCGACATAAATGTAGGCAACTGAACCAAAGAAGTGGGAAAACTAGATCACGCGAAGTCAAAAAAGCGTGAATCGACAATAGCTTAATGCTGCGAAATTGACTCAAGTTGTTGCAAGAGCAACGCCGCCTGGGTTCGCGTTCGCACCCCCAGCTTGCGAAAGATCGCGGTGACGTGGGCCTTGATGGTCGCTTCCGACACGCTCAACTCGTAGGCGATCTGCTTGTTCAACAAGCCTTCGCAGACCATGGTGAGCACCCGGAACTGCTGGGGCGTCAAGCTGGCCAGGCCATCGCGGGCAGCCTTGGCTTCGTCGGACACGTTGATCTCTTCAAACGCTTGCGGCGGCCAGGACACATCGCCCTCCAGCACCGCGCGCACGGCTTTCTGGATCTCTTCCATGGAGCTCGACTTGGGAATGAAACCGCTGGCGCCAAACTCCTTGGAGCGCACCACTACATCGGCTTCTTCCTGGGCCGAGACCATCACCACGGGAATCTGCGGGTATTGCCCGCGCAACAGCACCAGCCCCGAAAACCCATAGGCGCCAGGCATGTTCAGGTCGAGCAGCACCAGGTCCCAGTCGGATTTTTCGGTGAGGCGGGTTTCCAGCTCGGCAATGCTGGCCACTTCAACCAGACGGACATCGGGGCCCAAGCCCAGCGTTACTGCCTGATGCAGCGCACTGCGAAACAGCGGGTGGTCATCAGCTATCAGGATTTCGTATGTGGCCATTGATTAAATGATCCTGTTTTTTATGGCAGCCCTGATGGGTTCAGGGTTCGCCAATACACAAGGTAACGGCCAGGCAGCCATCACCACAGGGCATGCTCAACGTCAAAAGCACCTGAAACGACGTTGGAAATTCACGGTTGCGCCCTGATCGGCGCCCAGCATGCCCAGCGCAGCCTGGGTGGTCAAGCACTACGCCAATGGGCAGTTTAGCGGTTGTCGGATTTACGGTGCCATCATGCAAACGTCGTCTGGTTATACCGCCGGGATGTAGGGCGCTAGACGAGTATGGACGATATCCGTCGAGTCCAGCGGTAACTGGAACTTGGCGGCCAGATAATGGGTGCTGAACACATCAAGGTAAGCGTCCAGCACTTCGCTGGCCGCGTCGTCGTCGGCCAGTTCCAGGCACAGCGCGGCGACTTCGGCGGTGCAGAAATGATCATCCCGCTTGGAACGACGCAGTTTGTAGCGCGACAACTGCTCGGGAGCCAGGCTGAGGACCGGCAAATGCTCCAAATAGGGACTTTTGCGGAACATCTTGCGCGCTTCGCTCCACGTGCCGTCCAGCAGGATAAACAGCGGGCGTTTGCCCTCCCCCACCTTGACCTCACTGACAACCCGTTCCGGCGCGACAAATTCGCCGGGGAACACGATGTAGGGCTGCCACTGCGGGTCAGCCAGTAAAGTGAGCAGCCCGGGGTCGACCTCGGTGCGTGACCAGGCGAACGCGCTGGTGTCGTCAATCACATCGGCGATCAGCCAGCCGGTGTTGCTGGGCTTCATCGGTTCGACGTCGTGCATCAACAGGCACATCGCAGACCGGGCCTGGACCTTGGGCCGCCAGGCACACAAGCAATACGCGGGGATCACCCGGCAGCCGGGGCAGCGCTCGGCACGCGAACCCCGATTGACGAAAGGCCTGATGGCGCGCGCCAGGCGCTGGGTACGCAGACGAGAGACGGCGTGGCTCATCGGATGCGCCGCACGGAAAGGAAAATCGACACTGGGGGAACTCGAGGAAGGCTTAAGTGGCCGCAGTTTACCAGAGCCACACGCACTTCCCAGCAATACGCCTGGCTGTACCGGCCAGGGCTCACCTATAATTGCGCGCCACTGAACGCACAGCCCAGTGGCTGGTCTATGCACCAGTAACCGAATCAGGAGAGTTTCATGCTGCGTTCCATGCTGCGTCTTGTCGCCCCATCCGTCGCCCTCGCGCTGGTCTTGCCTGTTGGCGCCCAGGCGGCCTCGCTGCTGGAGGCCCAAATGAACAAGAAGCTGCAAAGCGTCGCGGCTGAAAGCAACAAAGACCTGCCCCGGGAAATCGATGAAAAAACCCTGGAAGTGGCCTACACCGTTGAAGGCATGCAGTTGATCGATCACCTCAGCGTGCAGCCTGATCGTGCCGAACAGATGCGTGCCAACCCCAAGGCGGTGTATTTCCAGCTCGGACAAAGCGTGTGCCTGAACCACGGCTACCGCGAGCTGATGGCCAAGGGCGCGGTGATGCGCTACGAGATCACCGAAAACAAGACCAACCGCCCGGTGGCTTCGGTGAAATTCGTCGAAGCAGACTGCCCGGCACCGACTGCGGCGAAGAAGAAAAAGTAACTCGCGCATGCCCCCCGCGCGCTGCTGTCCAGTGGCGCGCAATTCCCTCGTTTGTGTTTGCCGCCGAACGCTGCACGCTGTGACGTGAGACCAATAAGCGGTTGCCAGCCAAGGGTTTTTCGGCCCATGATCGTCTCATTCCCACAACCCGCTCAGCCCAGTTCCCATGCTGTTCTGTAACATTTTCAGGGCAAAACAGAGTTGTCCTCCTGCCATGTGCAGTGCAAAGGTTTTTAAATCACAAGGAACATACAGAGTCGCGCTTTGCCGCTTGGCGAACACCGTGCAATGCCATGGGCATGCAGCGACACATGCAGTGTCGTGGCCACGGACGAATATTTCGCCGCCCGCCCAGGCTCTGTGAAGAAGGAGAAGTTGAATGCCTTACGAACCGAATGACCGCCTGCTCCAGCATTTTGAAGCAAACGGGGTCGACCTCACGCAGCAGGTCGAAGCTCAACTCCAGTTGATCGCACCCAACAGCCCGAATATCCCCCTTTACCGCGACATGATCCTCACCGCGCTACGCATGGCACAGGACGACCGCAGCCGCTGGAACGCCAAAATCACCTTGCAAGCCATCCGCGAACTGGACCACGCCTTCCGCGTGCTGGAACAGTTCAAGGGGCGGCGCAAAGTCACGGTATTCGGCTCGGCGCGCACGCCGGTGGAAAGCCCGATCTATGCCCTGGCCCGGGAAGTGGGCGCGGCACTGGCGCGCTCCGATCTGATGGTGATCACCGGCGGCGGCGGCGGGATCATGGCCGCCGCCCACGAAGGTGCCGGCCTGGAGCACAGCCTGGGCTTCAACATTACCCTGCCGTTCGAACAGCATGCCAACCCGACCATCGACGGCACCGAGAACCTGCTGTCGTTCCACTTCTTCTTTACGCGCAAGCTGTTCTTCGTCAAGGAGGCCGATGCGCTGGTGTTGTGCCCCGGCGGTTTCGGCACCCTGGATGAAGCGCTTGAAGTGTTGACGCTGATCCAGACCGGCAAGAGCCCACTGGTGCCGGTGGTGTTACTCGATGCACCAGGTGGTGGCTTCTGGCAAGGCGCCCTGGACTTTATCCGCAGCCAGCTGGAAGCCAATCGCTATGTGCTGCCTACCGACCTGAAGCTGATGCGCCTGGTGTACAGCGCTGAAGACGCGGTGGACGAGATCAACCAGTTCTATGCCAACTTCCACTCTACCCGCTGGCTGAAGCGTGAGTTTGTGATACGCATGAATCATCCGCTCAGTGAGCGGGCGCTGGCTCAGGTGCAAAAAGAGTTCGCTAGCCTGCGACTGAGTGGAGACTTCCAGCAGCTCGCCTACACCGGAGAAGAGCACGATGAGCCGCAGTTCAGTCATCTGACGCGACTGGTGTTCAACTTCAACGGGCGTGATCAGGGCCGGTTGCGGGAGTTGGTGGATTACATCAACTTGCCGGAGAACTGGGCGCAGGCTCAGGGCAAGACACAACAACGGGTGGCGCCGGAGCCGGCGTGATTTTTGAGCAAAAAAAAAGGCCCGCTATTTTCATAGCGGGCCTTTTATTTTTTGCGTTGTTCAGTCGTCCATGTCCCGACCGCTGAACAACCGATTGATCATTTCCATCGAAAACCCGCGATAACTCAGGAAGCGCCCTTGTTTCGCGCGTTCCCTGGCATCAATCGGAAGATGCCCAGAAAACTTGCGACGCCAGGTATCTTCCAGCTGTGACTGCCAGCTGATACCGCACTCGCGCAGGGCGAGGTCGATGTCGGCGCGTTGCAGGCCGCGCTGGCTCAGCTCTTCACGAATTCGCGCCGGGCCGTAGCCGGAGCGCGCTCGGTAGGACACAAAACTTTCGAGGTAACGGGCTTCCGACAGCAGCCCTTCTTCCGTCAACCGGTCGAGGGCAGTGTCGATCATCTCGGCGGACGCACCGCGCTGACGCAGTTTACGCGTCAGTTCGACTCGACCATGCTCGCGACGCGCGAGCAGGTCCATCGCAGTGCGCCGAACGGCGACGAGTGTATCCAGCACAACGGTCATCGTTTGGTTCAGACGTCAGTGTCGACTTCTTCCATTTCGTCAACCGGCGCACGGTTGGCTGCTGCTTTCACGTCCGGCGCGGGGGTCAGCAGCTTGTCGCGGATCTGCTTCTCAAGCGCGGCGGCGACGTCCGGGTTGTCCGCCAGGAACTTGGCCGAGTTGGCCTTGCCCTGACCGATCTTGCTGCCGTTGTAGGCATACCAGGCACCGGATTTCTCGACGAAACCGTGCAGCACGCCCAGGTCGATCATCTCGCCGTTCAGGTAGATACCCTTGCCGTAGAGAATCTGGAACTCAGCCTGACGGAATGGCGGGGCCACTTTGTTCTTAACGACTTTGACGCGGGGTTCGCTACCGACAACCTCGTCACCTTCCTTCACCGCGCCGGTACGGCGGATGTCCAGACGGACCGACGCGTAGAACTTCAGCGCGTTACCACCGGTGGTGGTTTCCGGGCTGCCGAACATGACGCCGATCTTCATCCGGATCTGGTTGATGAAGATCACCAGGCAGTTGGCGTTCTTGATGTTACCGGTGATTTTACGCAGCGCCTGGGACATCAGACGGGCCTGCAGGCCGACGTGCATGTCGCCCATTTCGCCTTCGATTTCAGCTTTTGGCACCAGGGCCGCCACGGAGTCGACCACGATCACATCGATGGCGTTGGAGCGCACCAGCATGTCGGTGATTTCCAGGGCTTGCTCACCGGTGTCCGGCTGGGAAACCAGCAGGTCGTCAACATTCACGCCCAGCTTGCCGGCGTATTCAGGGTCCAGGGCGTGCTCGGCGTCGACGAACGCGCAGGTCGCGCCCATCTTTTGCGCCTGGGCAATCACCGACAGCGTCAGGGTGGTTTTACCGGAAGATTCAGGACCGTAGATTTCAACGATACGGCCTTTTGGCAGGCCGCCAATGCCGAGCGCGATGTCCAGACCCAGAGAGCCAGTGGAAATAGCCGGGATCGCCTGACGGTCGTGATCGCCCATACGCATTACGGCACCCTTGCCGAATTGACGTTCGATCTGACCCAGGGCCGCAGCCAAGGCTTTCTTCTTGTTCTCGTCCATTAAAGTCCTCACGTAATCAATAAGGCCTGACGGCCAACACCTGTATAAGTAGACAGTATTGTTCCACAAAGATCGGAGATCGCCTACCCCTGATTTTCTATTTCTGCTGCAGCTCGTCGCAACAAGCCCTCTAGCGCGGCCTTTACCGTTTGTCGGCGGACCTCATCGCGGTTGCCGGGGAAGTGCTGGCGCTCGGCCGTGACCTCGTCACCCACGCCGAACGCCAGCCATACCGTGCCCACCGGTTTTTCCGGTGACCCGCCATCGGGCCCGGCCACGCCGCTGACCGCCACGGCAAAGCGCGCCAGGCTTTTTTCCTGGGCGCCCCTGACCATGGCCTCCACCACCTCGCGGCTGACCGCCCCCACTTTGCCGAACAGTGCCTCCGGCACATCCAACTGCCGAGTTTTCTGCCGGTTGGAATAGGTGACATATCCCGCCTCGAACCACGCCGAACTCCCCGGTATGCGCGTGATGGCTTCGGCGATGCCGCCGCCGGTACAGGACTCGGCGGTGGTGACGTGGGCATTGAGCACCTGTAGACGGCGACCCAGTTCAGCGGCCAGTTGGGTGATTTCTTTCACGGAGGTCTCCTGGAATGAGCGGGCATTGGCCTACCCTACATGAGCCCATCGGCCATGCAAGTTGCAGCGTGCATCAAGACACTAACGCACGATGGCCCGCACATATGCCTGACAGGCGCGCAAGGCGATCACGGCGTTATCCGCGTCGTCGGTGATGGCGATAATTCGCTGAGCATGCGCCGGGTCAAGTCGGGCTCGCGGGGCTGCATGAACCACGCCGCCGGCGGCGGTGGCGGCAGGCATTGCGCAACCACTGGCGCTGTCGCTGGCGTCGAGAAGGACTGACAACCGCACATCAGCAGTGGCCAGGCGATCACGCAGAGCGGCCTGATGACGTTGTGCATCGCTCAACTCCCGAGCATGTTGTTGGTCGATGGCGCTGAGTTGTTGCTCAAGCGCCAGCCGTTTGTCCTGCTGCGCCTGTTGCTGGCGCAAAGCTACCTGGCTTTGCTGGCTGAGCGCCTGCGCCTGGGCCGCCGATTGCGCCTCAAGCTGCGCGCCATAACGCCAGGCTTGCACCTGCCACACGAGCGCGCTCAACAGGCACGCGCCGATCAGACGCCAGGCCGCTAGGAAACGCATAGCACCGCCTTCGCACGCGTCCACAAGCGCAAACGCTCCTCCAGGCCGTTGAGCCCGCCGTTGATGCGTCGGGTGATGGTGGTGAACTGGTCGTTGTCCGCCAGTTCGTTCAGGCCGTTGCTGTGCCAGAACCAGGCGGCGGATTCGGCGGCCCATTGCGGCTGCTCCAACAGTTCCGGTTGCAGGAGCAGGCGCTCATCGCCAAACAGCGCTTGGCTGCAGATTAAATAGTTGCGACGCCCGGTGACCTGAATCAGCCCCCGGCCCCGATACTTCTGGCCGTCGCCATCCGCGTCGGCGGTGTTACCCAGGCGAACGGCCAGGGGGCCGGTGTCGTATTTGCTCAGGTATTGATCGCTGCCGAGTTCGCGGACGTAGCGCAATTCGCCGGATTCATGGCCGATCTGGGCGAGGCAGGCGGCGAGGCGTTTCGGATTGTCGATCGCGTAGCGAGCGAATGCCGCATTTAACGGGGATAGAAAAATGCCCGCGCTGAGGCGAGCGCCCGGCATGATGTAAAGAAGCTGGGGCAGTGTTATCAGCATGGTGCCTACTCCGTAAAAGGTACTACGCCGACAACCCGCCGGCCGTGACCGAACTGCGATAGCCCGTCACCGGGTCGCCGACATGCGTCACCTTGGTGATCGACCAGCGCCCCTGCATGTAGGAAGGCCAGGTGTCATCCAGCAGCAACAGCCCTTCGGCCGATAACAGCGGGTTCCCCGGACAATCGATCTGCAGCTTGAGGTCTTCACGGCCCACGCGGCGCAATTCACCCTCAGCCACCGCCCGCGCCTCGGCTTCGTTCTGGCAGCGCTGGCGCAAGGTCTTGAAGGGCGCAACCCCGACCTGAACCACCCGCTGCTTGCCCGCGGCGGCATCCCACCAGGTGACGCGGCTGCCCTGGTATTTGGCGCGCGAGGTTTCGTCGAGCTTGGCGGTGATGAATGCTTGATCGCCGGGGCGATTGTCCTCGGTGACCGACAGTTTCACGTCCGGCAGTTGCAGGCCGGAGAGTGACTTGACCTGCCCGGCCTCGGCGAGCACGTACAGTTCGTTGATCGGTTTGGTGACGGCGCCATAACGTTTGGCAAGGCGGGTGATGAACGCCATGTCGCTTTCATTGGATTGGTCGATGTGGGCAATCGCAATACCCTCCAGCGCCGGTGCCACCCGCGGCGAATAGCCGTGGCGGCTGACCAGTTGGCGAAACAGCGCGCCCAGGGTGATCGGTCCATAACTGGCGGATCGACGCTGGCGGTAACCACTGGCATCGCCCGCGCTGAAGGGCGCCGCGGTGGCGACGATCATCAAGCGCATGGGAAACAGCACCGGCGTGCGCTGGGTAATGACAAATTCGCCTTTTTCCACCAAGCCGGACTCTTGATAACCGACACGCAAACCGATCTTGCCACTCAGACTGGGCAGGCCCTCCAGGCCCTCGATGTTGAGCGTCAGTTCAAGGCGGTCGGACTCAAGGCCCGCCGCGTCGGTATGGCTCCAGTGCATCAGACGTTGATTGAGCAGCGCCGCGTTGGCGCCATAGAACTCCACAATGGGCGTAAATCCCTGAGCCATGTAGCCTCCTTCTTAATCCCACGCCGAAACGAGGCGCAACGCTGCCGGCCGCGAAGCCATTTCGGGTACGATCACCCACACGCCAGCCGGCAGCACCGGGCCGTATTCAGCAAGCGTGGGGTTCAAGCGCCAGAGGGTTTCTTCCGCGGCGTCATCGCAACGCCCCAGCTCGCGGTAGAGCAGCAGGTTGACCGAATAACCGGCAATACTTCGCACTCTACGCATTGATGAATTCCTCCAATTCAAGGCTCCAGGTCATGAGCATGGCGGTACCGTCATCGATCACGTTGCTTTGGGTTTCCATCACCGAATTGATCCGCCACAGGCCCCAGTTGCGGCCGATGCCATCCACCAGAGGCAGCGGCACGCGTTGATTTTGCAGGGCGCGCAACTCGTCCAGGCGTTGCATGCCCACGCCGTACATCGCCGTGCCGCTGAAGGTGAGTTTTTCCAGCTTCTGGCCGTTCTGCCGCGACTGCGGTTTGCTCGCGATAATCGCCAGGTCAGCCCAGCCGCCGTCGCTGTTACGGGTCAGCGAGGAATAGGCAAACCCACGGGCGAGCCCAAAAATAAAATCGCCCAGCACCATCTGTTGTCGCATCAATCACCTCCTGGATCGGCCAGTGCCGCATTGCGCCGAACCCCGAGGGTGTCGGAGAGCATCGGCAGGCATTGGAATTGCAGAGCCTGGATCACCTGATTGACCACCTGCTGGGCATCGGCGGGGTTGACGCCGGTGATCTGGATGCTGGGGGCCAGGGTGACTTGCACATTGTCCGTGCATGCGCTGTTGAGTTCCTTGCTGACGGCATTGGGTGCGGGCAGGCGGTCAGCGGGGCTGAACAGTTTGTCCCCAAGCCAAGCGCCCGCTTCACTGCCGAGCAAGCCGCCGATTGCGCCGCCTACAGCCGTGCCGATGCCAGGCAAAACCAGGGTGCCAATGGCCGCGCCGGCAGAGGCGCCGGCCCAGGCACCACCGGCCGTAGACAGGCCGGTGGTGACTGCTTTTGCGTCGCCATCGCGTATGCCCTGGATCACATTGATGGCGGTGTCGGCATACTTCAACGGGCCGAGGCCACGGGGGACGGGCAACTCCCGCCACCGCGTCGACTTGGCGGTCTTTTTCGCGGAAGTCTTTTTCCCGCCAGAACGCTCATAGCCAGGCGGCAAGATGATGCTCGGGGTAACGGCGCCACGAAGAGACTCGCCGCGGCAGCAGCAGTCCTTGTCGTTGTCCTTGTCCTTGTCTTTGTCTTTGTCTTTGTCTTTGTCTTTGTCTTTGTCTTTGTCGTCTTTAAGCCACTTGCCGGCTTTGGGAAACTTTTGCGCCAGTGCATCGATGGCCTTGCCCGAGACCCTGCTCTTGGCCGTATCCCACAAACTCGAGCCCACATCCTTGGCAATGGTCTTCGCCGCATCGGCCCCGAACTGCAGGCTTTTGTCGACCCAGGAGTCGGCGGCCGGCGGCGGCTCCCTGGGTTGACTGTTCTGCGCCTGCGAGACGGTCTCGACCGTCCTGAGCGCCAGTGAATCACTGGTAATGAATAATGTGCTGTTGAGCGTTTCCAACGTCTCGCGCAACCGCACTTGCTCAAGGGTCAATGCGTTGATATCCAGGCTCACCGTGACCAGCGCCAGGCCGAGTTCCGACGATGGCTGCGGTTCGGCATCCAGGCTGGAAGGCCCGACAAAACTATCAGGAAGGGGGGTCAGCACACTGTTGAGTGTCGCCTCGTTGGACAGGGCCGCAAAGGTCATCCAGCGCTTGTCTTCTTCGGCGAGCCTGATCTCGTATTGAGTCTCTTGCATCCCGCTTACTCCTGTTTAACGCCAAGGCGATTGATCGCGATGTCGTAGCGGCGCAGTGCTTTTCCGGCGTCCCAGTCGAGGATTTCCGCTTCATTGACCGAGTAAATCAGCGGCACCACGTCGAGGATCACTTCGATGTCGCGCTCCGAAAGAAGTCCGCCGGTTTGTTTAAAAAATCATCGATGCGCTCCTGCAATTCCGTCCAGTCAGGCACGGTCAGGCCAGCCAGGTCGGGGATCATCAGGCCGGTGCAGTGGGCGGTGATGAACTCGGCGCGCTCTTTGTTGGTGGCGAGTTTTTTCATCACTTTGGTCGCGCGCAGGGCGGGCATTTCCAGGGGCAGCTCGGTCCAGGTGCGGCCGGCCGCGTCGAGGGGCAACAGCAGGTGGACGGGCTGGTCGTGGGTCGCAGCTTCGGGCGCTTGCAGGAAGAATGACGCCGGGCGCGTCGACATCTCATGTACGTATTGGGCGATGCTCACGTAGTCCGGGCGCTTGAGTTGGTCGAGCTCTTTTTCCGACAGGCCGGTGGCGAGTTTCGCCAGTTCGAAGAACTGGTCGTCCTCGTCATCACCGGCCCGGGCCAGCGCGTCTTTTTGCGCGGCGTAGTACAGCGGTTTGAGTTGCACCTGCTCGATCGTCGCGCCGGTGTCGGCGGTGATCGGGGCCAGCAGGAGGTGCAGCGGTGGCATCCAGGCCATGAGGCAATTCCTTGGTCAAGTATGGGGGCGAGCGAACCCGCCCCCGAGGGGTTACGGCATCAACACCGCGCGGCGGGCGTCGCCCAGAATATCGACGCCGTTGAGGACGAACTTCTGGGTACGCACGTCGATGTCGATCACCGAAATGCCGTTTTCCAGGCGGTTATAGGTGCGGCAGGACAACTCCAGCGTGGTGGTGGCCTTCTCGCCCATCTTCAGCTTTGCCTCCTCCAGGGATTTGAGCTTGCCGCCCACGGTGTGGTAGGTGAAGTAGGTCTTGCCGTCCTGGTCCTGGCCGGCTTCACGCACGTTCAGCAGAATGTCGTCCCCCATCCGCACGCCCAGGGCCAGCATGATTTCCGGGCCGGCGCCTTGCAGGATCAGCTTGGCGTTGAGCACTTTGCCGCTCTTGGCCATTTCCTCGGCAATGAAGCGCCCGCCGGACATGGACTCCATGTCGAACTCGATCTTCGGCGGGGTGAACTCTTCCACGGTCGCGGACAGCGGCAGGCCTTGGAGGGTGGCCGCAATGGCCTGTCTGACTCGGTTGGTAAACATTAGAGAACGTCCTCCAGGAACTGCTCGATGATTTCATCGCGGGCGTTGAGTTGATAAATCATGTGTTCATTGGGCGCATAGCGGCCGTAGTCGATAACGATGAACCAGGTGCCGTTCTTGTACTTCTCGACACTGTTCAACTCCGGGTGCAGGTACACACTGCCACCGGGGATGGTTTCGTCGGCGACCAGGGTTTGCAGCCAATCGTTGATGCGCTTGACCTCCTGGTCCATGAAGGACTTGGTGAGGTTCTTGGCCATGGCCTTCTGGCCGGCCTTGACCAGCTTGCGGCTGATGGCGTCTTCCAGGCCGACGTAGCTGATGAACTTGCCGGTGATTGAGCGGTTACCCAGCAGCGAAAAACCGCCGAGGATGGTGCGGGCGTAGTAGCTCACGCCGTAGCGGTTGAGCAGGTCGCCTTCGGTGGACGTGTCGAGAATGTTGTACTCGACCACGCGGGAAACGTCCTCGGCGAAGGTCACCTGATTACCCGGGCTTTCCCACTGCTTGACCTTGGCCAGTGCTGCGATGGCCAGGGACGACGGCGAAAGAAACACGTTCTTCTTCGCGGCCTTGGAGTACACCGACGGCATGTTGTGTACCAGCAGGCAGCGGTCGAAACCGAGATCGGCACCGCCCAGTTCACCACTGTAGGTCACCTGATCGGCAACAGAAGCGTCCTTGCCATCCAGCACCACACGGGCCTTGATGCGCTTGCCGAAGGCGGCGAACTCGCTCGCCACGGCCTTGGTGCCGGTGAAGCCTGGGGCGCCGATGATGGTCAGATCTTCCGCCACACTGCTCAGGGCCGCCAGGCCAAGTTTGCGCCCGGTGACCGGTTCGTTACCGCCGATCACATGGTTGATCGTGTCAGCCGGGGTTGCGCCCTCCTCCACGATCACCACGTAGACCGGTACCTTGACCACTTTGAGGATCTGGTACACCGCCTGAAACAGCGTGCCCGCCTCACTGCCGGTAGGGTCCAGCAGCGCCTGGGTGGTGAAGCTGTTGATGCGGAACGGGGCGTTTTTCGGGATCGACGCGTGGGCATTCGGCGCGGTGCCGACCAGGCCGATGACGTTGTCGCCAAGGCCGCCCATGGCCTCGGGGGACTCAGTTGCGTTCACAGTGATGCCGTTGTGCTCGAAGTTCAAAACCTCAGCCATGATTATTCAGCCTTCTTGGGGGTGGTATTGAGGACGCTGGTCAGTTCCAAGCGGCCAGCGGTGCGCAGGGCGGATGCTTCGACGTCCAGCAGTTCCAGTTCCTGGCCGGCGGTGGACCAATGGCCGGCGCCGGTGGGGAATGGGATTAGGACGGTGTAGGTTTGGCGGTTAGGCATGGTGGGAAAATCTCCGGGTGTAGAACGCCAAAGCCCCTGCGGGAGGGGCTTTGGGGGGGGCGAAAAAAAACCGCTTTCGCGGTTGGTTTATTTGAGAAACTCAGGCTTGGGGGGCCATACAACGGCGTCAGGATCGCCTCCCTGATCAGGAATATCTCTCAAGCCCTGCCGGTACGCCAGGAAGGCCGATTTATTTTTATCCTGCATTGGATAATCGGGCATAGCCGCATAGTCACTGGCAGACAAATCCTGATCACGAGCACTACGAATGACCTGCCACTTAATAAGTGGATGAAGTTCTGAAGGTACAAAAACAGGTTTCATAAAATATCCTTAGCTCAAAGCCAACATAGTTCCCCAATCACCTGGATTGGTTACCACACCCGTGCATGCTCCCGCCAACATCACCTCAATGACACCGGAAGATGAAGTTCGCATAGGATGAAGATGATAATAAGCACCAAATAGTTCTGTCGGGGCAACGACCGTCGAACACCAGCGCCACTTACCTTTTTCAGCACCGACACTCCAAGCGCCGGTAACACTGCCTTCCAACACCCGAACGAAAGCACCGAGCGTTATATAAGAATTTAGAGGAACCGCACGCGTACCATTGGAAAGCGCGGTGTCAACAGTATAAGGAAATGCTAACCACGGGCTAACCCCAGAGGCTGCCCACTTCATTTGCCAGACATTCACAACGGTCCGCCAGTATTCACTCGCCCTAATATCAAACGTTGGAAACTGTTCGCGAATATCTGCTTGGACTTTTAGCATAAAATCTACATCCGCTTGCGGACGCCCGGTAGCTTGCGATTCAGTCGTAATTGAGCGCAGCTTAGTGCAGGCAACCTCGCCATGAATCCCCCAACCATCAATCAAGGTAGCATCAGCATTAGGGTACAAGTTAAAATTCTTCGTAACTGCCAACCGTGGCAATTTACGCTTGAGATCTAAAAGCTGCGAATCGTATGCCAATCGAGCATTAGCGATTGCCTCATCTATCTCGTCAATTTTCCCAGTAACCACACCGGCCAGATTATTAGCCGCACTGACGACGGCAGCAAGCTGTTGTTCCATACTCAAAATTATAACTCCTTAAGTTTTGTATCCAGAGCACCAAAAAACTCAGCCATTAATTCGGATAAGTCCCAAGACTAATGGAACCCTATACTTTTCGCTCACCTTCAATTACACGAAACAACAAACCGACACCTCGCGCCATATTATCGATACTCGCTGCCGATAGTGCCGCCAACTCCTCAGCCAGCAACACATTCAGGTTTTCACTCCCCACCACAATCGTCACGCTCTCCGCCGGCAACGGCGAAACATCCAACGTGAACTTCTGCAGCACCCGAGCCGCCGCCGCTTTATACGTCAGCAACTTCCCAGCGACGGAATACACCGCCAACAACGTCCCACTGGCGAGGTAAAAACCGAACTCACCAATCTCATACTCGCCATCGCCATCGAACAGCGCGGCCATCCTGAGTTGGCGCTCGCCCAATTCCTCGTAATCCACAATCGCCACCCGCTGGCGCTCGTCACGCAAGGCCACTTCCGTGCCGTCTGGGTTGTAGCGGCCGGTGCCGGCGCCGATGTGGGTGATTTCGCCTTTCAAGCCCTGGTTCTTTGCCTGCAGCACTTCATCCAAACCCTTGGAGGTGAAGCGCACCAGGCGCGTAATGTCATCTGTCATGGCTGCGCCCTGAGGTCGTAGTCGTTAATGGTGTAGTGCCGGGCAACGCCGGCACTGTTAAGTCGAGCGCCCAAGGCAAGTTCGGGTAACGCGCCTTGCAGGCTTAACTCGCTGTCGTTAAACGGGGCGTGGACAATCGCGGTCAGGCCAAGGCGTGCTTGTGTCTGGTGAACCACGGTAATCGTCGCCTGGTCGCGCTCGCTCTTCGCGGCGTTGATACGGCGGATCAATCGGTTATGGTCACCGCTGGACCAACTGCGTCCGATGATCGCCTGCACATCGAAGGTGTAAGGCACGCCCTGCGGCCGCTGTTGATACCAGGCGCTGATGTTGGGGCTGAAACCCAGCGACTCCACCGCATAACTCAAAGCCTTGGGCGTGCCGGCCTGGCGCTGGATCTGCCAGGACAAGCCCACGGTGAGGCGCTTTTCCGTTTCGCTGGCATCCGCGTCCCATTCGCTGACGCCTCGGTCGGCGGCCAGGTAAGGAAGGAATTCGGAGGGTGTTTGCAGCGGGTTCATCAAGGCCGGAAACGGCGGCATGATCCGCTCGAGCAACCTGCCAAACCCCAGGTCCAACGCTTTCTCCAGCGGTGAGCTATTGGCGGGCAACAGACTCGGTTTGGGCTCACTCATAGCGTGCGTACCTCCACCTCGACACCCGTGCAATACGGCGCCTGGAACGCCGAGCAGACAATCGGTGCCAGCGGTTCAAGGATTTGCAGCTGCGCCGCTCCGGCGCTGTGGATGGCGTAGTCGATCCAGCTCGGGTCTACGCGCCCTTCCAGGCGGTGACAGGATTCGGCGTAGGTTTGCAGCAAGTGTTGCGCGGCCACTTGGGTCAGGCCCGAGTCCGGGCCGGCGTTGATCTTGGCCACCACGCGAATCTTGTAGCGTTGGATCTGCGCACTTTGGACAGTGACGAGATCAGTTTCCGGCCGTACATCGGGGCGTGCGAAATGTCTGCGCACGCCGTCAAGCAAATCGGCGGAAGCGCTTCCATCGCCGTCCCTGGACAGCACCGTCACCATCACCTCACCGGGGGCGGTGCGTCGGCCGCTGCCATCCTTGACCTGAGCCGCATAACCATCCGGGTCGAAGGTATAGGTGACCGTGACCACACCCGGTGTCGCGCTTTCTACATTGACCGCAGGTCGTTCGCCGAGGGTGAACACCTCGCGGCGATACTGCATGCGAGAACCCGCCGCCGGCGCGTGGGGCGCCAAGTAATAGCGCAAGCGGGCGTCGTCGTCGCTTTCCAGTGTCGGCGGCACCGGCGGGAAGGCCGCTGGGTCGCCGGGGTCCAGCACCTGGCGCTCCAGGCCCATATCGGCCAGGCGTGCGTCGAGGTTACTGCCGGTGGCCCACCACGCCAGCATCTGCTTGATGCGTGCGTTGTACTGGCGTTCGTGGGTTTGCAGACGCACGCAAAACGCTTCCAGGGCCAGACTCAGCAGTTCGCTTTCGTTATCGAGGCTGACCTTGAGTTTGGCGGCACTTTGTGGCGCGCGGGCGGCGACGTAGTCGATGACGAACGCCTTGAATTGCGCCAGCAACGGCTCGAACGCGTCGACGGCAATGATGGCCGGCTCCGCCAGTTGGTTCTGGCCAGGGATCAGCATGCTCATGTCATGACCTCGAAGGATTGTTGGCGGTTTTTCCACGTGCCGGCAAACCGCAGCAACAGACCGGCGCCCTGGCGACTGGCGACGATGACCTGGGGTTGAAAGTCGGCGATGCCGTTCTCGACGTTGTAGAACGCTTTGGCGGCGTGGCTTTGGGCGAGGATCAAGAGGTCGTCGCCGAGGTTCTGCCCGAGCAGTTGGGGGATCAGCGAGCCGTACAACGGGCGCTTCTGGCGAGTGCCCACGGGGGTGGTCAGCGCTCGGGTGGCACGCTGTACGAATTGCAGCCAGTCATCGACCGCTGCCCCGGTATTCCTATCGATTCCGATCATGGCAAATCCTTATGCGGTGCTGATCACGCGGCCTTGGTGATCCACCAGCGGGCCGCTCAAATGCACGCCGCCGGCATCCAGCAGCACACCGACGGCGCCGAGTTGCAAGGTGATGTGCTTGGCGCTCATCTGCAGCGTGGCAGCGCCGACCTTCGCCTCGACCTGTTCGCGGGAACCGCTGAACACGGTGGGCCCGTTGGTCCAGTTGAATGTGTGGCTGGCGTCGTCATAGTCACTTTGCGTCCCGTCCTGGTGGCGGCGCCGGGTCAACGATGCAACGCTGGAGACCGGCGGAAACAGGCTACTGTTGAGGCCGAAAAGCGCTACCGACTGTGCAGCGCCTTCCCCACCGCCATAGTTGAGCAACAAACATTGCTCGCCCACTGACGGGATGCGCGTTTCGGTCTGCGCGCCCGCGCTGGGGTTGAAAAAACCAATTGCCGGGGTAAGCAAATCGCCGTGGCTGACGATGCAGGTATTGCTGGCGGCGTCGACCTGCTGGC
Organism: Pseudomonas sp. K8; assembly: GCF_014889455.1. Lineage (NCBI taxonomy): Bacteria > Pseudomonadati > Pseudomonadota > Gammaproteobacteria > Pseudomonadales > Pseudomonadaceae > Pseudomonas > Pseudomonas sp. K8. The sequence goes on from NZ_VJWO01000004.1 coordinate 207,071, forward strand.
ATATGCCGATCCGACAAAAGCTTTCAGCGCGTCGGTACAGGTCTTCGAGCTGGGCCTCCATTTCCGCCAGGCGCTCGACGATCGGTCCCAGTTGCATGCGTAACAAAGCATCGAACATGGACTACTCCTGCAAAGGTCGGTATTGGTCAGGATCGTCGATATTCGAGACTTCCCACCTGCAGGCAAACAGCGGTTTTCCGGTGGGATCTTCGAGTATCGGCGGGCCGAGGTAGATGTTTTGGGTGAAGGACACTGTCCAACTGTCGTAGTCGGTTTCGGCACTGCCCTGTAGGCTCGGCGCCGCGACGATGGCGCTTGGCAGGTCACACTGGTCCGACGGCAGGCCCCAGCGATTATCGAGGGCCAAATCCATCAATTGACTGGCCAGGTCGCAGGCGTCGTAAGGCGCCGAACCACTGACAACCCTGGCCATGAGTGACACCGACAGTGCATGGGCCTTACGTCCTTCAAGGGATCGAACGCCGGGGCCGTTGCGTTCCACGGTAATCAGCACGCCGGTTTTATCCCCGGTGCCCTGGAAGTCCTGGTGGTTGCCCACACGCAATTGTGGGAAGGCGCCCTTGAGCGCTTCGCCAATTGCGATGGGCAGTTGGGAAGGTTTTTCAATAGATGTCATCAGTCGCGTCCTTGCAGCGGTTACTGCTGATCCGGGCGGGAG